>DASVIS010000056.1:0-12414 GCA_036381995.1 Vicinamibacterales bacterium | reverse complement strand
CGACAATCTCACGGATGTCCTGCAGGGTGGCATGCTTCCGCGTGACCTTGCTGGCGAACTCATCGCGCAGCTTCGGATCGCCGGGGTGACGGCGCGGTCGAAGTTGGTCTGGCCCAGCAGGGTCTTCTTGTAGCTCTGGTTCTCGACCTGGTGGATCAGGACGTTCTTGGTCCAACCGAACTTCTTCGTCATGCGGATGTAGAACTCGCGCTCCAGCGGATCGGCGCAGCGTTCCAGGATAACGAGGTTGTGGCTCCAACTGATTTCTCGCACCAGTGGTGCGAGTTCTTCGGAATCCGCGTAGGCTTCGAAAAGACCCTTCATGCGCCAGAGGTTGGAGGCAGAAAAGCCACCAACACCCGGGAACTCGGCCTGAAGGTCGGCGGCAAGGCGTTCCACAACAGCCTTGCCCCATAAACTGCCCGCCTGACGCCCGACGATCAAACGCCCAATATCCCAATACAGCCCCACAAGCTCCAGGTTTACAGCACGCAGCGCAGCGTATTGCGCAGCGTGAACGCGTTCCGTAATTTTACGAAGCAGAGTCGGATACTCCGCAGGAATCAGCTTGCTCATATGCCGATCTCCTCGAAGTTGGCCTGGATCTTCGCCGCCAGCTCCACCGCTTCCTTGTTCAGGTCGGCCAGCTCCACATGGATGTCGCGCAGGGTCTGCTCGAAGTCGAAGTCCTCGTCTTCTTCCGGCGGCGCGACGCCGACGTAGCGGCCGGGGGTGAGGCTCCAGTCCGCGGCCTCGATCTCCTTGCGGTCGACCAGCTTGACCAGCCCCGGCACGGCCTGCAGCTCGGCGTTCGGAAAGCGGTCCTGCAGCCACACCACCTGCCGGTCGCGCACGGCATCATCCCATGCCTTGGCGCCATCCACAAAGAGGATGGCGAGATCCTCGGCTTTCACGCGCGGAACTCGCGGGTCGTCGTCCGCCAGTTGCGGAGGGCCGCAAGGCCGCATATCCTCTGGCTCATGAATGTCCTTCTCCTGCTGCTCGGCCTCTGGCTTCCGCAGGCTGGCGTTGCGAAGCCCGCGCCGTTCACGACGCCGCTGACGCCCGCGGAGACGAAGGACAAGCAGGCGGTGATCGAAACGACGGCGGGAACAATCGTCTTCGACCTCCTGTCGGAGGCGGCGCCGAACCACGTGGGCTACTTCATCAAGCTCGCGCGTGAAGGGGCCTACGTCGGCACGACGTTCCACCGCGTCATCAAATACGGAATCATCCAGGGAGGCGATCCTCTCTCGAAAGACCCGGCCAGGAGAGATCTCTACGGTACTGGCGGGCTCGGTGTGCTGAAGGCGGAGGTGAGCGCGGAGAAACACACCCGCGGCGCGGTGTCGAGCGTCATCCTTCCAGGAAAGCCGGACAGCGGTGGCTCGCAGTTCTTCATCTGTGTCGTCGACCAGCCAGCGCTGGACGGGCAGTACTCGGTGTTCGCCCGGGTCGTCGAAGGCATGAAGGTGGTGCAGAAGATCTCCGAGGCGCCTGTGGACGAGAAAGGGAAGGCCACCGAGCGAATCGAGATCACCGCGCTGACGATCCGGGACAAGCCGGCCGAGCTGCCGGAGGCCTTCTCGCAGGAGAGCCCTGCGGAACTCGCTGCGTACCGGGTGACGCTCGAGACGACCGTCGGTGCCATCACGATCGAGATGCGGCCGGACAAGGCGCCCGAGCACGTCCTGAACTTCCTGCGGCTCGCAGCGGCGGGTGTCTACGACGGCACGCTGTTTCACCGGGTCGTGCGCAACTTCGTCGTGCAGACCGGGTCGATGAACTTCCGGCGTGAGCCGCTCGATGAGAAGCAACAGCGCCTGGTTCGGACGCTGCAGCCAGAGTTCAACGACCTGCCGCACGTGAAGGGGACGCTGTCGATGGCACATGGCGACGATCCCGCCAGCGCCTCGACGTCGTTCTTCATCTGCACGGCGCCCGCGCCTGGACTCGACCGCGTCTACACCGCCTTCGGCCGGGTCGTCGATGGCTTGCCGGTGGTCGAAAACATCGAGGCGGCGCCGGTGGACGGCGAGAAGCCGAAGGAGAACATCGTAATCATCCGCGCACGCGTCACGAGGGTCGACCGCTGAGCGCAGGGGAGAATCGGTTGATGCGGCACTTCGCGTTTTCGGTCGCGTGGCTCACGGTGCTGGCGGTCTGCGGCTGCGCCCACCGGCCGGCGGTGCGTTCGCCTCAGAAGCCGGTCGAGCTCCAGCGGACCATGACGCTCTACGATCACCCGCTGGACCTGCACCTGGCCCGGCCGGCGCAGTTGCAGCCCGGCACGCCGCTGCTGCTCTACGCAACCGGCGACGGGGGCTGGCGAGGCAAGGATGTCGAGACTTACCGGCGCATGATCCGGTGGGGGTACCCCGTAGCCGGCTTCAGCGCGCCGAGTTACCTCCAGCATCTGGGATTCGTGTCCGGCACCACGACCCCGGGACGGCTGGCGAGGGACTACCAGCGGTTGATCGAGTTTGCGAAGCAGACGTTGAACCTGCCGACAGCCACGCGCACGATCCTCGTAGGCGTTTCGCGCGGAGCGGGCCTGGCCGTCGTCGCGGCCGGCCGTCCGGAGCTCAATGTGGAGCTGGCCGGTGTGATGGCCGTGGCACTCACGAAGGAAGAGGAGTACGTGCGGCACTATCCGGTGAAACGGGGCAGGTCGCCGAGCGACGTGCCCACGCGGGAGCTGGTCGAGTTCCAGACCTACGAGTATCTGGACCGGCTTCAGTCCCTGCCGCTCGTCGTGATTCAGTCCACAGGTGACGCCTATCTGCCCGCCGATGCCGCGCGGGACTTGTTCGGGGCGGACACGGCCTTGCGGCGATTCTTCGCCATCCGGTCGCGCGACCACAGCTTCACCGACGCTCGCGAGGAGCTGTTCGAGCGGATGGCCAGCTCTCTGGCGTGGATGTCGCGGATGCCGCCGACACTATGAAATCATCCTGCGCTGTCTGCTTCGCTTGCACGCTGGCCACGGCTTTCGTGCTGACGTCTGCACCGCTCGCCCAGGCCACCGCCGAACAACGGGTCGATTTTCCGCTGCGGGGCAAGGTGCTCACGATCTCGGTGTACAAAGCCGCGCTCGCGAAACCGCTCGGCACGATCTTCATGGGGAGCGGCGACGTCGGCTGGGTGGGCCTGGCCGTGGACATGTCGGAGTACCTGTCCGACAGGGGTTACACGGTGATCGGCATCAACGTCAGGCAGTACCTCGGCGCGTTCACGTCGGGCAGGACGACATTGACGACGAGCCAGGCGCCGGGAGACTACAACAGCCTGTTCCTCTTCCTCACGGCCCGGAAGCTGGTGGTGCCGCCCGTCTTCGTCTCGGGCGTGTCCGAAGGCGCGGCGCTGGCGGTTCTGGCGGGCGCAGGCGCGCAGAATCGCTCATGGCTGAATGGCGTGATGACGATGGGGCTGCCGCCGACCGCCGAGCTGGGCTGGCGCTGGTCCGACTTCACGAGCTGGATCACCAAGAAGGACTCGGATGAACCGATGTTCATGCCGAAGGAGTTCGTGCCGGCCATCGCGCCGTTGCCGGTCTGCATGATCCAGTCGACGAAGGACGAGTACGTGACCGAGGGTGATTACCGGCTGTTCGAGAAGGTGGCGCGCGATCCGAAGAAGCTCGTGCTAATCAACGCCAGCAATCACCGGTTCACCGACCGCCGGAAGGAGCTGCAGGTGGAGATCCTGGGCTGCCTGGCGTGGATGCGTGAGCACCAGCCGCAGCGGTGATTGGTCACCCACGAAAAGCCACCAGGGAGAATACAAGGCGCGTTGGCCGGACGCTCAGTCCGCCCGACCGTCATCGTCGAACAGCGGCATCGGCTTCAGGTGACGGCGCGGGCGGCTCTCGCCGGGCACATCGACGAGGTTGTGCACGGTGACGCCGAGCAGGCGCGCCGGCCTCCGGCCGGCCTCGGTGCGCCCGAGCAGGTCGATCGCGCGCCGGACGAGGTCGTCGCGATCACGCGTCGCCGCCAGGCTGGAGTGGCTGCGCGTGATGGTCGTGAAGTCGGAGTAGCGCACCTTGATCGTCACCGTCCGCGCGTAGAGCTCGTGGCGCTCCAGCCACGCGGCCGCCTCGCCAGCCATCCTCTCCACTTCCTCCCTGATGCGGCCGATCTCCACCAGGTCCTGCGGGTACGTGCTCTCGGTGCCGGAGGATTTCACCGGCCGGTCGGGCTCGACGATCCGGTCGTCGATGCCGCGCGCCAGCTGCACCAGCCAGTCGGCCGCGCTCCCGACCGCCTGCTCGAGCAGCCCGGCGTCGATGGTGCGGAGCTGCACCGTCCTGGTGATGCCAATCGCGCCCAGCCGTCGAGCGGTGACCGGCCCCACGCCCCAGAGGGCATCGACGGGCAGGTCGCGCAGAAACGACTCGACTCGTTCGGGGGCGATGACCGTCAACCCGTCCGGCTTCTTCCACCCCGACGCGATCTTCGCGAGAAACTTGTTCGGGGCGACGCCCGCCGACGCCGTGAGGCCGGTCGTGGCCCGGATGGCGTCCTTGATCCGCCGGGCTACGTTCATTCCGAGCGGCTCCTGCCACGCGTTCTCCGTCACGTCCAGGTACGCTTCGTCGAGCGACAGCGGTTCGACGAGCGGCGTGGCCGAACGAAAAATCCCGAACACCACCGACGATACCTCGCAGTACTTGCTGAAGTCGGGATGGACCAGGACCAGGTCAGGGCACAGCCGCAACGCCACGGCGCTCGACATGGCCGAGTGGACGCCGAACCTGCGTGCCTCGTAGTTGGCCGCCGCCACGACGCCGCGCTCGGACGGATCGCGCCCCACGGCAACCGGTTTCCCGCGAAGCGACGGGTCGTCGCGCTGCTCGATTGACGCGTAGAAGGCGTCCATGTCCACGTGCACGATGCGACGCAGCGGCGGTTTCGGCACGACGATGATTCTATGATCGTTGGCGGCTCGATGCGGGCTGTATAATCCGCGGCTAATGGAGGCTGCCATGACTCGTCGGCTGTTCTGCGTGATCGTGCTCGCTCTCGTTGTCGCGACCGGCTGCGGCCAGCCGCCGCCAAGCCAGGAGGCGGGCCAGCCCGCCGCGGCCGCGCCCGCCGTGTCGGATGGGCGCCTCGCTGCCAGCTACCGGCTCGACCGCAACGGCTGGATCTTCGTGCACCTTGAGGGACCGCCCGCGACGCTCGGCTATCAGCACGGCTACCTGCTGGCCAACGAGACGGCCGACCTGCTGCGCGTCTTCCGCCCGTTCACCGAACACCAGACGAAGCGCGACTGGGCGTTCTTTCGTCGCGCCGCGGAGCAGATCCTCTGGCCGAAGATCGAGCCGGAGTACCAGCAGGAACTCGACGGGATCGTCGCCGGGCTGAACGCCAGAGGCGTCGCCGCGGATCGCTGGGACGTGGTCGCTCTCAACGCCATCGAAGAGCTGCCCGACTACTACGTGCCGTGGCTCGAGAAGCAGCAGGGGAAGACGCCGACCCAGAAGGCGCCCGGGAACTGCAGCGCCTTCGTGGCGACCGGGGGCTACACGAAGGACGGGAAGATCGTCATCGGCCACAACACGTGGACGAACTACGTCACCGGCTCCCGCTGGCAGATCATGTTCGACATGAAACCGGAGAAGGGACACCGGATCCTGATGGACGGCCTGCCGGGCGTCATCGTCAGCAACGACGACTTCGGGATCAACGCGGACGGGATCATGGTCACCGAGACCACGATCACCGGCTTCGAGCTGTTCGATCCGGACGGCGTGCCGGAGTTCGTGCGGGCAAGGAAGGCGATGCAGTACAGCAGTTCGATCGACGACTACGTGCGGATCATGCTGGCCGGGAACAACGGGGCGTACGCGAACGACTGGCTGCTCGGCGACAACAAGACTGGCGAGGTCGCGCGATTCGAGCTGGGGCTGCGCGAGCACTCGGTCGAGCGGACGAAGGACGGCTACTTCGTCGGCGCCAACTTCCCGGTCGGCGAGAAGCTCATCAGGAATGAAACGACATTCGACCCGAAGAAGAAGGACAGTTCCCCGAATGCCAGGCGCGTTCGGTGGGAACAGTTGATGGCGCAGCACAAGGGGAAGATCGACGTCGAGCTCGGCAAGCAGTTCGAGGGAGACAAGTACGACGTCATCGAGAAGAAGGACGGGCCCAACGAGCGCTCGCTCTGCGGCGTGACCGACTCGTCCCCGCGCGGCATCCCCGAATGGAACTGGCCTCCGTACTACCCGGGCGGGACCGTGCAATCGAAAGTCACCGACGGGACGATGGCGCAGGCGATGCAGATGTGGGCGGCGATGGGGCACCAGTGCGCGCCCGACTTCAAGGCCGAGGCGTACCTGCAGCAACACCCGGAGTTCGGCTGGGCCCGCGGCCTGCTGCGCGACATGCCCACGCAACCCTGGACCGTCTTCGCGGCCGGAATGAAATAGGCGACGAGTCCCGACGATGATCCGTCTGATCGCCCTGGATATCGACGGCACGCTGCTCGACAGCCAATGGCAGGTGCCCGAGGTCAATCGCCGGGCAATTCGGCGGGCGACCGATGCCGGCATCGACGTGGCGCTGGTGACGGGGCGCCGGTTCGATTTCGCGCGGCCGGTGATCGACCAGATCGACGCACCGCTCACGCTCATTGTCAGCGGCGGCGCCCTCGTGAAGCGGCGGGATGGCCAGACGCTGGCCCGGCACCTGCTGCCTGCCGACATCGCGCGGGCCGTCGTCGTGGCCACCGGCGATTTCCGCGATGCCACCGCGCTCGTCTTCGATCGCTCCCGCGCCGCGCAGGTGGTGCACGAGCGGCTCGACCTCCGCGACGCGCACCGGCGGTCGTACTTCGAGCGCAACCGCGACTTCATCACCGAGGTCGTGCCGCTCGAGTCGGCCTTGACCGAGAATCCCATCCAGGTGATGTACTCCGGCGGCGTCGCACGGATGCGCGAGCTGGTGGCGCGGGTGCGCAGCCTCGATGTCGGCCCGCAGGTGGCCATCGCGGTCACCGAATACGAGTCGAAGGACTTCTCCCTCGTCGACGTGAATCGCGCAGGCTGCACCAAGGGCGCCACGCTGGCCGAATGGGTCGCGGGCCGGGGCCTGACCAGCGACGAGGTGATGGCCGTCGGCGACAACTTCAACGATCTCGACATGCTCGAGTTCGCGGGCGTCCCGGTTGTGATGGGGAACGCCGTGGAGGGACTGAAGCAGTTCGGCTGGCCGGTGACCCTCGACAACAACCACGGCGGCGTGGCGGCCGCCATCGAGCAGTTCGCCCTGCTCGACCGTTGGCACCAATCCGGAAGGCCCTGAATCTCCCGTCCCGAAGGGCCCTGCCGGGGGGCTGGCGCTCGGTGGTCCGAAGGCCTGGGTCGACGACGTTCTGTATCCGCGCGTGGACGGTGTGGAGTCGGCTGAGCGGGCCCGAATTGAGTCGGTGAGCGCGCATTTCGGCGGCGCCCCGGGAACCGGTGCGGCTGCCGCCGGCGACGCGCCGGTGCCATCCGCGTCCGGCGCGAAGGAGCCCGCGCCTGCCAAGAAGGAGGAAGGATGCTAAACTCCCCGCGCAGGGGGAGCTATGCCAATTCTTGCGTCGGCCCGTGAAGCGGGCGGCCGCGCGATGGGGGGAAGCCACCAGCGCCGCGCCCGGTTCGCGTTCATCGCCATCATCGTCGGCCTGGTGCTCGGCGCCAGCAGCATCCTGTCGTTCTACATCGAGGCCCTCTGGTTCGGCTCGCTGGGTTATGCCGAGGTGTTCTGGAAGACGCTCGAACTGAAGTCGACGCTCTTCTGCACCTTCACCCTCGTCACGTTCGTTCTCGTCTACGCGGCGCTGCGCCTGCTGCAGCCGTCGCAGCTCACGAACCGCCTGCTCTACGTCAATGGGCAACCGGTGTCCTTGTCGCTGGCGCCTGTCGTCCGGGTGGTGGCGTGGGTGGTGGCGCTGGTCGTTGCCCTCGGAGCCGGCTCCGGGATGATGTCGGAATGGACGACCTTCGGCCAATACCTGCACGCCCCGGCCGCCGGTACTCTGAACGGAATGGTCGATCCCATCTTCGGGCGGCCGGTGACCTTCTACCTCTTCACGCTGCCGGTGTGGCAGTTGATGGCCACCTGGATGACGACGGTCAGTCTCGTGATCCTGGGCGCGGCGCTGCTGGTTCTGCTGCTGATGAACGCCGAGAACCCGCTGGTGCTGACCGGCATGCGCGAGCAGCGCGCCGGGTACCGTGGCGTCTCGTTCGCGGTCGCCCTGGTCCTGCTCGTCATGGCCGTCCGGACCGGCCTGTCGCGGTACGAACTGCTGTTCGACGACCACACGATCTTCTCCGGCGTGGGCTACACCGAGGCGTACATCCTCGTCCCGGGCCTCCTGCTCATGGTGCTGGCCCTGCTCGTCGGCGCAGGGGTCGCGATCTACAACGGGATAGGCCCCCGGAAGCTGATCACCCTGCTCGTGGCGCTCGCGCCTGTCGTCATCGTCTACCTCGGACTCACCGTCGTGTCGTGGTACGTCAGCGGTTTCATCGTCAAGCCAAACCAACTGGTGCGTGAGCGGTCGTTCATCGCCCACAACATCGAGTTCACTCGCCGCGCCTTCAATCTGTCACACATCGAGCGGCGCGCCTTCGCCGCCGACAGCGGGATCGCGGCGGTCGATCTGGCGGACAACGGCGCCACCATCGACAACATCCGGCTGTGGGACACGCGCGCCCTGCAGGACACGCTGCGGCAGATCCAGGAGATTCGAAGCTACTACGATTTTCCCGACATCGACATCGACCGCTACCGTGTTGGCGGGCAGGTGCGGCAGATGATGGTGGCGGCCAGGGAGCTGAACGTCGAGAAACTGCCCGAGAGCAGCCGCAACTGGATCAACGAAAAGCTGATCTACACCCACGGCTACGGCGTGACGATGAACCCGGTGAACGGCTTCACGTCGGACGGCCTGCCGCAGCTGGTGCTGAGCGACATGCCGGTGCAGAGCACGGCACCGGAGATCAAGGTGACACGGCCTGAGATCTACTTCGGCCAGCTGTCGAACACCGACGTCTACGTGAAGACCCGCCAACAGGAATTCAACTATCCGCAGGGCGAGCGCAACAACTACACGTCGTACGAAGGAAAGGGGGGAATCCCGATCGGATCCTTCGGCCGCCGGCTACTGATCGCCTCGAGCCGGGGCGGGGCGGACCTGTCGAAGCTTCCGTTCAGCGACGACATCACACCGGACAGCCGGCTGCTCATGCGGCGGAACATCCGCGAGCGCGTGCGCGCGCTGGCGCCGTTCCTCACCTTCGACCCCGATCCTTACATCGTCGTGAGCGCCGAGGGACGGCTGTTCTGGCTGATCGACGGGTTCACGATGTCCGACATGTTCCCCTACGCCAGGCACTACCGGCTCGGTGACGTGCCGGTGAACTACCTGCGGAACAGCGTGAAGGTGATGGTGGACGCGTACGACGGGAGTGTCACCTTCTACGTGTTCGACACCGACGATCCGATTGTCGCGGCCTACCGTGGCCTGTTCCCGACGCTGTTCGTGGACGGGAACCGGATGCCGGAGGACGTTCGCGCCCACGTGCGCTACCCGGAGCTGCTGCTGAAGGTGCAGGCGAGCGCGTTCAGCCTTTACCACATGAGCGATCCGGACGGGTTCTACAACCGGGAGGACCTGTGGAGCGTGGCGAGTGAGGTGACCCTGAGCGAGGACCGCGAGCAGGTCACGCGTCCGCTCGACCCGAACTTCGTGCTGATGAAGCTGCCGGATGAGCAGGCGCTCGAGTTCGTCGAGATCCTGCCGTTCACGCCGTCGAACCGGAACAACCTCATCGGCTGGATAGCCGGTCGCAGCGACGGGCCTGACTACGGCACGCTGCTCGCCTACGATTTCCCGAAGTCACGGCTCGTGGACGGCCCGCTGCAGGTGGAAGCGCGAATCGATCAGAATGCCCAACTGTCGCAGCAGTTGACGCTGTGGAACCAGCAGGGGTCCCGCGTTCGCCGCGGCAGCCTGATCGTGATTCCAATCGGGCGCGCCCTGCTCTACGCGAAACCCATCTACCTGCAGGCCGAGCGGAGTCCCATGCCGCAACTGCGGATGGTCGTTCTCGCGCTGCAGGAACAGCTGGGCTTTGGTCCGACCTTCGATGCGGCGATGACCAGCCTGTTCGGGGAAGGGGCCCGGCAGATGGGGCCATCGGCCGTGGAGGGCTCCGGGAGCGCCCTCGGCATGCTCGAACCGGGGTTGGGCGCCGGACTGGCTGCGCCTGCTCCAGTCGGCGCCGGAAAGGCTGCGGGAGCCACCGTGCCGCCGCCAGGCGTCCAGGCGCTGATCGATCAGGCTGTTCGCGACATCACGGACTACCAGCGGCTGACGGCGGCAGGCAAGCTGGGCGAAGCCGGCCTGCGGCTCGAGTCACTGAAGAAGACCCTGGACCAGTTGAAGTCCGAGAAGTCCAAGTAACGGTGGACTCGCCGGACAGCGTTGACCAGACAAGCGCGTCTGGATGAGCTTTAGCTGTGTGGATGATTAAGCAATCACTATAGCGCCCCTTGTCGCCCAGACGAGCTTGTTGGTAGACTTCCGCTGCTTTCGGGGCCTTACGGTCCAGCTTGTCGTGGTCCGGCGGGGTTCGGGAGGAGAGGATCACTGCATCACCGGAATTCGAGGAAGGCGCACACACTATGAGGATCGGGATTCCTAGCGAAGTACATGAGGGGGAGCGTCGCGTCGCTGTTGCTCCGGAGACGGTGGCCGAGTTCAAGAAGCTCGGCCTCGAGGTGCTCGTAGAATCGGGAGCGGGCGCCAGGGCTGACATGTCCGATGAGGCTTTCAGGGCGGCGGGTGCGGAGATCTCCACCGACGTGAGGCAGGTGTGGAACACCGACCTCGTGCTGAAGGTCCGTCCACCCGAGATGAATCCGCGCTTGGGGGTCCACGAAGCGGATCTGCTTGCCGAAGGGGGAGCGCTGATCAGCTTCATCTACCCGGCGCGCAACAAGGACCTGCTCGACAAGCTGGCCGTGCGCAAGGCCACGGTCCTCGCCATGGACATGGTGCCGAGGATCTCGCGCGCGCAGAAGATGGACGCGCTCAGTTCGATGGCGAACATCGCGGGCTACCGTGCGGTTGTCGAGGCGGCGCACGAGTTCGGCCGGTTCTTCACGGGGCAGATCACGGCTGCGGGAAAGGTGCCTCCGGCGAAGGTGCTCGTGATCGGAGCCGGTGTGGCGGGCCTGGCTGCCATCGGGGCGGCGAAGGGGCTCGGCGCGATCGTGCGCGCGTTCGATACGCGGCCGGAAGTGGCCGACCAGGTCAAGAGCCTGGGGGCCGAGTTCCTCGAGGTCGACGTCAAGGAAGACGGCACCGGTGTCGGCGGGTACGCGAAGGTGATGAGCCCGGCATTCCTCGCGGCGGAGATGGCCCTGTTCAAGAAGCAGGCGGCCGAGGTGGACATCGTCATCACGACCGCTCTCGTTCCCGGGGCCAAGGCGCCGATCCTGTGGACGAAGGAGCACGTAGGCGCGATGAAGCCGGGGTCGGTGATCGTGGATCTGGCGGCGGAGCAGGGCGGCAACTGCGAGCTCACGCAGCCCGGGAAGGTGGCGGAGGTCAACGGCGTCAAGATCGTCGGCTATGAGGACCTGGCGAGCCGGCTCCCCAATCAGGCGAGCAAGCTCTTTGGGACCAACATGGCCCATTTCCTGAAGGAAATGAAGATCGACAAGGGCTGGAACGTGGACCTGGACAACGAGGTGATTCGTGGAGCCCTGGTGACGTACCAGGGGGCCGTCACCTATCCGCCGCCGAAGCCGAAGGTCGACCCCTCGGCCGTGGCCAGGCAGCAGACGGCGGCCGGGCCGGCGGCCGTGCCGGCCGCGCCGGCCAAGGAGCCGTCGCACCCGGGACGCCTGGCCGTGTTGATGGTGGCTGCGGCGGTGCTGTTCGCGCTGATCGGGGTGACGGCGCCGGCCGCATTCCTGCCCCACTTCACCGTCTTCGTGCTGGCGATCTTCGTCGGGTACATGGTCGTCTGGAACGTCACTCCTGCGCTTCACACACCGCTCATGAGTGTGACCAACGCGATCAGCGGCATCATCGTCGTGGGCGCGATGCTGCAGATCTCGCAGTACGGGTTCAGCTCCTGGATCACGTGGGTTGCAGCGGTCGGGGTGTTCCTCGCCTCGATCAACGTCTTTGGCGGGTTTCTCGTCACGCGGCGCATGCTGCAAATGTTCCGCAAGTGAACAGGAGGAGTTGAACCATGGAACATGCTCTTCAGCAAAATGGAGTGTTAGTTGTCTCATACGTTGTCGCAGGCATCCTGTTCATCCTGAGTCTCGGCGGCCTCAGCAATCAGGAAACCGCGCGCCGGGGGAACTGGTTCGGCATCGTCGGCATGGCGATCGCGGTCGT
>DASVIS010000055.1:0-3311 GCA_036381995.1 Vicinamibacterales bacterium | reverse complement strand
CCGACCGAGCAGAGTTACGACGTGTTCCAGATGCTGGCCGGCCGCGTCGATCAGGAGCTGAACAAGCTCGATTCAGCGGTGAAGACGCAGCTGCCGCAGGTCAACCAGATGCTGCAGAAGCAGAGGCTGGCGCCGATCAAGCCAGAGCCGCTCGATCCGAACAAGACGGAGGAAAAGCCGAAGAGCCAACAGCCGTAACGGCTTGCCTGTTGCCGGTGCCGATTGAACTTGGAGCTGGGCGCGTTTAGGGGCCGAGCTCGAATACCAGAAAGTACTGGTACTGAAGAGACGTCGGCTCCCCTTGGATCACGTTCCCGCGGCGGCGTTCGTGCCGGCGATACGGCCCTGCACCGTGCAGCGCGCGAGGCCGTGCAGGCTGAAGCCGCCCGCGGATTCACCCCCGCAAAACAAACTAGGGATGACATGGCCCTGCATGTCCACCACCTCGCACTTCGCGTTGATCCGCAGGCCCGTGCGTGTGTCGTGGATCACCGGCGTCGCCCAGGCCGCGTAGAACGGCGGCGTCTGGATCTTGTACTTGGGCGCCGGCTTGCCGAAGTCCTCGTCGCTGCCCGAGTCGACGAAGGAGTTGTAGCGCGCCACCGTGCTCTGCAGCGTCGCGGCCGGCAGGGGCGTGCGCTGGTACTTGTTGTCGATGCGTGTGGCCAATTCCTCGAGCGAGCCGGCACTGAAGAAAAATCCCGCGGCGGTGTCCACGAAGGGCGGCGCCACGGTACAGTTCTCGCGTGTGACCGCCTCCGAATCGAAGATGGCCCAGATAGGCCCGCCGCCGTTCACCGCGTCGCCCGGAACGCCCGCGAGCGCCGCATTGAGGTAGTCGGCCGGGTTGTACTTCATGTTCGCCGCGTTGCGCCAGCTGTGCGGCACGTAGTTCTTGATCGCGTTGTAGTTGTTCGCGCTGAACTGCCCCTTGGCCTCGTCGTAGAACCTCGTGCCCGCCTTGTTGATCAGGATCACGTCCTGATAATCGCGCACCGCGAGACCCACGGCGCGCGCCAAGTGGAAAATGGGACTGGTCGGTTCCCACACGAGGTTGACATAGCCGTACTGGCAGCCGACACGACCCGGCTTGGTGATAATCTGGCCGAACTCCCCGGTCTGGTTGAACCCGCCCCAGAGCGACGCGCCGATCGACATGGCGGCGAGCTCGCCGCTCGCATCCTGGACGCTGTAGGGCTCGCCCGCCACGCCGCAGTATTCCTCGGTGAGCCGCGGATCGAACATCCGGCGGAAGCTGACGTTGCCGCTCGAGCCGCCCGAGGTAATGACCACGCCTTTCCTCGCCCGGATGTTCACCGTCCTGCCTTCGCTCGTGACCGCGATGCCGAGGACTCTTCCCGAGTACTGGTGTTCCCGAACGAGGGCCGTCATCCGGTGCTTGAGGAGGATTTCCACGCCGAGCTTACGGGCGCTCGCTTCGAGCGGCCTGATCAGGCCGATGCCCGAGGAGCCGGTGCTCGCGATGGTCGCGGCGACGCGCTTGCCGGTCTGTATCTGCGGCCAATCCATCGGCGCGGCATGGTTCTCCCGCGGCGCGGAGTTGCCGGCCGCACCGGCGCCCTGGTTGTCGGGCGCCTTCTCCACGAAGATCACGCCGTGCGCCACCAGGAACTCGTAGGTCGGGGCGCTGTGGTCGGCGAACGCGCGGATGATTTCCTTGTCGTTGTAGCGGTAGTCGGGAAAGCCGTTCGGCTCGACAACGGACCAGTCGGTGAGGTCGGAGAACACGAGGTCGGGTGAATCGACGATCCCGTATTTCTTCTGCCTGCTCGTGCCGCCGCCGAGCGCCACGTTGCCGCCGCTCACGATCGCGTGGCCGCCGACGTCGAAATTGGCTTCCACCACGATCACCGAGGCGCCGCGTTCGCTGGCTGCGATGGCTGCAGGAAGCCCGGCGGCGCCAGACCCGATCACGACCACGTCGGCTTCACGATTCCAGCGGGTGGGCCGCCCCTGAGCGGTCGCCTCCCCCGCGCCAATCCCGCCGATTGTTGCGGCGCCCGCGCCGGCGCCCGCCGTTGTCCTGAGAAAATCCCTGCGCGTGAGACCACCCTTGTCTCGCGGGTTCCGCTTCATGGCCGGCCTCTCCTTCCGCACATCATCGTGTGTCGAGCGCGGACTACTTCGGCGCTGGCTTGCTCCAGAAGTCGATGAACGTGATCAGATACGCGTTGAACTCTTCCGGATGCTCCCGGTAGGGAAAGTGCCCCGCCGCGTTCATGATGATCATGGACACCTTGGGGTTCTTCCCGGCCAGCCCGACGGCATCCATGAAGCCCAGTTCGCTGCCGAAGCTGCGCCACGGATCCGACGTCCTCCAGGCGAGCCCGTCCTGCATGCCGTGAACGATCAGGATGGGCATGGACAGGACCCCGTTCTTGATCTTCTCGAGATTCGCGGCGCGCGCGGCGGCCTGCGCCTGCGGCTGCGGCGGTCGCGCCTGGGCCTGCTGCGCGGCGCGGCGGGCATCCAGGAGCTTCTGCGTGGCGAGGGCCGGGGGTTGAGTCGACATCCAATCGTCGGCCGCCGCGTAGTCGGCGGGAAACGTCTCGGAGTTATAGCCCAGCGCCATCAGGCGGCAGTACGAGTATTCGCGGCTCGGTCCCGGCGGGCACTTGTCGAGCGTTGCCTGGAGCACGCTGGGACTCTGCTGGGTGCCCGGCGGAGTGACGGGCGCGTTGCCCGGCTGGATGGGACTGCCGGCGATGATCGTGAGCGTCTTGATGATCTCGGGATGCGCGAGCGCGAGACTGAACACCAGGTTGCTGCCGGAGGAATGGCCGACGAGGTGGATCTTGTCCGGGGTCATCTTACGGATGAATTGGTACACGTGCTCGATGCCGTACTGGCTGGTCACCAGCTTCTCGTCCGCGGGCACGCCCGTCATACCCTGCCCCACGCGGTCCAGTGCCAACACGCGGAAGCGCTTGGCGAGGCCGGGGATGTTCCGCGACCAGTTGTTGGCGGTGGACGACATGCCCATGCCCACGCCTCCGTGGACGAGGACCACAATGTCGCCCTTCCCATAGTCGAAATAGCGCGTGGCGATGCCGTTGACGTCGACGAACTTCGCCGTCAGGCCGTCCACCTCTCCGTTCGGCCCAGTGCCGGGCGGGCGCTGCGCTTGAGCCTGCAGCGTCCTGACCGCCGGGGGCAGGGCCAGCGCGGCGATGAACGCCAACGCCATCGCTGCGCGCGTGGAATGGGTCGAAGGATGTCTGGGTGCCATACTGTGTCCTCCCATGTTGAATGCTGCGCGCTCGCGTCTGGACTCAGTGAGTTGCCGATGA
>DASVIS010000054.1:0-2227 GCA_036381995.1 Vicinamibacterales bacterium | reverse complement strand
TCACGAAGTCCTCGGGGCCGGAGGCCCCACCGGATGCGATCACCGGCACGCGTACCCGCGACGCGATCGCCGCCAGAAGTTCCGTGTCGAAGCCGCTGCGGGTGCCGTCCCTGTCCATCGACGTGACCAGGAGTTCGCCCGCGCCCAGCTCCACGACTCGCAGCGCCCACGAGACCGCGTCGAGGTCCGTGGCGCGGCGTCCACCGTGCGTGACCACTTCCCAGGTTCGCGCCGCGCCATCGGTCCGCGGCAGGCGGCGGGCGTCGATGGCGCACACCACGGCCTGACTGCCAAAGCGTTCGGCACAGGCGGTCAGCAACTCCGGCGCGGCCACGGCCGCCGTGTTGAACGAGACCTTGTCCGCGCCGGCCCGGAGAACATCGTGCATCTCCTGGACGCTGCGCACGCCCCCGCCGACGGTGAGCGGCACGAACGCCCGGCTGGCAGTGCGTCGCACGACGTCCAGCATCGTCGCGCGCTCTTCATGGGCCGCGGTTATGTCGAGGAATACGATCTCGTCCGCGCCTTCGCGGGCGTACCGCTCGGCCAGTTCCGCCGGATCGCCTTCGTCCGTCAGGTTCACGAACTTGGTCCCCTTGACGACACGTCCCTTGTCCACGTCCAGGCACGGGATCACTCTTCGGGCCAGCATCACGCCACCTCAGTGGCGGGGGTCCGGCGCGCTGCCGGCTTCACGAGCCCCAGGAAGTTCGATAGCACCCGAAGACCCGCTCGCGACGACTTCTCGGGATGGAATTGCAGTCCGTAGAGCGAGTCCTTCGCTACCGCGCTCACGAACGGCTTGCCGTTCGTCGTGCGAGCCACGACCACTCCTTCGTCGGCGGGAGCAGGCGCGAAGGAATGGACGAAGTAGAAGTACGTGCCGTCGGGGATACCCTCGAGTAGCGGATGTTGCCGCACGATCTCCACTGAGTTCCAGCCGATGTGCGGCAACGTGGGCGCATCCACCAGCCCGACCGTCCTGCCCGCCATGATCCCGAGCGCATCGGCGTCGCCTTCGTCGCTCGCCTCGAAGAAGAGCTGCAAGCCAAGGCAGATGCCCAGGCACGGTCGTCCCGCGCTAACCCAGGCTTTCAGCGGCCGGAGCAGGTCGCGCTCTCGCAAGTGATTCATTGCAGGCTTCGCGGCGCCGACGCCAGGAACCACGATTGCGTCAGAGTCGGCCAGGGCCGACGGTTCGTCGGCCACGACGATATCGGCCCCGACCGCCGCCAGGGCCCTGGAGATGCTGACCATGTTCGCCGCCCCGTAGTCGAGGATGGCGATCCTGGGCTTCGATCCAGTCATCAGCCCAGACTTCCCTTTGTGGAGGCGGGCCCGCTCCGTCGCGGGTCAACGGCACACGCATCGCCGAGCGCCCGCCCGAGTGCTTTGAAGGCGGCCTCGGCCAGGTGGTGGTCGTTGCGGCCACGGCCGCGGATGTTGAGCGTCACGCCTCCGGCGCGAGCGAACGACTCGAGAACGTGTTCGATCAACTGCAACGGCAACTTGCCGGCCCGCTTGCCCCTGAACGGCAGGTCCACGACCGCGTACGGCCGGCCTCCCACGTCCACGACGGCGATGGCCACGGATTCGTCCATCGGTACGGCCGCATCGCCGAAGCGGGCGATGCCGGAGCGATCGCCGAGAGCCTCCGCCAAGGCCGCGCCCAGGACCAGCGCCGCGTCCTCGACCGTGTGGTGCTCGTCGATCTCCAGATCGCCGGCCGCCTCGATCTCGAGATCGAAGAGGGCGTGGTAGGCCAGCGAGCTCATCAGGTGATCGAAGAAACCGACTCCGGTCGCGATCTTGGTCTCGCCGGTGCCGTCCAAACGCAGGGTCACCGTGATTTGCGTCTCGCGAGTCTTTCGGGTAACGGTGGCCGAGCGCTTGCCCGACGCGACGACGGTACCGATCTGGCTGCTCATGCCGGGATCCCTCTGGCTGCATCGATGAGACGGTCGTTCTCTTCGGCCGACCGCACGGTCAGCCGAAGGCAGTCCGCCAACGGATGGTCGAGACCGAACGTGCGTGGCACGAGGCCCTTTCTGAGGAGGGCCTCGCCGGCCGCGACCGCGGATTGCGGTGAGCTGAAGCGAGTGAGGATGAAGTTGGCCTGTGATGGATACGGGCGCCAGCCGATGGCCGACAGCTCGTCTGCCAGGCGTTTGCGCTGCGCCGTGATCCGAGCGACGTTGTCCGCCGCCAGTTCCGGGCGGGTGAGCGA
>DASVIS010000053.1:0-34673 GCA_036381995.1 Vicinamibacterales bacterium | reverse complement strand
GAGCCGGGCATCCGCGGCGACACGGCCAGCGGAAGCGTCAACAAGCTGGCGACGCTCGAGACGGGCATCGAGATCCGCGTGCCGCTGTTCGTCAAGCAGGGTGAGAAGGTCCGGGTCCACACCGAAACCCGCGAATTCATGGGCCGCGCCTGATATTGCGACGCGCCCGCGAAAGAGGGGCCAAGGAGCGACTGTGACGTCCGCGATTCGTCCGGTGATGACCGCGCTCGCCGTTCTCCTGGCCGTCGCCCAGGCGGCGGCCGCGCCGAGCCTGGCCGTCGATCCGCTTGGTCGCCAGACGCCCGCCGGCACGGTGATGGGGTTCCTGGCCGCCACCGCCCGCGGCGACTGGCCGCGCGCCTCGAGATATCTCGACAGCAAGCTGCCGCAGACGCGGGTCGAGGAACTCGCGCGGGAACTGAAGGTGCTGCTGGACCGCGGGCTCACGGTCGATCTCGATCGGCTGAGCCGCAAGCCGGAGGGGGAGCAGGACCAGCGATTCGGCAAGGACCACGAACTGGTCGGCTCGATTGAATCCCAGTCGGGGAAGCGGGACGTCCTCCTCGTGCGCGTCCAGTACGGCGACCAACCGCCGATCTGGTTGTTCTCACCCGAGACGCTTCACGATGTCCCGGCCGTCCACCAGGAGTACGAGCCGTCGTTCCTCGAGGAGTACCTGCCGAGAGCCTTCATCCAGGGCTACGGCGTGCAGTACCGGCTCTGGTCGTGGGTCGTGATGCTGGCCGCCGGCGTGGCGGCGTTCATCATCACCGCATTCCTGGCGCGACTTCTCACGTTCCTGGTGCGGATCGTGTTGCGTCGCCTCTCCGGCGACCTGGCGCCCGCGAGCGTTCGATCGTTGCTGAGGCCCGCGCACTGGCTGATCCTCGGCGCGACGCTCCGAGGGATGTCGGACTATCTCCTGACGCTGCGGCAGCGTTATGTCGGAGGGCGTCTCGCCACGCTCGTGATCATCGCGTCGATCACGTGGCTGGGCGTGACAATCCTGGCGACCACGGTCGGGCGATGGGCCCGCACCCTCGAGCGGCAGGGCACGACGGAGCGGATCGCCCTTGTGCGGCTCATGGGCCGCCTGCTGCAGACGACCGCGGTCGTGCTGGGGATCCTGGCACTCCTGCAGGCGATCGGGATCAACTTGACGCCGGTCCTGGCCGGACTCGGCGTCGGCGGGATCGCCGTGGCGCTCGCGTCCCAGAAGACGCTCGAGAACCTGTTCGGCGGCATGATCGTGATTGGTGACAGCCCGATTCGGATCGGCCACTTCTGCCGTGTCGGGACGATGACGGGGACTGTCGAGGACATCGGGCTCCGCTCGACGCGGATCCGGACGCTCGCGCGGACGGTCATCTCGATCCCCAACGCGGACCTGGCGAGCCAGAGCATCGAGAACTTCGCCGCCCGCGACAAGCTGCTCTTCAACCACACGTTCACGCTGCGGTACGAGACCACCGCGGAGCAGCTGCGCCTGGTGCTCGCGAACGTCGGGACGCTTCTCTGCCAGCACGAGAAGATCGAGTCCTCGTCGGTGCGGGTCCGCCTGCTGCGATTTGCGCCGTCAGGGTTCGAGGTGGAGCTGTTCGCCTACGTGAACGTGACCGATTTCGAGGGGTTCCTGGAGGCCCAGGAAGACCTGCTCCTACGGTTGATGGACACGATCGAGGCGAGCGGCTCC
Organism: Vicinamibacterales bacterium; assembly: GCA_036381995.1. Taxonomy (GTDB): domain Bacteria; phylum Acidobacteriota; class Vicinamibacteria; order Vicinamibacterales; family Fen-181; genus FEN-299. Next base: position 32,980 of record DASVIS010000053.1, on the reverse strand, counting down.
GCGTTGGCCTTCCCGTCGCAGACCATGTATTTCACGCGGGATGCCGGGATGGGCCGGCGCGCGCCGGCAGAGGCGAACGAACCGGCTCCGGGAACCGGCAACCGTCGAGCCTGATCGCGTGGGGGCGCTCCGGTTGGAGGCCGACCGCGCCTACCGTTCGGCGAGGAGTTGGCGCTTGGCCCTGGCAACCTCGCGCTGCTGCTCGGGGCCGACCGGCGGCATCTTCAGCCCGAGGTCCTCGATCGTGCGCGTGACGATCGTCGCGACCAGGGACCGCGACATCCACTTGTTGTCCGCGGGGATCACCCACCACGGCGCCCACTTCGTGCTCGTCCGGTTGAGCATCTCCTCGTAGGCGTCCTGGTACTCCTTCCAGAGCTTGCGCTCGGCGAGATCCGCCACCGAGAACTTCCAGTACTTGGAGGGATGGTCGAGCCGGTCGAGCAGTCGCCTCTTCTGCTCTCCCTTCGAGACGTGGAGGAAGAACTTCAGAACGACCGTGCCGTTGCGCGTGAGGTGACGTTCGAGCTGGTTGATGTCGTCGTAGCGGGCGTTCCAGAACGCGCGGTTGCGCTTGCCCGGCGGAAGCCGCTGCCGATCGAGAACCTCGCGGTGCACACGGACGACGAGCACCTCTTCGTAGTGCGACCGGTTGAAGATCCCGATGCGGCCACGCTCGGGCAGGCACTTCGAGTAGCGCCAGAGGAAGTTGTGCGCCAGGTCCTCGTCTGACGGTCGCTTGAAGCTGAAGACCTCGCAGCCCTGGGGGTTGATCCCGGACATCACGTGCTTGATGATGCCGTCCTTGCCCGCGGCATCCATGGCCTGCAGGACGATCAGCAGCGAGTGGCGGCCGGTGGCGTACAGGCGCTCCTGCGCGTCGGCCAGTTCGTCGAGGTTCTTCTGCAGGTACTCCTGCGTGCTGGCCTTCAGCTCTTCCTTCGCGAGATCGCGCCGGTCGCCTTCACCCTTCCATCCGGGCTTGTAATCCTGGAGCCGCACGCGCCGGTTGGGCCGAACCCGGAACAGGCGTTCGATGTCCTTGTACTTCAGGGCCACAGTCGACCTCATGCCATCAGCGCTGCTGCTGCGGCCGCGGGATGCGGCGCCGCCGCCGCGATGGATTCGAGGATCTTATCATCGTCGAGCCCACACCGAAATCTGGTCTACAATCTCGGCCTGCGGCATTGTCGGCGAACACCGTCGATCTGAAGACAGGCCTTCACGCCACCCGGAGGAGGGGCATCATGACCAGGCTCGCGCGGTTCAGCTGGGGAGTGCTGGTGTACAGCTTGGCTGTGATCGCGTGGGGCGCGTACGTGCGCGCGACGCGGTCCGGAGCCGGGTGCGGCGCGCACTGGCCGCTCTGCAACGGCGAAGTGATTCCGCAATCGCCAAGCGCCGAGATGCTCGTCGAGTTCTCGCACCGCCTGACGAGCGGACTGGCGCTGGTCGTCGTGGCGGTGTTGCTCATCTGGGTCTGGCGCGCGTGCGCGTCGGGGCATCCTGCACGGCGGGGCGCGGCCTGGGCGATGGTCTTCATGCTGACCGAGGCCGGCGTCGGCGCGGCGCTCGTGCTGTTCCGCCTCGTCGCCGACAACGCGAGCATGGCGCGCGCGCTGTTCATGTCCGTTCATCTCGCGAACACGTTCCTCCTGCTCGCATGCCTGACGCTGACCGCGTACTGGCTGTCGGGTGGCGGGCGGGTGGACGCTCGGAATCACCCGGGACTCGCGATACGGTTTGGGGTCGGCGCCGTCGCGATCCTGCTGGCGGGGATCAGCGGGGCAGTGGCCGCGCTCGGTGACACGCTCTACCCGGCAGAGTCGCTGGCGCAGGTGCTCGGTGCCGAACTCTCGGCCTCGGCCCACCTGCTCGTCCGCCTGAGGATGTTGCACCCCGCCATCACCGTGCTCGTGGCCGTCGCCCTGGTGGTGACGGGAATCCGCCTCGGATACGAGGGGCGCGGGCTGTCGCGACGGCTGGGATTCGCCGTCGCCGGCGTCGCCGCGCTGCAGGTCCTGGCCGGCTTCACCAACGTGCTGCTGCTCGCGCCAGTGTGGATGCAGATGGTGCATTTGCTGATGGCCGACGTCCTGTGGGTGGGCTTCATCCTGCTGGGCGTTTCCTGCCTGCAGGCACGCCAAGCCGTTCTGGCGGTTCCGTCTCGGTGAAGCGGAGCCGAGGGGCAGTCGGTACGTCCCGTCAGAGGAGGGTCAGGCCGTGGAGTTTCTCAATTTCGTCGTGATTCTCGTGACCGCGTATCTCGTCCTGCGCAAGCCGCAGAAGGAGCGGCTCGCGTTCCGGTTGCTCGTCTTCAGCGTCCTGCTGATGGTCTTCCTGTTCTCGTGGGCCACCCGGACCGGGTTGCTGCCGGGAGTGAATTACTGACGCCTGGGAACCCACCTCCCTGCGCGGGGCTCACGCCACGCGCCACACAGGAGAGCCGCTTGTGAGACGAGACGCGCTTTACACCATCCTCGCGCTGGCCGTCCTCGCGCTGGCCGTGATCCCGGTCGGGATCGCGGTGTTCGTGCTGGGGTTCCTCTACGGCGACTCGCCGTGCGTCATGTGCTGGGAGCAGCGCACAGGTATGGCGCTGGTCGCGCTGATCGGCCTCTTCGTCCTCCGTTACGGGCCGAAGCCGAAGTACATCGGCCTTGCCGTGCTGGTCGCGATCTGGGGCGTCTTCATGGGCATCCGCCACACCGGGATGCACGCCGCGCGCGATATCGGCCAGGGCTTCAGCGCCGAGATTCTGGGCGCCCACACCTACACGTGGGCGCTGCTCATCTACTGGGTGTGCGTGGCGACGATGGGCGTGTTGCTGTTGATGACCAGGAAGGAGGACATCGAGGAGCAGCCGCGGACCCTCAGGCCGCTCGAAGCGCTGGCCGGCATCGTCTTCCTCGTCGTCATTGCCGGCAACATCGTTCAGGCGTTTGCCAGCACCGGCCCGCCGCCCTACATGGGTCAGGGCGACCCGGTGCGGTTCTCGTTCGCGCCGGTGCACTGGGTCTGGTCGATGGAGGAGTGGTCCCCGGCGCCGATCTCGTTGCGAGGACGGTGGGCGATCGACAGACCGAACCTCGCCGCACTGCCGGCGGACCCCGGCTCCGGGCCAATTGCCAGCCTGCCGACCGTTCCCATCAGGCAGCAGTTGAAGATCGGGTTTCCGATCTTCGGAACGCCAACCGACCTGGCCTACGATCCGTCTTCGAGTCAGTTCCTGGTGACGACGCAGCAGGGAATCTACCTGGCGGACGAGACGCTGGCGACGGTGAACCGCCATACGGTGATCGACGCCGGGTTCTCCGTGGATCTCGGACAGTTCGGTGGCGGCGCGTTCCTCGACAAGGGCGCCGTGATGGCGGTCGGCGAGAACAAGAGCTACGTCGTCGTGCGGCCGAACGACAGGGCAAACGCCGACGCCAACTTCCGGTACTTCCTGGAGTCGTTCGACACGTTCGACGAAGTGTCCCGGTCGCGCTTCGGCACGGTGCGCGCGCGGATGATGTACGTGCTGTCGGCAGTCTTCGATCCGGCGACGAATTCGGTCTACACGGTGACGGTGCCGAACAACAAGGTGAAGCGCCTGGTCCTGTCCCGCTTCGACCGTCGTGATATGACGCTGTCCGAGGAATTCTCGCCCACGATCGCCCCGGCCGCCGGGCTGGCGTTGGCCGGCAAGCGATCGCTGGACGAATTCGTGGTGACCGGCGCGACGATCGCAGACGGGAGGATGTACGCCATCAGCGCGGCCTACAACACGCTGCTGACCATTGACCTGTCGACGCACATGGTGGTCGCGGCGCACGCGATTCCCGGCCTCGTCAGGCCGACCGGCATCGCGGTCAAGGGCGAGAGCCTCTACATCGTCGGCGAGAGCGGGGCGGTGTGGGTCGTGGGAAGGCCGTAACTACAGTTCGCGCAAGGCCGTCACGATCGGCAGACGCATGGCGCGGATGGCGGGGAACAGGCCGCCGAGCAGGCCGAGGACCAGGGCCCAGCCCACACCGAGCACGAGCAGCTTCGGCGTCACGCGGAACGCGAACCCGATGCTGCTCATGTTCTGCCAGTTCATCGTCGCGGCCTGGTAGCCGTTGAAGCCGAAGTACGCGACCGCGGCTCCCAGCGCGCCCCCGACCAGCGCGAGCATCATCGATTCGACCAGGACCGAAATGACGACCGGGCCGCCGCGAAAGCCGAGCGCGCGCAAGGTCGCAATCTCGCGCGTGCGGCTGGCGACCGCGGAGTACATCGTGATGATCGCGACGAACAGCGCGCCAATGCCCATCAGCACGCCGATGATGCCGCCGATCAGGACGATCGTGCGCGACAGCGTCTCCGACTGTCCCGCGTAGTACTCCTGCTCGCGCATCACCTTCAGCTTCACGCGCGGGTCCGTCGTCAGCCGGTCCTTGAACGCCGTGAACGCTCCCGGAGACGTCAGCCGCACGTAGACCGCCTGCCGGCTGTTCCCACGGCGGTAGAGGGGGGCCAGCACGCCGGCATCGCACCAGAGTTCCGAGTCCGGCACCGTCCCGCCCGCATCGAAGATGCCGACGATGTGCCAGATGTTCTGACCGAGCTTGAGCTGTGACCCGACGTCGAGGCCGCGGTACTCGGCGGCGGCGGACCGGCCGACAACCACCTCGTTGCGTCCCGTCTCGAACGGCCGGCCCTTGATCATCTTGAAGCTGCGCACCTTGAACGCGGCCGGCTCGACGCCGCGGAGCGGCGCGTTTGCCGTCGTCCCGGTGCTTGCCTTGATCAGGTCGACGACCGCGAACAGTTCGGCGGAGGCGAGCGACCCGACGGCGGACGACCGGGCGATTTCCGGAGCGTCTTTCACCGTGACGACATCCTCGTGCATCAGGATGCTGGTCATCTCGGCGTCGGCGCCGGCGCGCATGACGACGGCTGTGTCGGGCGAACCGGTATTCCCCATCGTGGTCTTGATGCCCTCCGCAATCGACAACACCGAGGTCAGGACGGCGACGACACCGGCCATGCCGACCACGGCCACGGCCGAGGCCGCCAGCCGGCCGGTCAACGTGCGGAGATTGACCGCGGTGACCACCGCGGTCTGGAACAATCCGGAGAAGATCCACATGGCGGTCACACCCTCCGTAACGCGTCCACGATACGCAGGCGCATCGCGCGGAGTGCCGGAAAGATGCCGGCCACGAAGCCCAGGCCGAGCACGAGAGCGATGCCGACGCCGAGCGAGGCCTTCGGGACGAAGAGGTTCGGCAGGAGGTTCCCCGTAGGGATCCTCGGGACCATCAGCCCTGCCAGACCGAGGCCGAGGAACCCGCCGACGCCTGCGATGAGGCACGATTCGACGAGCACGAGCGCGAGCACGCGGCCATCCGTGAACCCGAGGGTCTTGAGTACCGCCACTTCGCTCGTCCGCTCGCGGACCGATTCGGCCATGGTGTTGGCGGTCACCAGCAGGATGATGAAGAACGCCATCCCGATGATGCTGCGTACGATCAGCGCGATGTTTCCGACCTGGTTGGCGAACGCCTGCACGAACGCCTTCTCCGTCGTCGTCTTCGTTTCGGCCGGCGAATTCGCGAACTGGCCATCCAGCGCCTGGGCAATCTGCGCGGCCTTCGAAGCGTCGGCAATTCGGACGGTGTACCACCCGACGTTGCCCTGGCCGAACAGCCGGGACTCATCGAAGTACTTGTAGTGGAAGAAGAACTGCGTCACGTCGGTGCCCTGCTCGGCGCCGTCGTAGATCCCGTCCAGGTTGAACTCCCAGTTCGAGGAGTTGTCCTTCTTTCTCCAGATCGTCGCCTGGATCGGGATGCGGTCGCCGACCTTCCAGCCGTATTTCTCCGCTGTCGCCCGGCCGACGATGGCACCTTGCTGGTCCGCGATCCAGGCCTTCTTCTGGTCGTCCCGCAGTTTGAATTCGGGGAACATCCGCAGCAGGCTCTCAGGGTCCACCGGGGTCTGCATGAAGAAGTTCTTCGGGTCCTGGTAAATCCCGCCGAACCACGTCTGGTGGCAGACGTCCGTGACACCAGGCGTGGCGCGGATGCGCTCGAGATAGCTCTCGGGCAGGAGCTGGATGATCGAGACCTTGTGGATCAGGACCAGCCGCTCGTTGCCGGCCAGCTCCACGCCCATGCCGAACGCCGCCTCGATCGCCGCGAGGAAGCCGTAGAGCGTGAACGCCACCAGGACGGCGAGCAGCGTGAATATCGTGCGCACCTTGCGGCGGAACAGGCTGTGCCAGAGCAGCGGCAGGTACTTCATACAACCGGCTCCGCGGTGAGGACGCCCTTGTCCAGGTGCAGCACGCGCCTGGCGCGCACGGCCGCGTGCGGGTCGTGGGTCACCATCACGATGGTCTTACCGTTCTCGCGATTGAGCGCCTGCAGCAGGTCGAGGATCTCGTCCCCCGCCTTGCGGTCGAGGTCACCCGTCGGCTCGTCGCACAGCAGGAGCGTCGGGTCGATCACGATCGCGCGGGCGATGCCGGCCCGCTGCTCCTGCCCGCCGGACAGCTGTCGGGGATAGTGCCGGGCCCGATCGGACAATCCGACGACGCGAAGGGCGGTCTCGACGTGGCGCTTGCGCTCCTTGCTCGAGAGCTTCGTGAGCAACAGCGGCAGCTCCACGTTGCGCTCGGCGGTCAGGACGGGCAGCAGGTTGTAGAGCTGAAAGACGAATCCGACGTTCGAGGCGCGCCAGCGCGCGAGTTGGCCGGAGGACATCTCGTCGATCCGCTGGCCGGCGATCGTGATGGTGCCGCTGGTCGGCGAATCGAGGCCGCCGAGCAGGTTGAGGAGCGTCGTCTTCCCCGAGCCCGACGGGCCCATGAGGGCCAGGAAGTCGCCAGACGGGATTTCGAGATTCACGCCCTGCAGGACATCGATCCGTTCGCCACCGCGCCTGAACTCCTTGTGCAGATTGGTTGCACGGACGAGGATGTCGTTGGACACAAGGGACTCCAGGAAAAACGTAGAACGGATAACGCAGAACGTGGAACGGGAAACGGCCTGCCAGCGCTACATCTTCACGACGACGCGGTCGCCGTCCTTCAGGGCGGCGGGGGGATCCAGGACGATCTTCTCGCCGGGTGTCAGGCCCGAGACCACTTCCATCCGATCGTCCCTCGCGGCTCCGAGCCGCAGCGCGCGGCGTTCGGCCCGGCCGTTGCCGGTGACGACGAAGACCACCTGGGTTCCGCTGTCGGTGCGCAGCGCGCCCTTCGCGATGGTCACAGGGGCGGCGCCGAGGGCCGCGGGCGTGTCGGATCCAAGGAATGCGACCTTGATGCCCATGTCCGGCAGGATTCTCGGGTCGAGCGCGTCGCCCCTCGACCCTGCTCGGGACGACCCTGAGCTTGTCGACGGGTCGAACGCGATCCGCACGAGCACGGTCGCCTTCTGCCGGTCCGCGGTCGGGACCATCGTGATCACCTTGCCCGGAATCCGCCAGTCCGGGTAGGCGTCGAGCACCGCCTCCACTCTCTGGCCGGGGCTCACGCGGTTGATATAGCTCTCATTCACGTCCACTTCGATCTCGAGCGAGGACATGTCCACGATCGAGCAGATGCCGGTGCGGGTGAACCCGCCGCCCGCCGAGACGGGCGAGATCATCTCGCCCGGTTGCGCGTCCTTGGAGATGGCGACGCCGTCGAACGGCGCGAGGATCACGGTATCCGCCAGGTCGTTCTGACGCACCGCGACCGATCGCTCGGACACGAGCACCTGCTCTTCCGACAGGGCGAGCCGGGCCTCGAGCGCGCGCACCTCGGTCTCGGCGTTGTCGAGGTCCGCCTGGTTGACGATGCCGTCGGCGCGGAGCGAGCGGTTGCGCTGCAGCGTCAGCCGGGCCTGCTCGAGGCGCACCCGGTTCTCGGCCACGGCGCGCCGGGTGGCTTCGAGCTCGGCCTGGACGAGGGCAAGGGCTTTCTCGTAAGTGGCGGGATCGAGCCGGGCGAGTACCTGGTTCTTCCGGACCGGCTTGCCTTCCTCGACGAGCACGTCGATGACCCGGCCGGTGATCTTCGATGACACGGTGGCTCGACGGCGGGCGACGACGTACCCGGACGCGTTGAGCACCGCGCCGCCTCCGGGGCCAGAGGTCTTTGGTTCCTCGACGACCGCGATCTCGACCTCGACGGCTCGCGGCGCCCGCATCCAGAGCCAGGCGCCAAGGCCGCCGGCCAGCAGGATCAGGGCCGCGACCCAGGCGAACACCGGGATGCCGCCCGAACTTCGCGCGCTGCGATCGATGCGAAGTTCTTCGAGGGACCGGGGATCGCTCGCCATGCTCGGGAGATGATACTCGGAAATCGCGACTATCGCTGAACGCGTCCGCTGGCGTCGCCCCTGGCCAGGGTGTCCACTTCGGCGACCGAGACGCGGTTGAAGTCGCCGGGAATCGTCTGCTTCAGCGCGCCAGCCGCGACCGCGAACCGCAGCGCCGATTCGGGCGCGCGCCCGCTCACCAGGCCGTAGATCAGGCCAGCTGCAAAGCTGTCCCCTCCGCCGATCCGATCGACCAGGCGGACGGCGTAGTGCTGACTGTGGGAGAAAGCGCCGGAGTTTGCGTCCCACAGTGCCGCGCTCCAGCCGTTGTCGCTGGCCGACCAACTCTCGCGCAGCGTGATTGCCACCGTCGTCGGGCCGAATTCCCGTGTCAGTTGTTCGGCCACCTGGCGGTAGCCCGCCAGGTTCAACTGCCCGCTGGTGACGTCGGTGTCGGGGACGTGCAGGCCGAGCACGGACTGGATGTCCTCCTCGTTGGCGATCACGACATCGACGGACTTCATGAGCGGCCGCATCGTGGCCTGCGCCTGGGCCTCGGTCCAGAGCTTCCTGCGGTAGTTCAGGTCCACGCTGACGCGTGCGCCCGCCGCCTTCGCCGCCGAGACCGCCTCGCGGGTGCAGGCCGCGGCGCTGGCGCCGAGAGCCGGCGTGATCCCGGTCACGTGGAACCAGACCGCCCCGTCGAACACCGTGGCCCAGTCCACCGTGCCAGGCTGCATCTCTGCGATTGACGAGTGCGCGCGGTCATAGACGACAGTCGAGGCGCGCTGGCTGGCGCCAGATTCGGCGAAGTAGATGCCGACGCGATCCCCTCCGCGCTGGATGAAGTCCGTGCGCACGCCTTCCGCCCGGATTGATTTCACGGCCGCATCGCCGATGGCTTGCTTCGGCAGCCGCGTCACGAAGTAACTGTCGAGGCCGAAGTGGGCCAGGCTGACGGCCACGTTCGCCTCGCCCCCGCCGAAGGTCGCCCCGAGCACCGGCGACTGGAAGAACCGCTCGAAGCCCGGGGGGCTGAGCCGCAGCATGATTTCGCCGAACGCCACCACTTTCGCCATGTGGACCCTCGATCGGATTGGCTCTCTTCAGTGAGCGGCGGGCAGCTGTCAGCAGCCAGCTGGCAGCCGCTCGTCACGTCCGTGCCGCAGCGACGTTGCCGACGATTCGCTTCGCGTTGGCCGTGATGATCGAATAATCCCCTGCCGCGATCGCCTTCGCGTCGAGCAGCGCCGTGCCCACACCGACCGCCACCGCCCCGGCCTTGATCCAGTCGCCGGCGTTGTCGAGCGACACGCCTCCGGTGGGCATCAGCTTCACCTGCGGCAGTGGGCCGCGGACATCTTTGAAGAACCCGGGGCCGAGCGCGGTGGCCGGGAACACCTTCACGACATCGGCACCCGCTTCCCAGGCCGCCAGGATCTCGGTCGGCGTGAAGCAGCCGGGCATGGCCGCAATGTCATAGCGGTGGCACATGGCGATCACCTCGGGCCGAAACACCGGGCCGACGATGAACTGCGCGCCGGCCAGGATGGCCAGGCGCGCGGTCTCGGCATCGAGAATCGTCCCGGCGCCCAGGAGGAATCCTCTCGGCAACGTCGGGGCGAGCTGCCCGATGATCTCGATCGCATGCGGCACGGTCATCGTGACCTCGAGCGCCCGCACGCCGCCGGCCGCCAGGGCGTCCACTACCGCGCGCAGCTTCTCGGGCTCGCGCATTCGGATGACCGCCACCACGCCGCAGGCTTCGACGGCCCCAACGATGTCCACGCGTCCCTGTGACATATCGGTTCCACCCTGAAATCCTGCGATCGTATCGGAACGTGTCCTACCTTCCCAGCCATCCGCCGTCGACGACGAGCACGTGGCCGTCCAGGTAGTCCGACGCCTTCGAGGCGAGGAACACCACGGGGCCGGCCAGGTCTGTCGGTTCGCCCCACCGGCCCGCCGGGATACGCTCGGTAATCTGACGGCAGCGGACCTCGTCTTCCTGGAGCGCCTTGGTATTGTCCGTGCGCATGTAGCCAGGCGCGATGGCGTTCACGTTCACGCCCTTCGACGCCCATTCGTTGGCCAGAGCCTTGGTCAGTTGCGCCACGCCGCCCTTGGCGGCCGAGTAGGACGGGACGATGACGCCGCCCTGGAAGGCCAGCAGCGAAGCGATGTTGATGATCTTGCCGTGACCCTGCGCGACCATCCTGGCACCAGCCGCGCGGCACAGCCGAAACACCGCCGTGAGGTTGATCTCCAGCACCTCGTCCCAGTCGAGGTCCTCGTGAACGGTGGCCGGCGCGCGGCGAATGATCCCGGCGTTGTTCACCAGGATGTCCACCTTCCCCATCGCCTCCACCGCATCGTCCACCAACCGCGCCGTCGCCGCGCGGTCCAACAGGTCGGCGACCAGGCAGGTCGTCCGGACGCCGGTCTTCTCGCGGATCACCCGTTCGGTGTCGCCTGCGCAGCACCGGTCGTGCAGCACCACATCGGCGCCAGCCTCGGCCAGCGCCGTCGCCATCGCGGCGCCCAGGCCGCGCGACGAACCGGTGACGAGGGCTACCTGTCCGTCGAGCCTGAACATGTTGTCGGTCATGGAATGCCCCCCTTTCATCGGCCGCATTCTCCGTTCTCGGTTCGACGTCCTCGCGCTATTTCGCCTGGCCCGCTTCCAGCCCCGACTTCATGGTCGCGAACTCGGGCTGCACGTTGACGACGCCGAACTGTCGGTCCACGCCCTCGCGCTCGGCGGCCATCATCCAGAGGAAACCGATCGAACACCCTGGCGCGGCGATGTTCGGATGATAGCCCTGGGGCATCAGCACGATATCGTCTTCGTGGACGATGGTCGCCAGTTCCGGCTCGGACGCATTCGTGTACACCAACTGCACCCCAAACGCCGGCGGGGGCATGGCGACATAGAGATAGGCCTCCTCGAGCATCTCGGCGTGCTCGTGCGGCGGCCACGACGACCAGTGGCCCGGCTCGGTAAAGGTGACGCCGGCGACAATCCTCCCGGCCTGGACGTTCTTGGCCAGCAGCAGGTTGATCGTGCGCACGAAGTTCGGGCCGCCGGTCTTGAAGTGCAGCCCGCTGTCTTTTTGAATCTCGGCAAACGACACGAACTGGAGCGGATAGGCGTTGTCCACGTGCGCGGAGAGCTCGACGAGGTCACACCCGCCGGCGCCGGGCGCCACGTCGAACACGGTCTCGTGAGGCACGTAGATGGAATCGTACGGCACCATCTCGAAGCGCTTCGTGCCGACCACGACGACCGCCCGTCCCTTGAGGCAGACGAGGCCGGTTTCGTGGGTGCCGGGGTCGACATGCACGGCCGGATCGCCGGCGTCGAGGATGATACGACCGTAGTGCAGGTGCCGCGCCGCGGTGACACCGGGCGACACACTGCGCGTCCGTCCTTTTTTCGCGGCGGTGTTGCGGACGATACACGTGCGTGGGTCAATGGCTGGCAAGTTCATCGGTTCACATCCAGGGTTCGAACGGGCTGAGCATATGGACAGTCCACATCAGAGCCATAGACTACTATTGGCACATCCACCAGGCAAGTGCGAAGTCGGGGCCAATCGACCGACGATCGGCAAATATTCTTGACTCTTTCACCCTTGCGCGTATATTCGACGGTGCATTTGACGGCCCCATCAATCCGTCACAATCTCCGTTGTGGTAAGACCAATCATGGCTCCTGCCTGGAGACGCCGATGCACGCCACCGCGAGCCGCCGCGATTTCCTGAAGCTCACCGGCGCAGCCGGTCTTGGTCTGTTCGTGCCGGTTCCCGCCGCGGCCTGGAGCCGGCGGACCGCCACCCGGTTCGGTGATCCGAGGGCGGTGACGGATGCCTGGGCAGAGGCCGCCTCCATCCTCGCTCGCATCGTCCCGCCGTCATTCCCGGCCCGCGATTTCGACGTGACGAGCTATGGCGCGGTCGGTGACGGCACCAGGGACTGCACCGCGGCGTTCCGCGCGGCAATCGCCGCCTGCAATGCCGCCGGGGGCGGGCGCGTGGTCGTACCTGCCGGATCATTCCTCACTGGCGCCATCCGACTCAAGAGCGGAGTGAATCTCCACCTGGCCACCGAGGCCAGCGTCCTTCGTTTCAGCCGCGATCCACGGCAATACCTCCCCCTCGTATTCTCCCGCTGGGAGGGCGTGGAGCTGATGAACTACTCGGCGCTCATCTATGCCTTCGAGGAGCGGAACATCGCAGTGACCGGCACCGGGACTCTCGACGGCCAGGCCGGCGAGGAGCACTGGTGGCCGTGGAAGGGAAGACAGGAGTCCACTGCCGGGTCGCCGAATCAGAACGCAGCCCGCGCCCGCCTGATCGAGATGGGGGCGAAGGGTGTGCCGGTGGCGGACCGGGTCTTCGGAGAGGGATCCTGCCTCCGGCCGAATTTCGTCCAGCCGTATCGCTGCCAGAACGTCCTCATTGACGGCGTGAAGATCCGCAACTCGCCGATGTGGGAAATCCACCCGGTGCTGTGCACCAACGTCACCGTACGCGGCGTGGACATTTCCAGCCACGGCCCGAACAACGACGGGTGCGACCCCGAGTCCTGCAAGGACGTGCTCATCGAGCGGTGCACCTTCGACACGGGTGACGACTGCATCGCCATCAAGTCGGGCCGCAACGAAGATGGGCGCCGGGTCAACGTCCCGGCCGAGAACATCATCGTTCGCGACTGCACGATGAAGGACGGGCACGGGGGAGTCGTCATCGGGAGCGAGATATCCGGCGGTGCGCGGTATGTCTTCGCCGAGAGATGCCGGATGGACAGTCCGCACCTCGATCGCGCGCTGCGCATCAAGTCGAACTCGGTCCGGGGCGGCACCGTCGAGCACGTCTACATGCGCGACGTGAATGTGGGCGAGGTGGCCGAGGCGGTGGTCACCATCAACTTCTTCTACGAGGAAGGTGACGCGGGGAAGTTCCCGCCCATCGTGCGGGACGTTGAAGTCCGGAACGTGACGAGCCGGAAGAGCCAGTACGGCCTGCTGCTTCGCGGCTACGCGCACGACCCGGTCAGCGACGTGCGGCTGGTGGACTGCACGTTCGACGGCGTGGAGAAGCCCGATGTGCTCGAGGCGGTCAAGGATATCGTGCTGACCAACGTGAAGGTGAACGGCACGGCGCGCAACGAGCGGATCACCAGGTAGCAAGCCGTTGAGGAGCGCAGTCATGGTGTGTGTGAACCGGCCCATTCCCGGGTGCCGAGGGTGGCTCGTGGCCCTGGGCGCCGCCGTGGTTGTCATCGGCACCGGCGTGGGTGCCCAGGCTCCTGTGCAGCTCAGGCCCCCGCTGCCGCCCGGCGGACGAAGCGACCCCGGGTTCTCGCAGCCGTCGATTGCACCCGGTGTGGACTACACGGTGCCGAGCGAGACCGAGATCAAGAACGTCCTGGACCGGATCCGTGATTACTTCGTCCGGTCCACGCCCTACAGGATCATCGACACGGCGACCGGAGCGCCGATCAGCGACCTCACCAGGCCGACGAAGACCGCTGGCATCGACAACCGGAAGGGCGAGTTCAACGACTGGACGTACTCGATGGGAGTCGTGATGGCAGGCATGCTGCACGTCTCCGAGGTGACGGGCGACGAGACGTTTGCCGCCTACACCTTCAAGAACTTCGACTTCATCTTCGACCACATCGACTACTTCCGGAGGCAGGCGAAGGAGTTCGGCCCACAGTCCTACGGATACCGCCGGCTGATCGAGATGCGCGAACTCGATGACTGCGGCGCCATCGGCGCGGCGCTGATCAAGGCGTACTCGCTGAAACAGGAGCCTCGCTACCGTGAGGGCATCGGCCTGGTTGACGAGCACATCGGCAAGAAGCAGAAGCGCCTGGCCGACGGCACGCTTGCGCGGCCCCGCCCGGTTCCCGTGGCGTTGTGGATCGACGACGCCTACATGAGCATCCCGTTCCTGGCGCACATGGGCAAGCTGACCGGCGAACGCCGCTACTTCGACGACGCCGCGCGACAGGTCTTCGGGATGTCCGAGCGGCTGTTCGACCGGAGCAAGGGGCTGTACGACCACTCGTGGTTCGAGAATGCTCCCGTCGATGCCCGGTTCTTCTGGGGGCGCGGGGCGGGCTGGATGCTGATGGCGATGGCAGAACTGCTGGGCGTGATGCCCGAGGACCATCCCGATCGGGCCCGCGTGCTGGAGCAGTTCCAGCGCAGCGTGCAGGGCGTCGCGGCGATGCAGAGCGGGACGGGGATGTGGCACCAGCTGGTGGACAAGTCCGACAGTTACCCCGAAAGCTCGGCGACCGCGATGTACACGTTTGCGATAGCACGCGGCGTCAACAGGGGGTGGATTTCGCCGGCCTACGCGCCCATCGCGCAGACCGGGTGGCGCGCGCTCGAGCAGCGCGTCCACCCAGACGGTCGAATCGAGGGGATCTGCGTGGGCACGACGGCGGCATACGACATGGTCTACTACTACAACCGGCCGACAGACCTCGCCGCGATGCAGGGATACGGGCCGGCGCTGATGGCGGGGGCCGAGGTGATGGTGATGCTGCGCAATTTCGAGATACGCCGGGCGAACAATACCTACTACTACTTCCCGAAGCAGAAGTGACACGAGGCCATCCATGATTCGCAAGATCTCAGTCATCGCATCGGTCATCACGCTGATGGGCCTCCTGGCGCCCATGCCAATCGCCGGTGTCGGGCCCACGGTTACCGTCAAGAACCGGCTCGACCTGGCCCGGGCGAACGAGACGATTACGCTCTCCGCGGCGGACGTGCTCAAGGCGGTTCCGACCGACGATGTCCGCAGGATCCACGTCCGCGACGCGGTGGCCGGCCGCGGACTGCTGACGCAGGCGGTCGACGTGAATGACGATGGGAAGTTCGAGGAGCTGATATTCCAGGTGGACATCGGCCCGAACCAGACGACGAGCCTCGAGTTGAGCGCGGGCGAGCGGACGGCGCTCAAACGCGAGGACTTCAAGGCCTATGGCCGTTTCGTGCGCGAGCGGCGCGACGACTTCGCGTGGGAGAACGACCGGGTGGCGCACCGGATGTACGGAGCGGCGCTCGAAACCTGGGCGCAGGAACCCCTGACCAGCAGTGCGGTGGACGTGTGGACCAAGCGGGTGCCGCGCCTGATCATCAACGACTGGTACATGCTGGACGACTACCACAGGGACAACGGGACCGGCGGCGACTTCTACTCGGCGGGCAAGAGCCGCGGCTGCGGGGGCAACGGCCTGTGGATCGGCGGCAAGCTGTACCCGTCGGCGAACTTCCACGATTCGCGCGCATATGCGAACGGTCCGATCCGCGTGATGTTCGAGCTCGTGTATCCGTCGTGGGAGGCAGCCGGCACGAAGGTGTCGGAGGTGAAGCGGATCACGCTCGACGCCGGGCAGAACTTCAGCCGCCTCGAGAGCCGCTACATGTTCGAGGGCGGGCCGAGGGACGTCACCTACGCGGCCGGGATCAAGAACAACGCCGGCTCGACGACGGCGAGCAGCCGCGAGCGCGGGACGCTGCGCGCCTGGGAACCGATCAAGAACGTGCCGGGCAATCTCGGATGTGCAGTCATCGTCGATCCCGCGCAGGTCGTGGACTTCCCGCAGGCTGACGGCAACTATCTCATAGTGGCCAAGGTGCCGGCCGGAGCCCCGGCGGTGTATTACGCGGGATTCGCGTGGGAGCAGACCGGGCAGGTGCCCGGCGGCGTGGACGGCTGGGACAGGTACGTGGCCGAGACAGCGCGCAAGCTGCGTTCGCCGCTCGAAGTCACGATCGCGAAGTAGGGCGAGGGAACACGATGACCCTGACAGCCCGCCGCCCATCGGCCCGCCCGGCCGCCCGCCGCGAAGCAGAGGATGCGGGCGCCGAGCGGTCGTCGGAAGGCAGCACAGAACACGTCGTCACTCATGTCCGCACCTTGATCGAGCGCGGAGCGCTCAAGCCCGGAGACCGTCTCCCGGCCGAGCGCGATCTGGCCACGCAGATCGGCGTCAGCCGGCCCACGGTCCGGGCCGGTCTTCGTGCCCTGTCGGCGATGGGCGTGGTTCGGTCACGACATGGGTCGGGCACCTTCATTCCGTCCGGCCCTCCGCAGCTCGGCAGCGAGCCACTCGGCTTCCTCGCCGCGCTGCACGGCTTCACCCGCGAAGAGATGTACGAGGCGCGACGCCTGCTCGAAGTGGGCGCCGCCGGCCTGGCGGCGACACGTGCAACCCCCGAGCAACTGGCCACGCTCGCCGAGGAAGTGGCAAACCTGTTCGCCTCGATGGACGACCCGCAGAAGTTCCTGCTTCACGACATCGACTTCCACCGGGCCGTGGCTGCCGCGTCCGGGAATCCCATCGTGGGTACGCTGGTGGAAATGGTGTCCGAGTTGTACTACGGCCGACGGAGGGAAACGGCGGCTCGCGCGACCGAGCAGAACCTCAGGGATTCATCCGAGATGCATCGCCGCATCTACCAGGCGATCCGCGGCGGAGACGCCGGAGGGGCCAGCGCCGCGATGAACGAGCATCTCCAGAAGTCGAGCGCGTACCAGGCCGAGGAAAGCGGGGGCGCTACGGTCTGACGAATGCCCACGCCGGGATGAGCCACGCCGCGACGAAAGCCACGCCGCCGATCGGCGTGATGGCGCCCAGCATGCGCAGGCCGGACACGGCGAGCAGGTAGAGGCGTCCCGAGAACAGCACGATTCCCACCACGAGCAGACCGCGCACCCACGTTGCGGCCAACGAGGACACCAGGCTCGTCCGCGGCAGCACCGACACGACCAGCAGGCCGATCGACCTCCTTGTCACCATGTTGTCACGGATCTGTCGCAACTGTGACATGGTGTGGTCGTATGGAGACTGATCACAGGGTCTGACCAGAAATGACAGCCATGGTGAAACTGCTGCGAAACCTCGCTCCATTCGCGCTGCTGGTGTTGCTGCCCGTCGCGGTCCCGGGTTTGCTGGCGGAATCGACGACGCAGGCTGCTTCCCAGTCCGGGACTGGAGGGGCGGGCTCGGCGTGCGGCATCACCGGGATGGTGACAGCAGGCCAAGCCAGGCTGCCTGGCGTGGTCGTCACAGCGACGCCTCTCTCGGGAGGGACTCCGCTCGCCACATCGACGGGGCTCGACGGTGCCTACGTTCTGGCGCTTCCGGGACCGGGCCGGTATGACATCAAGGCGGAACTTGCTGCGTTCGCCACCATCACCAGGGCCGTGTCGGCGGAAACGCCGTGCCAGGCTCGGCTCGATCTGATCATGACGCTGGCCTCTCGCGTGCCAGCGCCGGCACCGGCAACACCGGCTCCCAACCCGGCGCAGCCGTCGGCCGCGACGACTCCCGGGGTGCCGCCAACAACGGCTGCGCGTCCACAAGGCGCGGGTTCGCAACGCCCCTCCCCGGGCCAGTTCCAGCGCGTCCGCACCGTCGGCTCACCGGATCAGGGGCAGGTGGCTGAACCGAGCAGCACGGCGGATGATGCACGGGCGCTGGCCGAACACCTGAACCTCCCGCCCGGCTTCTCGCCAGACACGTTGTCGGAAACCGTGACGGCTTTTGGACGGACAGGCCAGACGAACGAGATGCTGCTGTTCGGGCCCGGTGGCGAGGGCTTGTTCGGCGGTCGAGACGGCATGCCCGGGGTTCCCGGAATGCCCGGCGCCGCGGGTGAGGAAGGGGCGGCGGGTACGGGGGGCACCGGCGGGTTCCCTGGCGCGCCGGGCGGCCGGGGTGGAGCCATAGGCGGTGGCGGCTTTGGCGGCGGCGGGCGTGGTGGCGGCATGGGCGGTCGTCCCATGATGGGCGGCGGGCAGCGGGGCGGCCAGCGCGGAGGTCCGGGCGGGCTCGGCGACCGCGTGGCGCTGGCCAACGGCATGCGGCAGGACCGCCCGCGCGGCAACGTGTCGTATACGCTCGGCGGCTCGCCGCTCGACGCCGCGCCGTACTCGCTCAATGGCCAGTCTACGACGAAGCCGACTTACCTGCAACAGCGTCTTGCGGGCTCGATTGGCGGCCAGTTCAAGATCCCGCACCTGTTCGATCTCGGGTCGCGCACCTCGTATTTCCTGAACTACTCGGGCAATCGCTCGAACAATCTCTACAACGCGTACTCGACCGTGCCGAGCGCGGCCCAGCGCACGGGCGACTTCTCGTCGTCCTCGGCACAACTGGTCGATCCGCTGACGGGACTGCCGTTCGCCGACAACATCATTCCGGGCAGCCGGCTCGACCGATCGGCGCTGGCGCTCCTGCAGTACATGCCGTTGCCGAACCAGACTGGTGACCGGCAGAACTTCTATTATTCGACCACCAACGCGACCTCGTCCGACGACATCAACTTCCGGTTCATCAGGACGTTCGGAACTCAGAACCGTCGCGGCGGGCGGGGCGCGATGGGCGGCAGGCCGATCGGAGGGCCTGGCGGCGGACGTGGCGGGCCAGGCGGGGGCGGCGCGAACTTGAACGTGGCGATCCACTACCACCGGCAGGAGAGCACGCAGAGCAACGCGTTTCCCTCGCTCCTCGGGCACTCGTCGCAATCCGGCTGGGACGTGCCGATCGGGTTCTCGTTTGCGAAGTGGGGAATAGTCAATTCGCTGCGGGCGCAGTACAACTTGAACGATTCGGCCACGACCAACGCCTTCGCCTACGTCAGCAACGTGGCGGGCGACGCCGGCATCAACGGCGTGTCTACCGACCCGTTCGATTGGGGTGTCCCCTCGCTCTCGTTCTCGGGCTTCAGCGGTCTGAGGGACGTCACACCGTCGTCCCGGCGCACGCAGACGATCACATTCAACGACGCGATGTCGCGGATGTACAAGCGCCACAACCTTCGCTGGGGCTTCGATTTCAAGGACGAGCGGCTGGACAGCCGCTCCGACAGCAGCGCTCGAGGTGCGTACGTGTTCACGGGCCTCTTCACCGGCGGCGGGACGGCGCGCCTGACGGGCGCCGACTTCGCGGACTTCCTACTCGGGATGCCGCAGCAGGCGTCGATCCAGTTCGGGCCGGGCACCGAGCGGTTCCGATCGCAATCGGTAAACGCCTTCTTCCAGGACGACTGGCGGGTCTCGGCCAACCTCACGATCAATGCCGGGCTGCGCTACGAATACCAGGCGCCGTATAGCGAGGCCGGCAACCGTCTCGCGAACCTCGACGTGACCCCCGGCTTCACAGCCGCCATCCCTGTGCAGGCGGGCCAGGTGGGCGCGTTCACGGGGCTGTATCCGGCGACGATCGTCGAGCCGGACCGCGACAATTTCTCGCCACGGATAGGCGTCGCCTGGCGGCCACAGCCGAAGACGGTGATCCGCGGCGGCTACGGCATCAACTACAGCTCGGTTCCGTATCTCTCTATCGCGCGGCAGCTGGCGGGCCAGCCGCCGTTCGCCTCGACCGACACCCGCCTCGGCACGGCCCAGGTGCCGCTGTCGCTGTCCAGCGCGTTCGCCACGTCGTCTGGCTCGACGACGACGAACAACTTCGGCGTGGACCGCAACTATCGCATCGGGTTCGTGCACCTCTGGAACGTGGATGTCCAGCGCGAGCTGAGCCGCACGCTCACGGCGGGCATCAGTTACATCGGCACCAAGGGGCTGAGCCTCGATATCCTGCGCGCACCCAACCGCGGACCGACGGGCGTGACGATCAACGGCGTGCAGCCGTTCATCTGGGAATCGTCGGGGGGCGAGTCGATCCTGCACGCCGCGTCGATCCGGTTGAGGAAGCGGCTGGCGCAGGGAGTCTCGCTGGGCGGTACCTACACGTTCTCGAAGTCGAGGGACAACGCGTCGAGCCTGGGCGGGGGAGGCGGTGTGGTCGCGCAGAACGACAAGGACCTCGCCGCCGAATGGGGGCTCTCCAGCTTCGACGTGCGCCACCGGTTCACCGGGGACTTCAGCTTCGAGCTGCCCTTCGGGCCGAATCGCCGATGGCTGAACAAGGAGGGCGTGGCGAGCCAGTTCTTCGGCGGCTGGATGATGAACGGGACGATCTCGATCGCGTCGGGGCAGCCGTTCACGGCCCGCGTGACGGGCGCCGTGTCCGACGTGGCCAATGGTGTCAACGGAACGCTGCGGGCGAACTACAGCGGCGCGCCGATCGCCATCGACAACCCGACGATCCTGCAGTTCTTCAACACGGCGGCGTTCAGCGTACCGGCCACCGGGACGTTCGGCAATGCCGGGCGCAACACCATCATCGGCCCGGGCTCAAAGACGTTCAACATGGGGCTGATGAAGAACTTCACCGTGGGCGGCACCCGCGGGCTGAGCGTCAGGCTGCAGGCGAACAACGTGCTGAACACGCCCGTCTGGGGATCGATTGACACGTTCGTCAACTCGCCGACGTTCGGGCAGGTCGTGTCGGTCCGATCGATGCGTTCCGTGCAGATCGTGCTGCGCATGAGTTTCTGAGGATTACCCGCGCCATGGCATCGCACTCCCGGTTCCGTTCCGCCGCTTCGGCGCTGGTCGCCATCGCGATCGGCACCTCGCTCACGGTCGCCGCCACGCGCGCGCTCCTGGCGCAGCAGCAGACCGCCGGGCCTCAGCGCCCCACGGCTGTCTTCAGATCAGGCGTGGACATCGTCACGGTGAACGTCGTCGTCCGCGACCGAAACGGCAACGTCGTCCGGGGCCTGACCCGCGACGATTTCGTCGTGATCGAGGATGGCAAGCCGCAGCCGATCTCGACGTTCGACTTCGAGGAGATCGCCACGCAGGCGATGGAAGTGGCGCCGGCGGCGATGCCCACTGTTTTCGGCAGCGTCGGCCGCGCGCCCTCCGTGCCGGTGCCCGCGCCTGAAACGAAGCCGGCGATCGATATGCACGGCCGGCGCCTGATCGCCATGCTGTTCGACCTCAGTTCGATGCAGCCGGAGGAAATCATGCGGTCGGCCGCGTCGGCCCGGGAGTACATCGAGAAGCGGCTGACGCCGGCGGACATGGTCGCCATCGCGACGTTGTCGACAACGCTCCAGGTGCCGCAGGACTTCACGGGTGACCGCGACCTGCTGTTGAAGGTGCTCGACCGGTTGAGCGGCGTCGAGGGGCAGGGGTTCGAGGAGGCGGTTGCCGCCGACCCCACCGACGAGAGCGCCACTGCGTTTGCAGCCGACGACAGTGAGTTCACGCTGTTCAACACCGACCGCCGGCTCCGGGCGATCCAGGCGCTGACCGAGGCGATGGCGCCCATCGAGCAGAAGAAGTCGTTGATCTACTTCAGCAGCGGGATGACGCAGACGGGCCTCGACAACCGGGTCGCTATCCGCACCGTCATCGACCGCGCGGTCCGCAGCAACGTCTCCATCTACACCGCCGACATGCGCGGGCTGCAGGCGCTGGGGCCGGCGGGAGACGCGAGCCAGGCGAGCACGCGCGGCCAGTCGGCGTTCTCGGGACGCGCGGCGTCGGCGCGGTTCGACACGATGTCCTCGTCGCAGGACGCCCTGTCGTCGCTCGCCGAGGATACCGGCGGGCGCGCGTTCTTCGACCAGAACGATTTCAGGTCCGTGTTCGACCGCGTCGTGGCCGACACCTCGGCGTACTACCTCCTCGGCTTTTCGAGCACCAACCGCTCGTTGGACGGGCGGTTCCGCCGGATCCGCGTGAGCGTCAAGCGGCCCGACCTCAAACTCGAGTACCGGGCCGGCTACTATGCGCCGCGCGACTTCGCGCATTCGGGGCGGGACGATCGCGAGCAGCAATTGACCGAGCAGCTGTTCTCCGACCTGTCGGTGACGGACCTTCCGGTGTACGCCTCGTCGGCCTACTTCCGCATCAAAGGCGATCGCTACTTCGTGCCGCTGTGGGTCGTCGTGCCCGGGTCGAACGTCCCGTTCAACAGGTCGAGGGACAAGAACAGCGCGACGCTCGATGTCCTGGCCGTGGTGCGCGACAGTCAGCAGCGGCCGGTAGCCCGGATACGGGACACGGTCAACCTGTCCGTGTCGGCGACCGAGGACGTGCAGCGGAAGAACGTCCAGTACCAGACCGACCTCGAACTGCCGCCCGGACTCTTCCAGCTGAAGGTCGTGGTGCGGGAGAACCAGACAGGGAACATGGGCTCGTTCGAGGCGGCCATCGCGGTGCCCGATCTCGGACGCAGCCCGGTCCGGATCAGTTCGGTCGTCGTCGGGTCGCGGCTGCAGGCGGGGATGAAGAAGGATCCGCGCAACCCGCTGCTGCAGAACGGGCAGGAACTGATCCCGAGCATTGCCCACGTGGTCGCGGCAGGCCAACCGCTCTACCTGTACTACGAGATGTACGATGCGGCGCCGGCGGCACCTGCGCCGGCGGGGCGTGGCGATACGAGGCCGGCTGCGGCCGCGGGGCCGGGCATCCGGGTCGTGTCGAATGTCGTGTTCTTCCGAGGACAGACGCGCGTGTTCGAAACGAGCCTCGTGGAAGCCGCCGCGGTGAGCGCACCCGACCGCAAGGCGACGACCTTTCAGTTGGAGGTGCCGACGACCGATCTCCCGCCTGGCCTCTACACGTGCCAGGTGAACGTGATCGACGACGTGGCCGGGACCTTCGCGTTCCCGAGGCTGGCCATCTACGTCAGGAGGTAGAGCTCAAGCGTCCGTTGTCCTCGGGCTTCTTCGATCTGATCTTCGGCGGCGTGGCCGCAAGTCGCCCGCCGCAAGCCAGCGCGTCACTTGATCGCGGGCGCTGGCATTGGCGGCGCCGCCGCTGCCTGGCCCATCGACATGGCGACGACCCGCGTGCGCAGCCGATCGCGCTCCGTGCAATCGGCCTGATTGCCCGCCTGGCACGACTCGTCGTCGATCTGCAGCGCCTTTCCGTAGAAGCGCGTCGCGGTGACGATGTCCTTCGTGACCACCTCGCCCGCAAGGTAGAGGTCCCCGGCCACCGTGCAACTCTCGACGTGCTCGCCGTCGCACGCCTCGGCATAGAGCGCGACGGCCTTCGCCACGTCCTTGGCGACCCCTTCACCCTGTTCGTAGGTCGCCGCCAGTTGGTGGCATCCGGCCGCCCAGCCGCCGCTGCACGATCTCTCGTACAGCGCAAACGCCCGCGCCTTGTCCTCTCGCTCCGCTGCGGCCAGGCCCAGGTTCAGGCAACCCGGTGAACTGCCACCTTCGCACGCCTTCTGGAACAGTTGCTCCGACCGGGGTACGCCGATCTCGGCGCTGCCCGTCCTCTCCATGATTTCCCCGAGCGTGTTGCACACGTCCACCGCGCCGCCGTTGCAGGCTCGCTCGTAGGCCTGCGCCGCGCGGACGGTGTCGCGCGCCACGCCTTTGCCCGTCGCATACATGTCGCCCAGTTGCGTGCAGATGGCTACGTCGCCGGCGACGCACTTGACCTCGAGTCGCGCCGCCGCGCTGCATCCGGACACCCAGACACCGCCACTGGCGAGCCAGGTTGCGGCAAGGACGACTCGAGTCACCGGAGCGAGCGACGCCATGTTTCCTCCTCGACGCTCGGCAGAGAGCGCGCGGCAGGCGCGCAGTATGGTGCCGGCCGGGTCGCGCTTCAAGCGGGGGTTCGCAGCTGAGGAAGGTCCTACAGCCTGATGGTCGGCACCGATCACAGGGGCGAAGAGCGCTGACTCTCGACGGAGCACCCGCGCGTGCCAGAATAGGGCCGCACAATTGGCCGCCGAGAGCAGGACCGCCGCATCGACGAGCGTGAGCCCCCGGGGCAAGGCCAAATCGAGGTGAATGCCTTCGCTGAGCCCGTAGAAGAGGTTGAGGTTCAGTGCCTGGATCGCCGTGAGCGCGACGGCAATCCCTGCCCACCCGCGTCGTCCGACCGTGGCCATCACCGCCAGAGGGATTGCGAGGAACAGGTGGTTTTCGTGCACCTGCGCGGAGAGCACGAAATACGCGTGCACGAGAAAGGCGCCGACGCCCGCCAGCAGCGGAAGATCCCGCGCCCGCCGCGCCTGCCAGAGCGCCCATGCCCAGGCGCCGCCCATCATTGCCAGACCGATGAGCCGCGGGTTGGGATATCCCAGGTCCATGACACTCGAAATCGCGAGGATTCTGGGCAGGGTGGTTACGGCGTGCCAGAGGCCCGCGCCGGCCACCAAGTCGCGCGCGCGCAGCACCCATGTCGCGATCCACCACAAATTGGCGGCATTGCCCGAGAGCATGTCTTGCTGCGCGAGCTTGCTCACCGCGGCCACCAGGTTCGGCAGGCTTCCGCCGAGCGCGTATGGGGTGAGCACCACCAGGCTCATGGCCACAGCGCCCGCCGCCGTTTCACCGAGTCGGAGCGTCAGCAAGCCGAACGGCCGCTTCATCCGACCCGCCGCTGGTCGCGCATCGGTACTGGTGATCACCGCCATGACGATCACCGGCGCCACCAGCAGGCCCTGCGCCTTCGTCATCACGGAGACGGCCAACAGCACACCCGCCAGCCACGTGGATCCCGAGGCCGCGGCGATCAGGGCGGCGACGGCCGGCAGCGCGAAGAGCGGGTCGAGGTAGCCGAGCGCCGATGCATTGAGCAGCGCCGTGGGGTTCAGCCACCAGGCCAGCGCGGCAAGGCGGGCCCCGTCGCCGCCGACCATGCGCCTGGCAGCGAAGTAGATCAGCACCGCCAAGCCGATCTCGGCAAAGACCGACGGCAGCTTGACGGCCACGGTAAACGCGGCCGTGTCAGACATGGCGCCAGCGACCGCGTTGTACAGCCGCCCGGCCAGACCGAGTTCATACAGCGCGAGCGGCGGGTAGTCGACCGCGAACCGGTGCGAGCCGAAGGCGAGTGTCCGTCGTTCGGGCGGGTGGCGCCCCACACCGTAGAGCGTGGTCTCGCCGGCCGTCACGGCGTTGTAGGTCCACGTCTTCCAGATCATCACGTCGCCGGTGCCGGGCAGCGGAAGGGCGGCGGCCCGGAGTACCACGCCCGCGACGATCAGCGCCAGAAAGACACGCGTCGACAACGTTCGTCGACGGCCGGCCGCGTAGTCAGGCTGCTGAGCGCGCATCGGTATCCTGGACGGGATCGCGCGAGATCCGTCGGGGTGCCAGCCCTGGGAGGACCAGCAAGAGGTTACCACACAGCCGTCCGAGGAGGATGGCTGCGGCAGCCGCCGTAGCGCCGACCAAATCCAGCATGCCGATCCCGACGGCCAGAACGACCACGATAGCCGTAACTTCGACCGCCGTCGCGGCCGTGATGATCCGGGTTCGCCGGGCGAGCACGAGCAGCGCGCGCTGCAGGCCGATCACGTAGTCGAGCGCCGGCACCAGCGCCAGCACGCGCGCCGGCCAGATTGCAAACGCCGCGAGATCGCGGGAGAGCCCGGACACCCTGATGAACCAGGCGTCGCCGAGCGGCGTGAAGAGGACGCCGCCCAGCGCGAGCGCCGAGAGGCCTGCCAGTTCCAGCGCCACGCGACCAATCTGGCGTTCGCGCTGAAGGTCGCGTCCCGCGAGCGCCACGGCGACTTCCTGGTAGGCGATCGCACCGCTCCGGAAGATGAACACGAAACCGGTCACGACGGGCAGCACCGCGAGCGACTCGATCGGCGAGCGGCTGCGGCCGAGGAGGAACGTCACGAGCGGGTTGACGACGATCGCCAGCAGTGAAGTCAGCGCGAGCGGGAAGTAGAATCGGCCGATCTCCTGCATCGTCAGCGGCCCCTTCGACTGGTCCGACCCGGCCAGCAGGCGGGTGACGATCTCGCGAGCCATCCACCGGCTCGCGCCGGCCTCGGCGATGACGCCGCAGCCCAGCGACAGCGACCCGATGCAGGCGCCGGCCAGGTTCGTCATCAAGGCCAGCCCGGCGGCGACGACCGACATCGTCACCAGCCGAACGATGGTGCCGTAGGCGACGCGGCGCGGCATGTGGTGTCGGACGAGGATGCCCTGGTAGAAGCGTCGATAGCCGATGGCCGCCGGCCACGGCAGGAGGATGCTGGTGGAGACATGCGTGAGGTGAGCAAGGTCGGGTGGGAGCCCGATCAGGCGGTCGGTGACGAAGCGGAAGACCGGAGGGAGCAATCCGATCGCCATGCCCACCGTCACGACGGCATTCAGCCGAAACATGAACCGGCGCAGTGCGAGCAGTGACTGACGGTCGGCGACGAGGGCGTTGGCCGCCGTCATCATCATGATGATGGGTGCCTCGGCCATGAATGCGAACGAGAAGGCGATGCCGTAGGCGGCGAGGTTCCGCGTCGGTTCGGCCAGCCTTGCGATAATCGCCGCGACGTAGGGACCCTCGATCGCCATCATCAGCCAGGTGGCGGCCAGCGGGGCCCAGAACGCGAGCACCGTTCGGGTTCTGAGCGGCGGGGAAGTCGGATCGGCGGGCATCACAGACGCGTCGGTCTCCAGGGGGTGAACGTCCATTCTACAGACCGGGTCAAGCCGGCCTCCAGGCCCCTGAGCCGAATGTGGCGGGATAGTGTTGGCGCGAAGGCGGATGTGCCGGCAGGAGTGCCGGCCGGCTCGAGAGAAGCAGGCCCAGCGCGACGATCGACGGCCGGCCGTGAAGCCGACCGTCGGCAGACGCCGGGGGCCGCGGATGCCTCTGTCGGCACCCGGCCGGGGGGCTGGGGGCCTTACGGCGTGCTTCTCCTCCAGCGAGATTCGTGCCGTTCAGAAGAGACCAGGAAGTCGCCATTCTTGATTGTCCGGGTGTGAAATTCAGCCACAGGGTTGACTAATTTCAGAAAGACGGCGTTGGGGAGGCAGGCCCACACTTGCCTCCCGATAGATCCAGCGCTTCTGGCACCTGCGAAGTGTGTCAACGCGAAGTGGTGTGTTCACGGCGGCTATTGTGCTATTCTCCGCCGAGTCATAACCGTCCGCCGCGACACATTCTTCCAGGAGATGATGATGAAGACGATTGACTTGAAGCTCTCCAACCTGAATGAGCTGTTTCCCTCGACGTTCACCGAGGAACAGCTTGCCAAGGCCAAGACGGCATTCCTGAAGGCACTGGCCCTGGAGGCGCACAAGTTCTACGGTGGGAAGATGGCGACGGTTCCCAAGGCCGGCATCTACGGCTTCAACTGGTTCAACATCTGGTACACCCCAGGCGTGTCGGCGGTGTCCACCACCATCCGCGACAACCACGACGCCTCGTTCGACCTGTCCAACCGCGGCAACCTCGTGGCGGTCGTCTCCGACTCGACCCGCGTGCTGGGCGACGGTGACTGCTCGCCGTCCGGCGGCCTCGGCGTGATGGAGGGCAAGGCCTTCCTGATGAAGTACCTCGGCGGCGTCGACGGCGTGGCGCTCTGCGTCAACAGCTACAACGAGCAGGGCAAGCACGATCCCGACAAGATCATCGAGTTCGTGAAGATGCTCGAGCCGAGCTTCGGCGCGGTGAACCTCGAGGACATCTCGCAGCCGAACTGCTTCAAGGTGCTCGACACGCTGCGCGAGGCCTGCGACATCCCCGTGTGGCACGACGACGCGCAGGGCACGGGCAGCGTCACGCTGGCGGGTCTGATCAACGCGCTGCGCATCGTCGACAAGCCGATCGGCCAGGCACGGATCGTCTTCTACGGTGCCGGCGCGGCGAACACGACCATCGCCCGGCTGATCCTGATGGCAGGCGCAGACCCCGACAAGTTGGTCATGTTCGACACCAAGGGCGGCCTCCACAAGGGACGGGACGACATCAAGGCGGACGCGGCGTTCTACCGCAAGTGGGAACTCTGCGAGCGGACGAATCCGGGCCGCGTGAACGACATCGAGATCGCCCTGAAGGGTGCCGACGTCCTCATTGCGGTCAGCAAGCCCGGACCGGAAACGGTGAAGGGCCGGTGGATCGGCCAGATGGGGAGCAAGCCGATCGTGTTCGCCTGCGCGAATCCGGTCCCCGAGATCTATCCGTACGCCGCGAAGGAAGCGGGGGCCTACATCGTGGCGACGGGCCGCGGCGACTTCCCCAACCAGGTCAACAACTCGATGGGATTCCCCGGGATCCTGAAGGGCGCCCTCCTGGCGCGCGCGCGGAAGATCACCGACGAAATGGCGATCGCGGCCGCGTACTCGGTCGCGAACTTCGCGCAGAAGAAGGGGATCAACCCCGACTACATCATGCCGACGATGGACGAAACGGAAATGTTCGCCGAGGAGGCCGCCGACGTGGCCACGACGGCGGTCGCGAACGGCGTGGCGCGGGTCACCTTGTCGCATGACGAGGTGTATCGCCGGACGCTCGCGGACATCAAGGAGGCACGGGCCATCATCGACCTGCTGATGCGCGAGAAGTTCATCGCCGCGCCGGACCCGCAGATGCTGGCGGACGCGGTCGAAAAGGCCGTGGCGATGGTGACACGGTAGCGGCGGGTATCCCCGTCGCGTGGGCCGGGCCGGCAGGATGTGGACACGCGTCTTGTGTCAGCCTGCCGGTTCGGGGCGCGATGTTCCCGGAGGCCCCCCATGGCACGCACGACACTCCTTCGAATCGCCGCCGCGGTCCTTCTGTGCGGCGGCACGCTCTTCGCCGACTCCACGCAGGCCATCGAGCGGGCGCTCGGCCCGTACTACGCGGCGCTCGTCGCCAGCTCGAGAGGCAACATCGACGCGACCAGCCGGCACCTGCTGCTCTTCGCGTCGCGTTGGAAGACCGCCAGCCGCGAGGCACGTACGTCGCCGCCGCGCGCCATCGAGCAGGACCCGGAGTGGCCCGCGGTGCTGGATCAGGTGAACGCCGCAATCGAGCGCGCGCGAGAGATGGTGCGCGTGCGGGACGTGGCTGGCGCGCACGCGGAGTTGGAGGTCATTCGCTCGGCGATCCGTGATGTCCGGGCGCGCCATCACGCGCTCACGTTCGACGACTACATGACGGACTACCACGAAGCGGTCGAGCGGATGATCGGTCATGTTGCCGGTCGAAACGAGATCCGGCTGACGGCCAGGGATTTCGCCGAAGCTGACGAGGATTTGCGGGCCGCGCTCGCCGCCTGGCAGACGGTCCAGGCGTCTGCGGGCCGGCTGGCCGGACAGCCCGGCTGGGCGGCGGCCGCGCGCGAGGCGTCGGCCGCACTGGACCAGGCGCAACGCGCCATTGCCGCGAAGAACGCGACGTCCGCGGGGCGTTCGGCTGAGCGCGTGAAGACGACCTACTACGACCTGCTGCTCGCCGTGTCCAAGGCGCGCGGTTGAGACATCCCCACCAGACTGCGAGTCGTCAGTTGCGACTCGCGCGCCGCAATCCCGCGACACGAGAATCGCGGACGATCAGCTATACTGGATTTCTCGTTCCGACGGTGACGCGTCGCCAGCCCGGCCGCGTGTACCTGGCGGCCTGCGGCTGGCGTGAGCGTCGTCGACCCGACACGAGCGGACCGCGGCACGACGCGCGTCGTGTCGCATTCACGCGGCGGTGAAGAGGAGACTATGGGGGACGGCGCGGAAGGACTGGTTGACGCTGAGGCGAGAATCCAGGATCGCCTCGACGAACTGGAGGAGCGACGGGTCCGCCGCGTTCGCGTTGTCAAGGACCCCGAGCGCGAGCAGCGCCTCCAGTCGCTGCGCCTGGCGCGCACCGAACTGAAGCGCCAGGCGGGCGTCACCGATCATCCGGTGCGTCTTCAGCAGCTTTCGCAGGCGATTGCCGAACTCGACCGCCGCCTCTCGGAACTTACGAAATAGTCGAACGTCGCGCGAGCCGTCACCGGCATCGCTGATGTTCCAGAGCGCCGAAGACGCCTGGCTGACACTGGCGGACGCCGACAGTTCGTGCGTGAACTTCCCGTCGACGCTCAGGGCGCCGGGCGTCCGGAGATCCAGGGTATAGTTCCGAGTCCCCGCCGCGACTCATCCGCCGAGGAGAACAGACATGAACGTCAGACGACTGGTGTGCCTGGCTGCGGTGCCTCTGGCCGTTGGCTGGTTGGGCGTGGCCACCGGCGGGCAGGAGATGACCCTGTCCAGCCAGGTGATCGAGCGCACGCTCCCGAATGGCCTGAAGGTGCTGATGGTCAAGCGTCCGGAGGCGCCACTGATCCGCTGCATCCTGGCCTACCGCGTGGGATCGGTGAACGAGCGTCCCGGCATCACGGGCATTTCCCATTTTCACGAGCACATGATGTTCAAGGGGACGCGGTCCATGGGCATCAAGGCGGGCATGCTGGCCAAAGACGACGAGTACAACAGGCAGATCGATGCCCTGATGGAGAAGGTGGCCGAGGAGGAATCCAGGGTCAAGGGGCGCGACGACGCGAAGCTGGCTTCGCTGAAGAAGCAGGTCTCGGAGCTGATCGAAAAGGAGAAGAAGGAAACGATCGCCAGCGAAGAGATCTGGGGCGCCTACCAGGAAGCGGGCGGAACCGGCATCAATGCGTCGACCGGCCAGGAAATGACGCAGTACTACGTGACGCTGCCGAAGAACGCGCTCGAACTCTACCTCGCGCTCGAAGCGGACCGCATGGTGAACCCGGTGTTCCGGGAGTTCTACTCGGAGCGCGACGTCATCACCGAGGAACGCCGCCAGAGCGAGAACGGCGCCGGCTTCTTCTTCCAGGAGCAGCTGAACGCGACCTTCTACGCGGCCAGCCCGTATCACTGGCAGGTGGTCGGGTGGATGTCGGACATCAGCAAGGTGACCAAGCAGGAAATGATCGAGTACCGCGACAAGTTCTACCGCCCGGACAACGCCACGCTCGTCCTCGCGGGCGACCTCGATCCCGCCACGGTCATGCCGCTCGTGACCAAGTACTTCGGGCCCATCAAGTCGAAGGGGAAGTCCCCGCGCGTCCGGACCGAGGAGCCGTCGCCCGAGTACTACCAGCGGACGATCAGCGCGAACTTCAAGCCGCCCTACATCGAGAAGCGCGTCATCGGCCGTGCGGCCACGAATCCGGCGGTGACGATGATGTTCCACATCCCGCCGGTCTGGCACGATGACCTCCCCGCGCTCTTCATGCTGGGCCGCGTCATGAGCGCCCGCACGGGAAGGATGTACATGGACCTCGTGCAGAAGCAGGAGCACGCGAGCGGTGTGAACGCATCCGCCTCCGATTCGATGTACGACGGCGCCTTCCGGATCGGCGCCACCGGCCGCGAAGTACAAGGCGCGCTGGCGGTGCCGCTGGACCAGCTCGAGAAGGAATTGTGGTCGTACGTCGAGGACGCCAAGACGACGCCCATGGACGCGCAGGTGCTGCAGCGCACCAAGAACTCCGTCGAGGCCCAGTACCTCCAGGGGCTCGCGGGCACCGGCATCGCCGGCTCGCTGGCGCGCATGGAAGTCGCGTACCGCTGGCAGCACCTCGAGGACCAGTTCAAGGCGCGAATGGCCGTGACGCCGGACGACATGATGCGCGTGGCGAAGAAGTACCTCACCCGCGACAACTGCGTCACCGGCGTGATGGAGCGCGAAAAGTAGCGCCGCCCGGGCGCGTCGACAAAAGGATATGACGATGCGGAAACAAGTGCTGGCATTTCTGATCAGCGCACCGCTGCTCGTGGTCGCCCTCTACGCGGCCGACCAGCAGGTGATGAAGACCCAGGCGCCCGCCGCGAAGGCGGCAGCCGCGGCCCCGGCGGTTCCGGCACAGGGTCCTCGCCCCGAGCAGTTCCTCGGCAAGTTCCCCCCGCTCGGATTCAAACCGCCGAAGCCGTCGGAGTTCCGGATCGTGCTGTCCAACGGCCTGGTCGTCTACATCGCGGAGGACCACGAGATCCCCTGGCTCGAAGCCACACTGCTGACGCCGGTCGCCGGCGGGGGAGGCGGGGGCGGCGGACGGCGCGGAATGGAGGATGTGTCCTTGGAAGTGCGGCAGCGCCCGGGTGGCGGCGGGGGAGGCGGCCCACGTTCGTTTCTCGAGCCCAAGGACAAGCTCGGCCTGCAGAACATCTGCGGGGCGGTCATGCGCTCCGGCGGAACGACGTCGATGTCGGCTGACCAGATCAACGAGCGGATGGAGTTCCTGGCAGGCAGCGTGTCGCCGACGTCGCTGTCGATCCACACCCGCCACGTGGATGAAGGCCTGAAGATCTGGATGGACATCCTCACCAACCCGGCGTTTCCCGAGGACCGGATTCGGCGCGAGAAGGAATCGATGGCGATGCCGCTGCGAAATCGCAATCGCCAGCTGGCCGGCGTGGCGACGACCACGTGGGAGAAGCTGATCTACGGCGACGACTCACCGATCACGGCCGAAGTCACCGAGGCCACGATCAACAACATCACTCGTGACGACATCGTGGCGTGGCACAAGAAGTACTGGGGCGCCAACAACGCGATCCTGGTGGTGACCGGCGACTTCAAGAGGGCCGAGATGCTCCAGAAGCTCGAGGCGACGTTCGGCAAGTGGCGGAACGCGGAGGCCAAGGCCACGCCAAACTGGCCGAAGGTGACTGGCATGTCCGCCAGGCCCGGCGTCTACATGGTGCAGCCTCTCGGTGCGACGCCCAACCAGGGCGTCATCCGCGTCGGCACGCTCAGCCTCACGCAGGACGATCCGGACTACCCGGCGGTCGACCTGATGAACTACACCCTGGGCGGGGGCTCGTTCTCGTCGCGCATCACGCAGATCGTCCGGAACGACAACGGCCTCGCGTACAGTGCCAGCTCGAGCGTCGGCGCCGACGTCCACTACCCGGGTGCGTTCGCCGGGTTCACACAGACCAAGAACTCCACGGTCGTGTTCGCCACTCAGCTCATCGTGAGCGAAATCGAGCGGATGTACAACGGCGACATCACCGAGAAGGACCTGCGCTTCGCCAAGTCGGCGAGGATCAACG
>DASVIS010000052.1:0-3642 GCA_036381995.1 Vicinamibacterales bacterium | reverse complement strand
GCGCCGCCGCGGGCCTTGCCGCGTATCTCTCCGTTCGCTTCCTGACGCGGTACTTCACGTCCCGGACCCTCACCCCGTTCGCGATCTACTGCCTGGCCGTCGGGCTGCTGGCCCTCATCCGGTTTGCCTGACGATGGTCGGCCGGGTTCCGGCGTTGCGGTGCCGATTCCCGGCCGCGGTCCACTGCCTGCCATGACCGGACTACCACCGGATCTCGTCCCATCGCGCTGCAGGCGTTCACCGTGACGTGTCCCGAGGACGTGCCCGCTCGTCGAGGAGCCGCCCGAGAGGAGGGCGCCTGGGCCGCTTGAACCGCTGGTCGCAGTCGACTACCAACCGGCTATGACGCACATGGGACTCCTGGCCGGTTGACACTGCCGCACCCTTGCCCATGGTTGTGCTATAAGCGGCGAGGCTGTCAGCCCGATGGTTACACCTCGGCACGGCGAGCCGCAGACCCACGGCTCAGGCAACCGCCTGAGCCGACTTCCCGCCACCAAGGTTGCTATGACACTGTTCTTCGGACGGCTCGCCCGCTGGTTTGGTTTGACGATGGGGATCGCCGTCGTAGCCGGCCTCTTGGCCACCCCGCCAAGTGTTGAGGGTCGAACTACGCCGTATCGCGCGGGCGGCCGGATTACGCTTGATACCAACCTCCTGTCGAAGTCTGGGCTATCCGCCTGGGCGATCGACGAGTACCTGGCGTCAACCACATCGCTGCCGAATCTCGGCAGCGCGTTCCTCGATGCCGAGCGCAAGTACGGGGTCAACGCACGCTTCCTCATCGCCGCCGCGCTCCACGAGTCCAACTGGGGCGCCTCCTACATCGCGCAGAACAAGCACAACCTGTTTGGCTACAACGCCTACGACCATTGCCGGTCGACCTGTGCCAGCGACTTCGACAGCTACGCCAAGGGAATCGATGGAGTTGCTTCCTTCATGAAGCGCGCCTACCTCGTGAGTTCCGGCCGTTGGTGGGGCGGGAGCCCCACTCTCCGGGCAATGCAGAAGCGCTGGTCGTCATCAGGGACCTGGGGTGTGAGCGTCTCCCGCATCGCCAACGGGCTCGATTTCAGCTCGCTCCGTGACCGCAATATCAAGTTCGCCGCGCCATCCGCGCGCGGCACTCTCCACAGCGAAGGCGAGGCATCCTTTGACCTTGACTGGAAGGGCAATCTGCCGAGCGGCATCACCTTCGTGGCGACCTGGACGCCAGTCCTGCTCGATCGAGAAGTCGAAATGCTCAAGCCGGTCGAAGCGCCGGTCATTGAGAACCCATCTGACATCGCGCAAAGTGATGCTCCCGCGATTGAGCCGGCGGCAACACCCACCGCCACTGCCCCGATCGTGACACCCGAGCCCTTTACGACCAAGGCGGACGAGAAGTCGATCTCGGCCAGCAAGGTGCGTCTCGACGTCAAGACCCCGGCCGAGCCGGGGGTCTATCTCGTGACATTCGAGGCACGAGATCGCGATGGCTTCACGCTCCCGGCCGCCGATCATACGCACGTCCCTTCGATCGAAACCCGTCTGTGGGCGCCGCACAGCGTCGGCTACTCCGTCGAGGCATCCGGGGATGGCTCCAGCGCTGCCGTGACCGTCACCAACATGGGCAGTGCGGCGATCCCCGCCATCGACCCTAACGCGCCGCCCGCGAAGTCACCACAACCCATTGCGATCGAACCCACCGGCGATATTGCACCCGCGACCGAGCCGGTCCCGGCGCCGACGGTCACGCGCTTCGTCGTCCGCGCCTTTGGCGCGGGTCTTCTCGATCAGACCGGCAACATACTGGTCGACATCCTGCTGACAGAGGATCTCGCCCCCGGTGCGAGCGTGACCGCGGTCATCCCGAATACTTCGACGGTGACGGGGTCGCCGTCGAAGTATCTTGTGGCGGAGCTTCGCGTCCTTGATGATCCGACCTACTTGGCCGCAACCCCCGCCAAGGGCTTCTTCTATCCGGTCGCGCCGCCGATGATCCCGAAACAAGACTCGATCGGTTCGCCAGCAAGGTGAGATTCCGGGGGATGAGCGCCACTCTCGAACCGGCGTCGACCACGCACAACGCTATCAACAGCATGCTGTTTCTCGTTGACTGAGCCGGAGCACGGTCGAGCGTGGCTCCATGTCAATGAGAAACGACAGGCTCTACGGAGCGTGATCAAGCCAACGCGTTGAGCCGTCTCTGCTAACGGCTCCCCCGGTCGTGTGCGCCAACGAAGGTGGGTACGTCTCGCCCCACGATCAGGAGCCTAGGGCGTTCCAGACGCGTTGGTGCCCGCGGAATGCCGCGGAGGCCGACGCTCCGTGACGGCGCGGCGATAAGACTCGGCTCCACCAGACGAGAACCGTATTGAAGTCGCTCTCGCCCTCCAGCCGATTGGTTCTGACAGCGGTCGTGCTCACGTTCCTCGTCCTGGCGATCGTCGGGTCTCTCCGACCGACGACGTCCACGCCCTCAGCCTCGGCGATCTCTCTCGGCGGCTCGGGAGCGTCACCCTCAACTCCCGGGCTGGCGGCAGCGAGCGGCACCGTAGCTGGCACGTCCCCGGGTGTGGAGCAGGAGGCGTCGGCTCCGGCGGTGGCGTCGACGTCGACCGATGCGACCACCGCGCCAGCCTCGACGCCACGTCCACCGGCCTGCGTAGCGACCGACCAGGATCGCTACCTGTATAACCCCTTTCCCAGCAGGACACCGGAACGTTCAACGCACGGCGGAGCCCGGCTCGCTGACGCGCCCGGCCGCAGTCACCATTTGGTCATCGTGGCTACGAGCCCAGCGCGCATCGGCCTCTTGGCTATTCGGACGTGGACGGCGCGAGCTTCGCGAGCAACCAGCCCGTCGCGATCGTCAACGCCTGACGGCCTTCATCGAGCTTCTCCAGGGCGGTGGACTTGGCGGGCTCGACGAGGTCGGCCACGAGCTTCCAGACCCTGCTCGGCCTCGGCAGCCAGCAGGCACCCACCACCTACGACGAAATCATTGCGATGGGACCCGCCGCCGCTGAACGAACAGCGGAGCTAACTGGATGAGCACTTCGTCGCTTAAGTTCGCACAGCCCGCCGACGGCTACTACGCCCCTCCGTCGGTCACCTCACGGCCGCGTGAACGCCGCCTCGAGCATGGCGCGCGACATCAGGGGAGCAGCCTGATCGGCGGTGCGCCTGAGAAGGAAATACTCGGTTCGCGGGTGGTCATCGGTGATGATCGGGCCCGGGCCGACGCCCGACCGGACGGCGTCACCAGTCGCGAACACGAAACTCGGGATTAGCTGCGACCAGGCGGCCAAATCGTGTGCGGGAGAATCCGGCGCCGTGGACAGGTTGTCGGTTACGCCTGGGCGCTCAAGGACGGAAGCGATTGCATCTGGCGCAAACGACACCGGGCGATCGGAACCGAGCATGAACACCCCCGCACCGCCCGGCCCGAGCGCCAGCGTGACCTCCGGGAAGACGTCCGCGAAGGTGCGGGCGTGGGCCATGAACTCGTCCAGTCGCTGGCCGAACGGGATCCACTCCATCATGACCCCGCCCGCGTTGAGACGCCGCGCCGCAGCCGCGTAGAACTCACGCGAGTAGAGCACGCCGGTGCCCGCGCTCTCGATGGGTGGTGGCGGATCGACCACGATCGTGTCGTAT
>DASVIS010000051.1:0-6690 GCA_036381995.1 Vicinamibacterales bacterium | reverse complement strand
GCCCTTCTGCCAAGGCGATCGCGGCGCGATGAGGATCTCCTCGATCCCGAGGGCCTGTGCTGCGTCGCAGAATGCCCACCGTCGATCCTATCCCGATCGCGGATGACGAACCGGGGAGCTTCGTCCCACGGCCATGCCTCGCGGAGCTGCTGCGCCGTCCATACCGCCGTGGGGTGTGCGGTAACGTTCACGTGCACGACTCGCCGACGATCGTGGGACAAGACGACGAACACGAAGAGCACGCGGAAGGTCGCTGTCGGGACCGTGAAGAAGTCGATGGACGCGAGTTGGGAGACCTGAGTGGTGAGGAACGTCCGCCAGGTCTGGGACGAGGGCGTCAGCGGGCGGCGGCCGAGATACTTCGCCACGGTCGCCTGGGCGATCGTGATCCCCAACTTCTGCAACTCGCCATGAATGCGGGGCGCGCTCCAGAGCGGGTTGGCCGCGTGCATCTGGCGGATCAGGTCGCGGAGATCGGCAGCGACGGCCGGCCGCCCGGGACCTCGCGGTCGTGACTTCCAGCGCCAGTAGAGGGCGAAGCCCTGCCGGTGCCAGCGCACGACAGTGTCTGGTGAGACAATCCGGATCGCCCGTCGCCAGTGTGGCCACAGCCTCGAGAGCAGGACCCGCAGCAGGCGGTCGGTCCGGCCAAGCCGCGGGCGCTTTGGCGCCTGGCGTTGGAGGACGGCGAGTTGATGCCGGAGGGCGAGAATCTCCGCTTCGAGCTCGAGACGCGAGTGAATGGCGGACCGGAGGGAGGCAAGCAGAGCGACGAACAGGGCCAACATGCTGGCCGGGAACGGTATCAGCCTTCAGTCCAGATCTGCAACGGCGACAAGAGGTTCCGAGTTTCTGGGAGGGACAGGCTTCGGCGGGGGGCACAACCGTACGTGCCCCTGCCGCGGATCCCGGGGCGCGCGGACCTCCCGCCGCCAGATGAGCTGGCGTTGAGTGCCCAGGCTCGTCGTTGGGCCACGAGAGCCCTTTGTCCAACATAATCGGCCATTCCAGTCCGCCTACCAGAATCTGTGCACTCGTCTCATGCGACCAGGTCAGTTCTGCCGATAAACGTACTGTGGAGCCGTGAGGGGCTTGGTGTGTGACCCCGCAGACGCCAGGGCGACGGATCCCCCCACCGAAGTAATCTCCGCGACGAACGAACGAAGTGAGGGTCCCCGCCGAGGGCCCTCGCTCGCATGTCGACGGAACGGCGATTGAACGGAGGAGTCTCATGGCTGACGGCGCGTCTCGCGACCGCGTGCTCATCGTGGACGACGAGCCGGCGAATCGTGACCTGCTCAGGCGCGTCCTCGCGGACTACGACACCCGGACAGCCGTTGACGGGACCGACGCCTTCGCGGTACTGGAACGCGGGGATCTCCCTAATCTCATCCTCCTCGACCTGACAATGCCGAAGGTGAGCGGCTTTCAGGTGTGCGAGCGTCTCAAACGATCCGAGCGGTGGCGCGACATTCCCGTGATCTTCGTCACCGGGAATGTCGATGCTGACAACGAATCAGAGGGCCTGGCCCTCGGTGCGGTCGACTACATCACCAAGCCCTTCTCACCCTCCGTCGTCCAGGCCCGTGTCAAGACACACCTGGCGCTCAAGGCCGCCAACACGATCCTGGAGCAACAGGTGGCGGCGCGGACCGTTCAACTCGCCGACGCGCTGAGCCGCGCGAAAAGCGGGTCCGTGGAGACCGTCGTGCGGCTGTCGCGCGCGGCCGAATACAGGGACGAAGACACGGGCGAACACCTGCTGCGGATCGGCTACTATTCGGCGGCCGTCGGGCGCGCGCTAGGTCTTGCCGACGAGGTGGTCGAGAGCCTTTTGAGGGCCGCGCCGATGCACGACATCGGGAAGATCGGCATCCCGGATTCGGTGCTCCTCAAGCGAGGGCCGCTCGACCCGGCCGAATGGGCGATCGTCAAGCAGCATCCCCTCATCGGCGCCAAGATCCTGGCCGGCTCGGAGTCCGACGTCATCCGGCTCGGGGAGGTCGTCGCGCTGACTCACCACGAACGCTGGGATGGAAGCGGCTACCCGGCGGGGCTCGCCGGGCTGGAGATTCCGTTGGCGGGGCGCATTGTCGCGGTCGTCGATGTGTTCGACGCGGTGGCATCGAAGCGCCCCTACAAGGAGTCGTTCCCGCTCGATCGTTCGTTCGAGATCGTCCGCGGCAAGAGCGGCAACGCGTTCGATGCCAGCGTCGTGGACGCGTTCTTCTGCGTTGAGGCCGACGTTCGGGAGATCCACGGCACCTTCCAGGACCGGCATGCGAGTCCGCTCGTCGAGATGGCCGGCGTCGGACGAGCACCATCGGGCGTCCTCCCGGCCAGTGCAGACCTGCTCCCGTCGGAGCCGGCGATGGAGTCGGCGCACCTCACGGAATGTCGGCCAACATGACGTCCCCCAACGCACGCCCCGGACGGTTTCTGGTACTTGTGTTCGGGCTCCTGCTCGGCGCATGGGCTGCGCCGGCCGCCGCGCAGTCATCCGACCAGAAGAAGCTTCCCGATTTGACCGAGTTGAGCCTGGAAGCCCTGTCCCGCGTTGAAGTTGTCCGGGCGGCGTCCGGGTACGATCAGAAGCCGGCAGATGCTCCGTCGTCGGTCACCATCGTGACCGGCGAGGAAATCCGGAAATACGGCCACCGCACGCTGGCGGACGTCCTGCGCAGCATTTGCGGCTTCCAGGTCACCTACGACCGCAACTACAGCTACGTTGGGCTGCGCGGCTTTGGCCGACTTGGCGACTACAACACGCGCGTCCTGCTGCTCATCGACGGCCATCGGATTAACGATACAGTCTTTGATGACGCGGGGATTGGGACTGAGGGAATTCTCGACGTGGACCTCATACAACGCGTCGAGATCATTCGGGGTCCGAGCTCGTCACTCTACGGTACCAATGCCTTCCTGGCCGTCATCAACGTGGTCACAAGACACGGGCGGGACCTGAAAGGCCTCCACGTCGCGTTCAGTCCCGCGAGTTTCTCCAC
Organism: Vicinamibacterales bacterium; assembly: GCA_036381995.1. Lineage (GTDB taxonomy): Bacteria > Acidobacteriota > Vicinamibacteria > Vicinamibacterales > Fen-181 > FEN-299. Next base: position 3,685 of record DASVIS010000051.1, on the reverse strand, counting down.
AGTGGCTGGGAGTGTCACGTACGGGCAGGCGTTCTCCAACGGCATCGAAGTCGTGGCGTCAGGAATGGCATACCACAGCGGCGGCCAGGATCTGTACTACCCCGAATTCGACACCCCCGCCACGAATCATGGCGTCGCCGCCGGCGCTGATTTCGACCGCGCGAAGAGGTTGTTCGGGAACATCACCTACAAGGACCTGTCGGTCGAGGCCGCGTTCGTGACCAGGGACAAGGGAATCCCGACGGCGTCATTCGGCACGGTCTTTGGCGATTCGCGTACGCAGACGGTCGATGCGCGTGCTTACGCGAACGTGAAGTACGGGGCGAACCTCAGTCCCCAGATCCAACTCGTCGCGAGGGGCTCCTATGACCAGTCGAACTACCACGGCACGTATGTCTACAACGACAGCGCCGCGGACGATAGGAAGCATAAACGGGGTCTCGGCTGCGGCGGTTAACGGAACGCCCGCTATCAGACACCGCGGGCGCCGTTCGGAAGAGCCGCTCCGCCGCCCCGCCCGCCAGGCACAGCTGCCGTCGAACCACACCTCGGTCATCTCGCCGTACTTCGTCAGCACCTCGGTCAACTGCTGGCGGAAGAGCCGCTCGTACTCGGCCTGGCGCGCAGCGTCTTTCGCGCGCCCGCCCACGCCCACGTCGTGCTTCCGGTCCTGTGGCGACAGATAGACGCCCAGCCGCATCCCGCGTGTCCGGCACGAGGCGGCGAGATCGGCCATCACGTCGCCCTTGCCGCCGCGCCACGGCGTGTTCCTGACGCCGAAGTCGGTCGTCCCGGTCTGCCACCAGCAGAAGCCGCCCTCGTGCTTGGCGACGAAGACGAGGATGCGGGCCCCCATCGACTCGGCCACCCGTACCCACTGATCCGTGTCGAGCTTCTCCGGGTTCATCGCCGACGGCTCGGTCGTCATCAGGTCCACTTCCGAGTCCTGCCATGTTTGCGGCCCGAAGTGCAGGAACATTCCGACCTCGAGGTCCTGCCATGCCGCCTGTTGCGGGGTCGGGCGCCCGAGCGGCGCGGGGAGCTTGGCGTCCGGCGGCGCCGTCTGCACGAGAGGCGCGGTCTGCGCGAGCGGCGTAGCGTGAGCGAGGGGCGTAGCGCGGCCGACGATGAGCGCGAGGCCGCATCCGAAGACGACGGCCGCGAGTGGCAGCAGGATGGGACGGATGCGTGTCATCGTGGCTCCGCTCACAGGGTTCCGCGCACGATCGATCGAGCGCTCGATCGGCGCGACCGCGGTGCCCCTCCGCCGCGCCGGTGCTTCAATGTCGGGGAGCAGGTTCGGTCCCGGACGTCTCGCGGATGTAGATGTTGCGGAAGCGGATCTCCGAGCCGGGGGTCTGCAACTCGATCGGGCCGCGTGGCAGTACGGGCTTGGAACGGTCGAAGTAGTTGTCGAGAACCTGGCCGTCGACAGTCCTATCGTCCCGCGACCATCGGCATCAACGCCACAGTCCATGCCCCGACAAACCCGCCGCCCGGCCGCTCGTCAGCAGCACCCGCACCGTATCTGCCGCCCCTCCCGTCATCCGCGCGGCGGGATCGCGATCCTCACGAGCAGGCGGAACCTGACGGGCGTTCCGCCCCTCGTCGCGGGGCGGTAGCGCCAGCTCCCCGCAGCCTGGACGACGAGCGCATCGAATGGGCTGCCGGCCGGCTGACGGATCGTAGCCGATTCGACCTCGCCGTTGGCGCCGACGACGATCTCGACGACGGCCTCTCGTGGGCTGCCCGACGGCTTCATCACATCCGGAATCCGGATATCGGTGCGGACAGGCGATGGCGGGGTGACGCCGGCTGAAGCCGCGTCGTAGAGCGGACGGTTCTGGGGGGACGGCGCGGCCTGGTCCACGCGAGGCGGTGGGGACGACGGTGCTGACGTCGGAACAGCGGGCGCCGGCGGCTGGACCGCAGACGGGGGCGGCGGCGCCGCCGCCGCCTCCGCCAGGTCCAGAAACCCCCGCGCCACCATCGCCATGTCCGTCCGTGCCTCCGCGCTCAACGTGAGATCCGCATCGTCGAGCAGCGCTCGCACGCGCGTGAAGCCGGCCACCGCCTCGGTGTAGCTCTTGCGTTCGTAGGCCTGCTTGGCACGCGAGTAGACGCGCTCCAGCGTCGCCGGCAGCGCACGCCTCCGAACCTCCCGGAAGGCTGTCCGTATCTTCGGGGCGGCATCGTCCTCACCGAGACGGTAGAGAGGGTCGAGATCGAGAATCGCCTCGATGGCTTGTTGCGCGTCAGCCTTGCGATCGAGGGCGAGCAGGCAGAGGGCTCGCAGTTGCTCGACCCTCAGCGCCGTCTCGCTCGCCAGGTTCGTGCCCGCCTTGGCCTCGTCCAGCAGTTTCAAGGCGTCCTCGTACTGTGCCTCCAGATACAGTTTCTGCGGCGGGGCGAGGACGTCCTGGCCCCGCGCGGGCGCGGCCACCGTCATGACCAGCAGCGGCAGGCAGGAGAGCAGGGTGATGGCAGCGCGTGTCATTGGCGGAGATCGATTCCGATGCGAGCAGGCGAGGCCAGCAACACGACGATGGTGCGGCGCTGCTCGGCGAACTTCGGATTCCGAAGCACCAGTTCGTGTGAACCGAGCGTGACTGAGTGGTTCGCGATCGGCGTCTCGCCGATGAGAACCCCGTCCAGCAGAACCTCGGCCCACGGCACCGCGTTGACGGACAGGGAGCCGTTCGGCACGTCGACCGTCACCCTGGACACCGCGCCCGCGACGACCTGTACGGTGGAGGTCGTCGCGAAGCCAACGGCCTGGTTCACGAGACGCAGGACGTGGCGGCCCCCCACCAACATGATCCTCTGGTTGCGGCTGCTGCCCACGAGCGCGTCGCCGTCATACACCTGCAGTTCAATCGGCGAGGCCACGGTTGTCCAGCCGACTGTGGCCGCGGGTTCGGTGACGGGCGGAAACGGCACCGTGAGCGATGCCGCCACACCGGCCACCACCGTCACCTGGTTGGTCAGGACGCGGCTTCCGCTCGTGAACGTCAGGACGTGGTCCCCGGGGGGCACGTCCGACAGGTCCAACGGCGTGGCGCCGCGGCGGATGCCGTCGATCGTCACGGCAGCGCCGGCCGGATCCGAGTCCAGGTGCAGCCGGCTCGCCGCGGGTGCCGGGAGGAAATCCACGTGGTGGATCACCCTGACGCCTGGCTCCAGCCTCACGTCGAGGTTGCGTGTGATGCCCGCCCGCTGCAGCAACAGGGTGTGTCGCCCTGGTGGCAGCGACACCGACAGCGGCGTCACACCGAACTCGCGATCGCCTTCGGACACGCGGCATCCAGCCGGAGTCGATTCGATGAGGAGCATGGAGGCCCGGCCGGGGAAGAAGCCGCGCACGAACGCGACGGCCCACGGCGCCGTCACCGCCAGCCATGCCGCCAGCGCGACGCCGGAGAGCGCGAGGGCGCTCGCCAGCATGATGCGGCGGCGCCGCCGCCGCGGCACGGCCGCCACCTGGGCCTCGGTCGGAAACGCGGACAACGGGTCGGGACCGTCGCCGGGCGAGTAATCGGCGTGTTCACCCCGCGGCCGTTCCGGCTGGCCCTCAGGCGTCATGGTTGGAGATTCCCGGCCGAATGACGCGAGTTGACGTACGTGCCCAGAGAGCACCGACACCAACAGGGGCGGGCACCGCCCACCCGCCGACTAGTATGGACGG
>DASVIS010000050.1:0-6242 GCA_036381995.1 Vicinamibacterales bacterium | reverse complement strand
GTGTATCGGCCACTCCGAGAATCTCGGCGGCGTTCACCGTGAGCGCCCGAAGCGCGTCGTCGCGGGACAGCCCCCACGCCACCGAAATCGCCGCCTGGTACGGCACCTGGCGGACGTTGGCGTTGTCACCGGTGGCGAAGGCGAACTTCACGCCGGCCCTGGCCAGTTCGGCCGCGGCCTGGTAGCTGGCCGCATGGAACTGATCCTCGCGCGTCGGCAGCGTCAGGATCGATCCAAGAATCACCGGGATGTTCTTCTCCTCGAGGAGCGGCGCGACGAGCGCCGCCTCGGGCCCCGAGCAGATGACGATGCGGACCCCGGCGCGCTCGGCGAATGCCACGGCGTCCTTGATGTCCTGCTCGCGGCCGGCCGTGGTGAACAGCGGGATCTGCTTCTCGACGACCGGCACGAGCGCCTCGAGCATCCAGTCCACCTGGCGATCCGGGCCGCCGGCCTTCGCATAGGCCCGAGCCTGGTCGAACACTCGCATCAGGCGATCGAGCCTGGCATCGCGCTCCTTCTTCAGATCGTCGTAGGAGCGTTCAGTCGCTGCGCCGGCCGCACCGCCGCGTCCGCCGCCACCACCCACGGCAGGAAACTGGAAGCTGATGCCCGCGATCGGCTGCACGGTGCTTTCCTCCCACGTCCAGCCGTCGAGGTTCATCACTGGCACCTGGCCGCCGAGCAGGCCGCCGTTGGGAAAGGCCGCCACGGTCGTCACGCCATTCGCCCGCGCCACGGGGATCGACTCGCTGTCGTTGTGGTAGGCCACGACGGTGCGCATCTGCGGGTTGAAGTCGAGCATCTCGGTGGTGTCTTCATACCCCCTGGGCCCGGGCTCCGCGAGGCCGATCGTCGTCTTCGCATTGATCCACCCCGGGTAGACCTCGGCCCCGGCCGCATCGATCACCTTCGCGCCGGGCGGAACCGTCACGTTCGCGCCCACGGCTTCGATCTTCCCGTCGCGGATGACGATGGTGCCGCGATCGATTGCCGGCTTCGTCACCGGGACGATCTTCGCGTTGATGATCGCCAGCACGCCTTTCGTTTTCATGCCAGCCGTCATCTTCGGTGCCAGGCGCGCCAGCCGCGCCTGGCCGTCCGACGGCACCGATGCGGCCACCGCGGCCGCGGGGGGAGCCGACGCGCCGGTGGCCGCCTGGGCCGGCGCACCTGATCGGCGCTCGCTCGCAAGCCGTTCCGCCTTCTCGGCCGCAACCAGGGCGGCCTTCTCCTTCTCGTCTCTTGCGACACGGTCGAGGTCCGACTGCCGGTCGTAATAGAGCGCGCCGTCGATGTAGGTGCGATCCACGACGGCGTAGGAGCTGAGGGGGTGCTTCGTCCAGATGACGAGGTCCGCGTCCTTGCCGGCCTCGATGGAGCCGACCCGTTTCTCGAGTCGCAGCTGCTTCGCGGGGTTGATCGTCACGAGCTCCAGCGCCTGCTGCTCGGTGATGCCGCCCCAGTGCATCATCTTCGCCGCCTCGCTGTTCAGCCGGCGCGCGTGCTCGGCGCTGTCCGAGTCGATCGAGACCACCACGCCGGCCTTCATCATGATCGCGGCGTTGTAGGGGATGGCGTCGATCGCCTCCACCTTGTAACCCCACCAGTCTGAGAACGTACCGACGGCGGCGCCGTGCGCGGCCAGTTCCTTCGCGACCTTGTACCCCTCGAGCCCATGCTCGAACGTCGTGACCTTGAAGCCGAACTCCTCGGCCAGGCGGAGCATCATCAGCATCTCGTCCGCGCGGTAGGCGTGCACGTGGGTGAGGCGCTTCCCTTCCAGCACCTCCACCAGCGGATCGAGCTGGAGGTCGCGGCGCGGCGCGATCACGTCCTCCCCGGCCTTCCTGCGCTTCTCGTAGTCCTGCCAGGCCCTCTGATAAGCCTTCGCGCGCGTGAAGGCGTCGCGGATGACGAACTCCACGCCAGGACGGCTCGCCGGATACCGCTGAGGCCCGGCCTGCGCGCCGCCGGTCCGCATCGCTTTCGGGTTCTCGCCGAGCGCGAACTTGAGCCCCGGCAGCCCGGCGTCGAACACCAGCTCTTCCGCCCGCGTTTTCCCCCAGCGCAGCTTGATGATCGTGTTCGTGCCGCCGATCGGGTTGGCGCTGCCATGAAAGACGCTGGCCACGGTCACACCGCCGGCCAGGTCGCGATAGATGTTCACGTCGGTCGGATCGAGCACATCGAGCACGTTGGTCATCGAGCTGACCGTGGTGCCGGCCTCGTTGGTCGAGTCCTCCGCAATGTGCGAGTGCTCGTCGATGATGCCGGGCGTCACGAACTTGCCGGTGGCATCCACGACCTCGGCGCCCGCCGGAATGTCCAGATTCGCCCCGACGGCTGCAATCTTCCCATCACGAACGACGACCATGCCGTTCGGTATCGTGCCCTTCGTGACGGTCAGCACGGTGCCGCCCTTGATGACGAGTGGCTGATTGGCACGCGGCGCCGGCGTTTGCGCCGTCACGAGCTGCGCCCAGCCAATGGCGCAGAGCATCGCGGTCGCGGTGACCGGCAAGCCCCGCAGGAATCGAGCGTTCACAAGGCCCTCCAATGAGTGCAGGTCGCGGATCCCGGATCGGCGCGATGCCGGTCCTACTTTGTCTCGAAGATGTACTGCCCGAACCACTCCAGGTTGTGCTCCATCGCGGCGCGATTGGCCTTCGGCTTCGTCAGGCCGTGGCCGAACCCCTTGTAGACGATCAGCTTCGCCGGTACCTTCTGGTCCACGAGGCCCTGGTACAGCTCGTACGCGTTCGGAATTGGCACCCGCGGATCCTTCTCGCCGTGCTGAATCAGCGTCGGGGCCTTTGCGTTCTTGATGTAGGTGATGGGCGAGGTCTTCTTGTAGATCTCGGGGTCGTCCCACGGCGTCGCCTTCAGGTACTGCCTGGTGAACGGGTGGATGTCCGTATTGACGTAGTACGTCATCCAATCGGAGATCCCCGCGCCCACCGACACGGCCTTGAACCGCGCACTGTCGTGGGTCGTCAGGAACGCCGAGATGTAGCCGCCCTGGCTCCACCCCATGGTTCCGACGCGATCGTTGTCGGCGATGCCGAGCTCGACGAGATGGTCGATGCCCGAGACAACGTCCCACGCGTCGCCGATTCCCAGGTTGCGGATGTTGAGCGAACGGAACTTCTCGCCGTAGCCCGCGCTGCCCCGATAATTCGGCTCGAGGACGAGCGCGCCTTTCGTCAGCCAGATGTCGATCGGATACGAGCTGGTGCTGCTGAACGGTGTCGGCCGCGAGACACCAGTCGGTCCGCCGTGAATGACCACCAGCAGCGGGTAACGCCGGCCGGCCTCGAACCCCGCGGGCTTGTGGAGCACCCCCTCGATGGTCGTGCCGTCCTGGCTCTTCCAGGAAATCACCTCGTGCGTGCCCTTGATCCAGCCGTCCGTCTGCTTTCCAAGATCGGTGAGCTTCCTCGGCTGCATCGTCTTGATCGGGGCCGCGTACACCTCGGGATAGCTGCGCGCGTCGGACGCGACGAAGGCAACCATCGTGGAATCGCGGCTCAACGTGAACCCCGAGCCGATCCACTCATCGGCAGGGGCAAGTCGTGTCACCTGGCGGGTCGCCGGATCGAGGCGATACAGGCAGGCCCACGTGCGGTGCGACGCCGAGAAGTAGATGCCCTGCGACGTCCACCCGACGATGGAGGGAACCTCGTCGAAGTCGCGGCTCAGCACCTGGATTGCGCCTCCGGATGAGGGGACGACGGCGAGGAGCGCGTTCGAGTAGCTGTAGTAATCGCGATTGCCCATCGCGGTTTCGAAGAGAATCTGGCGTCCGTCGGGCGACCAGTGCGGACCCGAGTCGGGACCTTCCTGGGAAACGAGGGCGCGAATCTTCCCGTCCGCGACCGACACGATCGAGATGTCGGCGGCCGCCGAGCTTCCCGGATCCGGGTTCACGCGGAAGTCGAAGGCGATCTCGCGTCCATCCGGCGACCAGTCGCCGCTGCCGACCGAAAACGCGCCGTCGGTCAGCTTCCTGACCTTTCTGCTCGCGACATCGACCACGTAGAGGTGGGTCATCAGCGGGTCCTCGCCGACCACCTCGAACTCCCCGTACTTCTTGTCGCGATCCTTGACCGCTTGCGGCTTCGGGTCGGTGGCGGTGAAGGCGATCTGCCTGCCGTCGGGCGACCAGAAGAATCCGGATACGCCGTCCTCCTGCGAGGTGAGCGCCTCGGCCTCGCCTCCGGCGGGATCGATGAGATAGACCTGGCGCTTGTCGGTGCGGTCCGACACGAACGCGAGCGTTCGGCCGTCGGGCGACCAGGCTGGCTGGCTCGAGGACTTCTTCGCATTGGTCAACTGGCGCGCCGACCCGGTCCCGACGTCCGCCAGCCAGATCTCAGTCTCGTAGGCGTTTTCCTCCCAGTTCGTCTCGCGCACGGTATAGGCGACGCGCTGGGCGTCGGGAGAAATCACGGGCGACCCGACACGGCGCAGCGACACGAGCTGGTCGATGGTCGGCACCGTCTGCGCGACGGCGGATGAGCACGTCAGGGCGATGGCGAAGACAGAGGCGCAGGTTTTCATAGGCTTTGGTTGGAGCGGCTCCGGAGGCTGGAGTCGCCGATGCAGCGCCATTGTAGTTCAGCAATGTCGCCCGGCAGCGTGGGGCTATACTTTTCCGACATGAGAGCTGGCGCCGCCACCCACTGCCTTTCTCACCCTGCGACGATCCTGGTCCTCGTGCTGGCCCTCGGTGCAGGACTCCTTGCCGTGCAGGGAGCCGACCAGGCCACGCCGGAACCGCTGCTGTTGACGGGCATCCGCATCCTCGACACGCGTGCCGGCCGATACGTGCCGGCGGCGGCCGTCCTGATCGCGGGGGACCGCATCGCCGGCATCTTCACGCAGGTTCCGACAGACGTGCCAGCTGGCACGCGGCGGATGGACCTCGCGGGCACGACCCTCGTCCCCGGCCTGGGCGACATGTTCGCGACGGCCTCGCCGGACGGGCTGGCGGACGCGGACTTCTACTACGCGATGGCGCTCGCCCACGGCGTCACGAGCTACCGCGTCGTCGGAGCGCGGCTGCCCTGGGCGGCGGCGCAGCGCGAGCGCGTGAGGGCCGGCGACATGCTCGCGCCGCGGCTCTCGATTGGCGGCCCGCGGCTCGACCAGATGGGCGGACTGTCGATGTCCACACAGAGAGTGACGGACGCGCCGGCGGCCCGCCGCGAAGTGGCCGAGCAGGCGTCGCTCGGCGCCGATTGGGTGTCGGTGTCCGCTACGACGACGCCGGATGTCTACCGCGCAATCGTGCCCGCGGCGCGGGCGCGGAAGATGCGTGTCAGCGGCGAGCCGGGAACGACCACTGTCTCGGAGTTGATTCGGCTTGGCGTCGACGCGATCGACCGTCTCGGCTTCTTCAGCAGGAGCCGCGACGACTACGAGCGAGAGCTGAGCGCTCGGGCGGATTACCCGCACGACGATCGCGACGCCATCACCGATTATTTCTGGCTGCACGCCGGCCCCTCCGACATCAAGCCGGCGATCCCGAAGACCTTGCGGCAAAGGGCCGTTGTCATTCCAATGCTGGCATCGTTCAATGGCGTGCTCGCGGCCGAGGCGCTGAATCAGGACCCGGCGCTGCAGATCCTGCCCGCACGCTGGCGTGAGGCACTCCAGGGCCGGGCCCATCCACGGGCGTGGCCAGGGGCCGCGCGCGCGGCCAGGGCGGCCGACGCTCGAGGCCGGCTCGTGCGCGATTTCGTCACGGCGGGCGCCAACATCGCCACGGGCGTGGATGTCGAGTCGACGGGCTACAACATCCCCGGGGCCGGCGTGCATCGCGAACTGTCGCTGCTCGTCGCGGCCGGACTGAGCGCCAGTGACGCCATCCGTGCGGCCACGATCAACTGCGCGGAACTGCTGGGGGCGGCGGGTTCGCTTGGACAGATCAAGGTGGGCTTCAAGGCAGATCTGATTGCGGTCGAAGGAGATCCACTGGCACGGATCGAGGACCTGCAGCGCATCAAGCTGGTCGTGCGCGGCGGCGAAGCCCTCGAGCGCGACCAACTGCTGGCGCAGGCGCGGCGGGCCGCGAGGTAGGGTGGGTTCGCCCGCCACGGCCCGAGGCGCGCAGCGTCACACCAGGCTCTTCGCCAGTTCCCACGCGCGGGCGACGTGGCGCTCCTCGGTTCGCAGGTTGCCCACGGCGAGCCTGAGGGTGAAGCGGCCGTTCAGCTTCGTGTGCGAGAGGAACACCT
>DASVIS010000049.1:0-14407 GCA_036381995.1 Vicinamibacterales bacterium | reverse complement strand
GCGAAACCGGCATCAGCGAGCTGTCGGCGCCTGGTCCCGTCGCGCAGCAGTTCGAGAATCGCTGCGGCCAGCGCCCGGGCGTCCCGTGGCGGAACCAGCAGTCCCGTCTCCCCATCGACGACCACCTCTGGAATCCCGCCTGCCCGAGTGGCGACGACCGCGCGGTCGGCCGCCATCGCATCGAGCAGCGACGTGCCCAGACCTTCGGTTACCGAGCTCATCACGAACAGGTCGAGCCCTTTCAGCACCGCGAGGACGTCGGCGCGGAAGCCGGCCAGGACCACGTGCTGGGCGAGATGAAGGTGCTTGATCTGTTGCTCGAGCGACGTCCGAAGCTCGCCCTCGCCAAGCACCAGGAAACGCGCCTCCGGCATTTCGCGCACCACGATCGCGGCGGCATCGACCAGGTACTTCTGTCCCTTGTGCGGCACGAGCGCGGCGATGTTGCCGACGATCAGCGAGTGCGGAGGGAACCAGTATTCCTCGCGCACGTTCAGCGGTTCCGCCGCGACGATGCGGTCCACGTCGATTCCCTCGTGCACGGTGACCGTCCGATCTGGAGGCACGCCGTCCTCGATCAGCATCGCGCGTATCGCGTCGGAGGCGGTCACGAAACGGTCCACCTGCCGGTACTTCCAGCGGGAGAAGGAATTGCTCTTGATGTGGAAGTCGACACGGCGCGCGGCGATGAGCGCCGGGCGCCGGGATAGCGAGGCGATCGAGAGGGCGGTGGCCGCCACAGCGACGCCGTGCGGATCATGGGCGTGGATGACCTCGGGTTGCAGATCGCGCAGCACGCGCGCGAGCCGCCACGCGGCCGGCAGATCGACCTCGTTCCGGGGGGCCAGCGGCACCACTTCCATGTCGGCCGGGAGGCGCTTGCGCAGCTCGCCGTCCGGGTGTGCGACGACCACGACGCGGTGACCGCGGGCGCGAAGGCCGCGCGCGGTCAGCAGCACCTGGTTCTGGCCGCCTCGCCAGCTGCGTGCGGTGTCGATCTGTAGAGAAAACACGTTGCGCTGCGCCTACTGCCCACTCCCCACTGCCTACTGCCTACTTCTCTTCTCCGCCTCCCACAGCTTCGCGAACTTGAGGAAGACGTAGCCGCTGTTGAGGACGGAGACGACGAACCCCACGGCACCGTCTCGCCACCCGCCACGTGCCAGGTAATTGCGGAGAAAGGCGCCGATGGGGCGCACGACCAGGCCGGCGACGCCCACGGTGGTCCCGCGTTCGCGCATCTGCCGCGCCGCCAGCGTCGTGTAGCGGTCGATCGTCTGCAGGTGATCGGCGAGGTCGCGATACGGGATGTGCTGGAGATCGGCGCGGAGTCGGCCGACGGCACCGCTCACGGCCACGCCCTCGTGCACCACGCCCGCCCACGTCGACACGCGCCTGTCGTACAGCCGCAGCTGGTAGTCCGGGTACCAGTCGGTCGATCGAATCCACTTTCCGAGATAGAAGCTGATTCTCGGAATGCGATACCCCCGCGCCGGGGGCTCCTCGCGCAGCATGGCGCGAATCTCGTCGGCCAGAGCCGGCGTGACGCGCTCGTCGGCGTCGAGCGACAGGATCCAGTCGTGCGATGCCTGCTCGGCGGCGAAGTTCTTCTGCGCCGAATACCCTGGCCAGTCGCGCACGAACACCCGCTCCGTCCGTCGTCGGGCGAGAGCCACCGTGTCATCGGTGCTGTGCGAATCGACGACGACAATCTCGTCGGCCCAGGATACGGACTCGAGGGCCGCCCCGATGTTCGCCGATTCATCGCTGGTGATGACCGTGACCGTCAACTTCGGCACACGGGGAGTATATCCCGACAGGATTCCGGAGTCAGGAGGGAGGATCGGTCTTCCGGCACCCGGCTAGCGGGACGCCGTGGCCAGTGTGATGCTGCCGCCGTTCACCGGGGCCTCCTGGACGGTTTCGAAGTCCACGAGCGAGCGGTTGTAGTCGAGAACGGCCTGGAGTTCCGCGTTCCGCGCCGCCGCCAGATCGCGCTGCGCCTGGACCACGAAGAAGCTCGTCGACATGCCGGCCTGGAACTTCTTCTGCTCGGCCTCGAGCTTGCGCTGGGCCAGCTCGCGCGACGCCTTCGTCGCATCCACCCGCTTGCGGTTCGTGTTCAGCGTCCGCGCGACCTCGCGCACCTGCGTGGCCACGGACAACTCCAGGCTCCGCATCTGCAGCACCGACTGGCTATAGGACACCTTCGCCCGCGCCAGCGCCGCCTCCGCGTTGCTGCGGCCAATCGGGTATCCCACCGTGACGGCCAGCGACCAGCTGTGGAAGTCGTTGCTGAACATCCTCGACAGCACCTTCCCGTAGCCGCTCTCGACGACAGAGGTCGGGACGGGCGGGAAGCTGTCGTTGAACGTGTAGACCGTGCCTCCCTGCCCCGCGAGGCCATATCCCGCCTGGACGTTCAGGTCCGGAAGGATCTGGTTCTTGAAGTAGCGGATGTTGATATCGGTCGCCTCGAGGTTCTTCCGCATGTTCACGAGGTCGGTGCGCTTCTCGAGGGCGTTCTTCACGGCGGCGTCCACGTCCACTTCCTGCGCGCGAAACACGGGCGGGTCGGTCAGCTCGAACTTCGTCGTCCAGAAATCGGGAATCTTCGGGTCGAAGATCAATTGCCGCAGGGCATCCTCGGCGCGGGTGATTTGCGCATCCGCGACAATCACCGATTCCTCGTTCCGGGCCACCTCGGCTTCCGCCTCGATGATGTCGATCGGCGCCATCGTGCCGATCGTGACGCGCGACTTGTTGTTCCGGAGCGATTCTCGGGCGATCTCGAGCGACTGCTGCTGCACCTTCAGGTTTTCGACGGCGTAGGTGAGATCCCAGTAGGCGCTCTTCACGCTTCGGACGATGGTGAGCACCGTCTCCTGCAGCTGTACGTCCGTCATCTCGCGGTTCTTCTTGCTGATGAGTAACTGCTGCCGGGTGCTGTCGATCTTGAAGTTGCGGAGGAGCGGTTGCGTGTAGCTCGCGCTCAGATTCGAGCTCAGCGACGGGTTGGGGCTGTCGAACACGCTGTTGCTGTTGCCGCGGTTGTTGTTCCAGGCGACGTTGTAGTTGGCGCCCCACGGCAGGAGCTGGCTCGCCTGGACCGACAGGCCGAACCTGTCGCTGACCAGCGAATTGGAGGCGCCGGAGAGGAAGCTGCTGATCGGGCTCGTCGCGCTTGCATTGGAGATCGTCGAGCTCAATCCCGGCGTCCACGCCGTTCTCACCTGGGCGATGGTCAGGTCCTGGAGCTGCGGTTCCAGCCGCTGCACCTGGAGCGAGAGGTTCTGTTCCAGCGCGAGCCTCACGGCCTCGTCGACCGACAGCCGGCGCACGGCGCCAGCCTGGCCGCCGGCAGGTGCCTGTCCGGACTGTCCGGATGCCGGCGCCGGGACGAGGAATGCGACGAACACGAGGCCGAACGCGCAGCGTCGAGCGGTATCAAACATGAGAGTGGCTCCAATCCTGGTCCTAGTAATAGACGATCACCAGGCGTCCACGGTTCAAGCGCAATCAAGAAAGGTCGGGCCGGGCGGCATTCCCTTGACAAGTAACGGCATCCCAACCAACGATCGTCGATCCCGGCTCAGGGCGGCTGGACGCAGGTCGCCTGCCGTTGGAGTGCACCATGAATCGTGACGAGTTGCTCGATCTGTTCCGCCGGTGTTCGGCGCTGCTCGAGGGACACTTTCGGCTGACTTCCGGATTGCACAGCCCCGGCTACCTGCAATGTGCGCTGGTGCTCCAGCACCCGCAGCACGCGGGCGTGCTGGGCGCCACATTGGCCGAACGCGTGCGCGACCTCCGGCCGACCACCGTGCTGTCCCCGGCGCTCGGCGGCTTGATCATCGGCCACGAAGTGGCGCGGGCGCTTGGTGCCCGGGCGATCTTTGCCGAACGCGAGGATGGGGTCTTGCGTTTGCGCCGGGGTTTCAGCGTCAGCGAAGCCGAGCGGGTTGTGGTCGTCGAGGACGTGATCACGACGGGCGGCTCCACCCGGGAGACGATGCAGGTGGCGACAGCCGCCGGGGCGCAGGTCGTGGCGGCCACGGCCATCGTCAATCGGAGCGGCGGCAGCGCGACATTGGACGTCCCGCTGTACGCGCTGCTCGATCTGTCGCTGCCTACTTACGATCCCGATACGTGCCCGCTGTGTGCCAACGGCGTGCCGATCCAGAAGCCCGGCTCACGGCAGGTGGCCGTGCCGCACGACCAGTAATCGCACAGGTACAGCTCCGAGCGAAGCGCAGGACGCTCTTCTGTAGCGTTCCACCCATGTCTCGCACCCTCAAGATCGTCCTGGCCTACGACGGCTCGGGTCTGGTGGGCTGGCAACGCCAGCCGTCCGGGCTGTCTGTCCAGGCACGGCTCGAGGACGCGCTCACGGCCATCGAAGGACACCCGGTACCGGTGGTCGGGGCCGGACGAACCGATGCTGGCGTGCATGCGCTCGGGCAGGTGGCCAGCTGCCGCATCGATCATCCGCTGCCGCCGGCGCAGCTGGCGAGGGCGCTCAATGCCGTGCTGCCCGGGGCCATTCGGGTGCTGGAGGTCGAAGAGGTCTCCGAGGCGTTCCACGCTCGCTATTCCGCACGCTCCAAGACGTACCGGTATCTCGTGCTCAATGCCGACGTCGCCAGCCCATTTGGGCGGCAATATGTCTGGCACGTTCCGCAGCGACTCGATGCCACGGCCATGGCCCAGGCTGCGCGTCTGCTGGAGGGCGACCATGACTTCGTCGCGCTGCAGGGCGCGGGCAGCGCCACGAAGACCACGGTGAGAACGATGATGACCGCCGGCGTCCGCGAGTCGACGACGGTCGACGTCGTCGGCCGCAGCCTGGCGTTGTCCGACCGGTCCGATGGAGGCCGGCTCCTTGTGTTCGAACTCACCGGCAACGGGTTCCTTCGCCACATGGTCAGGAATGCGGTCGGCACCCTTGTCGAGATTGGCCTGGGAAGACGCAGCCCGGGGTGGATGACTGAGGTGCTGGCGTCACGCAACCGGTCCCGGGCCGGCCCGACGGCCCCCGCTTCGGGCCTGTTCCTGGTCAGGGTCGACTACGGCACTGAGGCCTGAGCCCTTTCCTGTTCCCTTGCTCCATCGGAGGGCAGCCTGTAAGATCAGAAGCTGCCGCTGCAGGCATCCGTATGTCCCTCGAACAGATCCTGGCGTGGGTTTCGCCCGGCTCTCCGGAAGAATCGCTGGCTCGGCAGGTCGACTTCGGCCGGCTGCCCGTGCACGTGGCGATTATCATGGATGGCAACGGGCGCTGGGCGGCCAAGCGCCACCTTCCGCGAGTCGAGGGGCACCGGGCGGGCATCGATGCCGTTCGCGACGCGGTCGAGACATCTGCGCGGCTCGGGATCGGGGTCCTCACGCTCTTTGCCTTTTCGGTGGAGAACTGGAAGCGGCCACGTGCCGAAGTCTCCACGCTGATGACGCTTCTGAAGCGCTACCTCCGGCTGGAACTGGACACCCTGCTCAGAAACAACATCCGCTTCAAGGTCATTGGCCGCCCCGACGAACTGGCGCCCGATGTGCGTGAAGAACTGGCGCGCGCGGCCGATCGGACGTCGGGCAACGCGGGCATGCAGTTCAACATCGCGCTGAACTATGGCGGGCGGGCGGAGATCGTCGACGCGGCGAGGCGCCTGATCGAGGCCGGAGTTCCTGCGGCCGACGTGGACGAGCGACGACTGGCCAATTGCCTCTATACGGCAGGGCAGCCGGATCCCGATCTTCTCATTCGCACCAGCGGCGAGATGCGGATCAGCAATTTCCTGCTGTGGCAGATCGCCTACGCGGAGATCTGGGTCACCGACACGCTCTGGCCCGATTTCCGGCGCCGCGACCTGCTCGAGGCCATCGTCGCGTACCAGAAGCGGGACCGCCGCTACGGCGGCATCAACCAGGCCCGCCTGGCGATCGGCGCCAAGTAACCGACGACATGCTTCGCATCCTGAGCGGCCTCGTTCTCATCGCGGTCTTCTTCTCCTGCATCTGGTTCCTGCCGCCGCTCTGGCTGCTGGCCGTCGCCGAGGCCGTTCTCGTGCTCGCGTTCGTCGAGTACGCGGGGCTGGCCGACGCGCTGGGCTCGCGGGTGCCGCGCGCGGCCTCGGCTGTCGCGGCGATGGCGATGTGTGCGGCCGTCGGATTGGGGATCCCGCTGGAGCTGCCGCTGGTTGCCGCCTTCGTCGGGCTCGGCGCCCTCATCGTCGGGTCCCGCGCCCCGGCGGCTGGCGTGCTGAGCGATGTTGCCGCCGCCATCTTTCCCATGGTCTATCTTGGTGTGCCGCTGGGCAGCGTCGTTGCGCTTCACGCGATGGCGGGACGAGAGAGCGTGCTGCTCCTGCTGCTCACGGTCATCGTGAGCGACAGCGCGCAGTACTTCACGGGGCGATGGCTCGGCCGGCACGAACTGTCGCCGGTGATCAGCCCCAAGAAGACGGTCGAAGGCGCCCTCGGGGGATTCGTTCTGGCGCCCGCGACGATGGTGGTCCTGGCGCACTGGTGGCTGCCGGGCCGATCGCCCGTCTGGGTGTTGCTCGTGGGACTGGCGATCGTCGGTCTGGGAATCGCGGGCGACCTGTTCGAGTCGCTGCTGAAGCGGAGCGCTGGCGTCAAGGACAGCTCGGCCCTGATTCCCGGCCATGGCGGTGTCCTGGACCGGATCGACGCCATGTTGTTCGCCGCGCCGGTGTTCTACGTCTTACTCAAATATGGGGGTTGAGTGCCGGCCGTAAGACGCCTTGCCATCCTCGGATCGACCGGATCGATCGGGAGGAGCGCCCTGTCGGTCGTCGAGGCGCACCGCGATCGTCTGGCCGTCGTGGCGATGGCCGCCGGCGACAACGCGTCGCTGTTCGCCGAGCAGGTGCAGGCGTTCCGGCCGCGAGCGGTCTCGATGGCCTCGGGCCAGGCGCTCGACCGCTTGCGCCGGCACGGGGGCGACTGGCGCGCCGCCATCGTCGGGCATGGCTCCGACGGATTGATCGCCCTGGCCACTCATCCTGATGTGGACATGGTGCTGTGCGCGTCGTCCGGGACTGCCGCGCTCGAAGCGGTGCTGGCGGCGATCGAGGCCGGCAAGGCGATTGCGCTGGCGAACAAGGAAGTGCTCGTGATGGCGGGCGCCTTGATGACCGGCGCCGCTCATCGGCACGGCGTCGAGATCCTCCCGGTGGACAGCGAGCACAACGCCATTCACCAGTGCGTGCACGGCCGGCCGCCGCACGAAATCAGCCGGTTGATCCTGACGGCGTCCGGAGGCCCGTTTCGCGGCCATTCCGCGAAGGATCTCGAGGCGGTGGCGCCGACCGACGCGCTGAAGCATCCGACCTGGCGCATGGGCCGGAAGATCACGATCGATTCGGCCACCTTGATCAACAAGGGTCTCGAGGTGATCGAGGCGAGTTACCTGTTCGATGTCCCGCCCGACCGGATCGACATCGTCGTCCACCCCCAGTCGGTCGTGCACTCGATGGTGGAAATGGTGGACGGGTCGATCCTGGCGCAGTGCGGCATCACCGACATGCGCTTGCCGATCCAGTACGCCTTCTCCTACCCCGAGCGGTGGGCCTCGCCGCTCCCGCACCTGGACCTGGCCCGCTGCGGACGCCTCGATTTCTGTCCGCCCGACTACGAGAAGTTTCCGGGCCCGAGGCTGGCCTATCGGGCGCTCGAGGCTGGTGGCGGATTGCCGGTCGTGTTGAACGCGGCCAACGAGGTCGCCGTCGAGGAGTTCCTCGCCGGGCGGCTCGGGTTCACGTCGATCCCGCGGCTCATCGAGCGCGCCATGGATGCGCACACCCCGGCCGCCGTGAATTCGCTGGACGAGGTCCGTCGCCTGGACCAATGGGCCCGATCGTATTCCCAGGAACTGTCGCGAACGCTACAATCGAAAGACTGAGGGTTTCCCTTGCTGTTGACCATTGTCGCCTTTGTCTTCGTGTTGGGTGTGCTGATCGTCGTCCACGAGCTGGGACATTTCCTGATGGCCCGGCGGATCGGCGTTCGCGTCATCACGTTTTCACTCGGGTTCGGGCCGAAAGTGGTGGGGTTCCGCCGGGGCGACACCGAGTACTGCATCAGCGCGGTGCCGCTCGGCGGCTACGTCAAGATGGCGGGCGAGACGCCGGACGACCCGCGAACGGGTCAGCCCGACGAATTCCTGTCGAAGACGAAATGGCAGCGGTTCCAGGTGCTCATCATGGGGCCGGTGATGAACATCCTGCTGGCCATCGTGCTGATGTGGATCGTCCTGATGCAGGGTGCCCAGGTCCCGGCGTTCCTCGACCGCGCTCCGGTCGTTGGCGCTGTCGCCGCGGGATCGCCGGCCGAGCGTGGCGGCGTCCGCCCGGGCGACCGGATCGCGCGGGTGGCCGGACGAACGGTCGCCACCTGGGAGCAGTTCTCGATGGCGATCGGGACGAAGGCCAAACGCGAAGTGCCGATCGACGTCGTGCGCGACGACCAGGCGTTGACGATGAACGTGACGCCCGACGCGCAGACGAAGTACGAGATCGGGGACATCGGCGTGTTCCCGGATGTGCATCCGTCGATCGGGCAAGTGGTCGCCGGCGAGGCGGCCGAGAAGGGCGGGCTCGAGGCCGGGGACATTGTGATCAGCTTCAACGGGCAGACCATCACCTACGGGTCGCAGTTGACGGAGGCGATTGCGAAGCATCCGAACGAGGCCGTGGTGTTCGGCGTGAAGCGGGGCAGCGAGCGCCGGGACATCTCGGTGACGCCCGTGCTGCAGGGCAAGAAAGGGCGGGTCGGCATCAGCGTCATCGACGAGTTCAAGACGGTGCATCTCGGCCCGTGGGCCGCGGCGAAGATGAGCCTGCGGCGAAACTACGAGTTCAGCGGACTGATCTTCCAGACGCTGGTCGGGCTGCTGACGAGAGAGACGTCGCCGAAGCAGTTGATGGGACCGATCGCGATAGCGCAGCTCTCGGGTGACTCGGCGGCGCTCGGCTGGATTGCGCTGTTCAGCCTGATGGCGTCGATCAGCCTGAACCTGGGGATCGTCAACCTGCTGCCAATTCCCGTGCTCGACGGCGGGCACATCTTCATCATGGCGCTCGAGGGGCTCGCCCGCCGTGACTTCAGTGCCAGAGTGAAGGAGCGCGCGCTGCTCGCCGGCTTGGCGTTGTTGATGGTCCTCATGGTGACGGTCATCTACAACGATCTTACGCGTATCGAGTGGGTCCAGAAGCTGATGTTCTGGAGATGAGAGGCCGGCCACGACGTACGGCCCGACTCGAACGTCGTGGCGCGCGAATCGTCTGCGTCAGGCGCCGCTGCCGGCCCCGCTGAGCAGCCGCGCAGCGTTGCCGCCCAGGATACCCGCCCTGTCCGACTCGTCGATGTCCAGCGATTGAAGGCTCGAGAGCATCTGGGGGATGCTGCCGATCTGGTGCGGGTAGTCGCTGCCCGCCATCAGGCGGTCGGCTCCGGCAAAGGCGATGGCCAGCTTCAGCGCGTTCGCGTCGAAGTTGACCGTGTCGTAGTAGAAGCGGCGCAGGTACTCACTGGGCGGGCGCGTGATGTGCTGGCGGCACTCCTGGAACGCGTGGAATCCGCGGTCGAGCCGCTCGGCCAGATATGGAATCGCGCCGCCGAGGTGACCGAGCACCCACCTGATGCGGGGGAATCGCTCGGGGACGCCGGCAAACACGAGGTGCGCGGCCGCCAGCGTCGTGTCCATCAGGAAGCCGACGAGCGGCATCAGCCAGTACTCTGTCATGGCCTCCACGCTCACCGGGTGGTTCGGGTGGATGTAGAGAATGGCGCCCAGCTCGTTCGCCTTCTCATAGACCGGCCAGAACCGTGCGTCGGCGAGCGGCACGCCGTTGATGTTGCTGAAGACCATCGCGCCGGGCAGCCGCAGCTTCGTCATGGCCCGCTCGAGCTCTTTGGCCGACTCTGCCGGATCGTTGAGCGGCAGCGTGGCCAGCGCTGCGAAGCGCCGTCCGCGCGTGGCGACGACCTCCGCGAACTCGTCGTTCACCAGGCGTGCGAGGTCTGCCGCGCGCTGCGGTGTCTCCACGTGCGTTCCCGGCGTGGTCAGCGTCACGACCTGCCGATCGACGCCCAGTTCAACGAGCACCCGTTCTCGGTAGTCGATGTCGCGGTGCCCTCGCACGACGATATTGTAGTCGCCCGGGTAGTACAGCAGCGGGTTGCCTTCGGCGTCGACGCCGACCGTCACGCTGGTGCCCTTCGATCGGAGCGCGCCCAGGTACGCCGGCGGATAATAGTGGTTGTGAAAGTCGATGATCGGCATGTGGGCGTCTCCCTGTGTCGTTCTGCGCGTTGTCGTCGTATGTTCAGGCGTCAGGATGCGGCGTCTCCATCCGGCACCTGGCGCCGCCTGCCAAGATAGTACGCTGGAAGACCGGCGCCGACCAGCAGGAAGCCAATCAGGGCCTCCGATGGACTCGCCACGAGCTCACTCACTGCGATGGCGATGGCCACGAGGGCAAACAGTGCGGGCACTGCCGGGAATCCCGGCATGCGGTACGCCGGCGCATACTCCGGCCGGCGTCGAGCGGCGGCCAGCCCGACTGCGAGCGCCGCAAAGAAGATCCACTCTGTGTAGACCACGCGCGTGAACAGCGCGCGATAGGTGCCGGTGGCCACGAGCGCCGACGACCAGATGGCCTGGAGGGCGATGGCCCGGTACGGGGTCTGGAATCGGGGGTGGACCGCGCCGAGCCACCCGAACCAGCGGCTGTCTCCGGCCATCGAGAAATACACGCGCGGGCCCAGCAGGACGATGCCGCTGAGGGCGCCAAAGGTCGAGAGGACGACGAGCGCCGACATGATGGCGCCGCCGCCGGACCCGAGCACGGCATCAGCCGCGTCGGCGGCCACACGCGATGACGAGATCACCGTGTCGAGCGGCAGCACGTAGAAGTACACGACGTTCAGCGCCACATAGCAGGCCGTCACGATCGCGGTGCCTGCCATCAGGGCGATCGGAATGGTCCGGCGCGCGTCGACCGTCTCACCGGCGGCATAGGTCACCATGTGCCACCCGCCGAATGCGAAGAGCCCTGCCGCGACCGCGGCTGGAAACCGGCTCAGCAGGTCAGGTGCCGTCCGATCGCCGACGAAGTGCGGCAGGTGCCGGCCGGCGGTGAATCCGATCACGATCATCAGCGCCACGGCGAGCAGCTTGCCGACCGTGAACGCCGTTTGCACCCGGCTCCCGAACCGCACGCCGACATAGTTGACAGCCGACAGCAGCAGGATGGCAGCGATGGCCGTCCCGCGCTGTCCGGTGGCGGAGAGCGGGACCAGGTAGCCGATGTACCGTGAGCAGATGACGGCGATCGCGGCGATGATGCCCGAATGCATGCTCCAGAACATCGCCCAGGCCCACAGGAAGCCTGCCGCGGGCGACAGTGTCTCGCTGAGGAACACGTACACGCCGCCGGTCCGGGGATAGGCCGATGCCAGTTCGGCGCAGATCAGGGAGCCGACCACGGTCAGGAGACCCGCGACGATCCAGGCCAGCAGGAGACCTGGAATCGACGGCAGCGCGCCACTCATCTCCGACGGTTGGACGAAGATCGAGGCCCCGATGATCGTGCCCACGACCATCGCGATCGTGTGGGAGAGTCGGAGCGCCTGGCGAAGTTTCGGGCGACCGGTCGTGTGCGGCGTCGGCATGGAGGCGGAATCGTAACACGGTGGCGTAGCGCGGCGGGTGTGCACCGTCGAGGTATGCGGTCAGCGCGCGAACGCGGCCAGGGCCCCCCGGCTACTGTCCTTTGAACAAATCGCCCTCGATGCTCGAGTCGGTGATCTTCGTGTGGGCTTGCGTGGCCGGCCCGTTCGGGTTGTACCACGTGCCGCCGAAGAACGGTCCCTTGGCGTAGAACCCTCCCAAACCGGGCTTACGGGGGTCGGCCCAGATCTGCCAGTTGCGACTATCCAGGGTGACCTTGTACGGTCGTCAGGACACACGCGAACGCGGCGGCCGCGAACCTGAGGGTGTTGATCATGGCGCGCGAGTGGTGGCAACTCCGTTTGAGCGCCCACCTGCGCCGAAGGCAGGCGTCGCAGCGTGACCCGGCGTTGCCGGAGCCGCGTGCTCAGCGCCGGGTGTACTTCGTCTCGACGTAGTCGTCGACCAGGTGGCGGAATGCGTCGGCCAGCTCGTCGTACGTGCCTTTCAGCGTCGTGAAGTGCTGCCCGTCGATGAAGACCGGGCAATTCGGAGCTTCGCCTGTGCCCGGCAGGCTGATCCCGATGTTGGCGGCCTTCGACTCGCCCGGGCCGTTCACGACGCACCCCATCACCGCCAGCGTCATGCCCTCGACGCCCTCGTAACGCGCCTTCCATGCCGGCATCTGGTCCCGCACGTAGCCCTGGATCCGCTCGGCGAGTTCCTGGAAGGTCGTGCTGGTCGTCCGGCCGCAGCCCGGGCACGCGGTGACGCTCGGGGCAAAAGCGCGGAGGCCGAGCGACTGCAGCAACTCGCAGGCCGCGTACACTTCCTCGCGGCGGTCGCCGCCGGGCCGCGGCGTCAGTGACACGCGGATCGTGTCGCCGATCCCCTCATTCAGCAGCACGCCCATCGCCGACGCGGACCAGACCAGGCCCCTGATGCCCATCCCGGCTTCGGTCAGCCCCAGGTGCAGGGGTTGGTCGGTTCTCGTCGCCAGGTCGCGATAGACCGCGATCAGGTGAGCGGGCCGCGACACCTTGCAGGAGATGATGACCTGGTCGTTGCGAAGGCCGGACTCGAGCGCCAGTTCAGTCGACTCGAGAGCCGACAGGACCATGCACTGGTTGATGATCTCCTCCGAGGTGAGCCCCAGGCCCCGGTCGGTGTTCTCCTGCATGCGCCGCATCACGAGTTCCTGGTTGAGGGACCCGCCGTTCACGCCGATCCGCACCGGCTTTCCCTCGTCCACCGCGACCTTGCAGATGGTGGCGAACTGCGCGTCACGGCGCCGGCCAGACCCGACGTTTCCCGGGTTGATGCGGTACTTGTCGAGGGCCCGGGCGCAGTCCGGGTGGCGCGTCAGCAGCAGGTGTCCGTTGTAGTGGAAGTCGCCGATGAGGGGAGCCTCGCACCCGGCGTCGAGCAGGCGGCGCTTGATGTCGGGCACGGCGGCGGCTGACTCGGGCAGGTTCACCGTCACGCGCAACATCTCCGACCCGGCGCGGGCGAGTTCAACGCACTGTCGAGCGGTGGCGGCCGCGTCAGCCGTGTCCGTGTTGCACATCGACTGCACGACGATGGGCGCTCCGCCGCCGACTTGGACCTTGCCTACCCGAACGCCGACCGTCTGATGGCGCTTCATGGATCGATCATAGCAGCGGGCCGCAAACGGCAGCCAGCCGTTCGCTGCCCGCCGTCCGCGGGTCTGAAGACCCGCGCCACGTCTGTACTGTCCGCTGCCTTCACGCGACCGCGCTGGCTTCCTTCATCGAGGCCTTCGCGGCGCGAATCGTCTTTCGGACGTCGGCCTCGGTGTGAGCGGCCGAGAGGAACCACGCCTCGAACTGCGACGGCGGCGGATAGATGCCGCGCGACAGCATGCCGCGGAAGAACGCGGCGTACTGCATGCTGTTGGCCTGAAGGGCGGACCGGTAATCACGGACCGGCGCACTGGTGAAGAACGGCGTCAGCACCGATCCGTGCGCGTTCACCTGCAGCGGCACGCCCGCCTCTCTCGCCGTCTCGGTGAGGCCGAGCGCCAGCATCCGGCCGAGACGCGCCAGCCGCTTGTAGAGGTCCTTCGACAGGGCGTTGAGCGACCAGAGGCCGGCCGCCATCGCCAGCGGATTGCCGGAGAGCGTGCCCGCCTGGTACACCGGGCCTGCGGGCGACACGTACTCCATCAGATCCGCGCGGCCGCCGTACGCGCCAACCGGCAGGCCGCCGCCGATGATCTTTCCGAGACAGGTGAGATCGGGCTTCACCTTCCAGACGCGCTGCGCCCCGCCGGCTGCCGCTCTGAATCCCGAGATCACTTCGTCGAAGATGAGCAGCATCCCGTAGCGATCGCACAGGTCGCGCAACCCGGCGAGGAACCCTTCGGACGGGAGCACGACGCCCATGTTGCCCGCCAGCGGCTCGACCAGCAGCGCCGCGATCTGGTGGCGGTGCGTGTCGCACAACCGCTCGCACGACGACAGGTCGTTGTAGGTGGCGAGCAGCGTGTGCTGGACGGCCTTCCGCGGGACTCCCGGACTCGTCGGCGTGCCGAGCGTGGTTGCGCCCGATCCGGCCTTCACCAGGAATGGATCGGCGTGACCGTGGTAGCAGCCTTCGAACTTGATGATGCAATCGCGCCCGGTGGCGGCGCGCGCGAGCCGGACCGCGCTCATGGTGGCTTCGGTGCCAGAGTTGACGAAGCGGACCCGCTCCATC
>DASVIS010000048.1:0-15157 GCA_036381995.1 Vicinamibacterales bacterium | reverse complement strand
TCGCTCCCAGAGTTCCGTGAAGCGCGGATCGAACTGCCGAATCGGTTCGATCTGCGCCTGGAGCGGCTTCGGCCCCGAGATGACCCGAATGTAGGGATAGGCGAGTGCCGAGGCGAGCCGGTTGAGCGGCATCGGCCAGTTCGCGCGCCGGACGGCACGCCGCGTCAGCGGTTTGACCAGACACGGAACAGGCCCCACCTCCGGCCACTTCATCTTCTGGAACAGCCGGCGCGACGAGGGCGATGGGCCGAGCCCCAGCGACGCGCCGACGTGCTGATCCCACGTGCGGAACAGCACCTCGCCGATGCCCTGCCGCTGGCGCTCCGGCGCCACCATGACGTCCATGCCCCACGAGCCGGAGATCTCCAGCCCCTTCAGCGCGAGCCGCACCGGCATGGCTGCGTACTGTCCGACAATGGTCGGGCCTTCGCGCGCCAGCCAGATCTGCAAGCCATCGGGAGGAGTGTTCGGGTTCTGGAGGTACTGCCAGCGCCAGCGCAGTTGGCTGGCGTTGGCCGCGTCGTGGCCGAACACCCGCCGATACAGGGTATCCACGGCGCGCCGGTCCGCGAGCTGAAAGCGAACGATATCGGCCATGACGCTAGCCAACCGGCTCCCGTTCCTCCTCGTCGAGGTACTCAATCACCTTGACGCTGCGGTCGATCAGTCCAAGAGGGCCATTGTAGCGCGGTCGCACCCCGGCCTCGGCTCGACGCAGGTCAGGAGATAGCACGATCGCGAGGGTCGCACACGGCCATTCCATCTGGAAGACGCTGGAGCGCGCGCGTCGGATCGGCCACGAGGCAAGGCAGTGTATCATCGCGGTGGCGCCATGACGGACGGCTGCGAACTCTCCATCGTCCTCCCCACCTACAACGAGCGCGAGCGCCTCGAGGAGCTTGTCGCCACCGTATTCAGCGTGTTCGGCTGCCACCAGATTCGCGGAGAAATGGTGGTCGTGGACGACAACTCGCCCGACGGAACCGGCGCCATCGCAGACGGATTGGCGCGCCGATTCCCTCTACAGGTCGTTCACCGCGAGCGGAAGCTGGGGCTTGGCAGCGCGGTGATGGCCGGCTTCGTGCGCGCGCGCGGCTCGATAATCGGCGTGATGGACGCCGACCTGAGCCACCCCCCTTCCGTCCTGCCCGGAATGCTGGCCGTTCTGCGCGTACTGAACGTCGACGTCGTCGTCGGCAGCCGGTACATTCCCGGCGGGGCCGCCAGGAACTGGCCGGTTGGGCGGCTCGTCGTGTCCAGGTTCGCGTGCCTGCTGGCCCGGCCGCTGACGCCGGTCCGCGACTCCACCTCGGGCTTGTTTCTCGTGAGGCGGACGGCCATCCAGGACGTGAAGATCTCCGCGCCCGGGTTCAAGATCTGCCTTGAACTGCTCGTGCGCGGCCGCATCGAATCGATTGCAGAAATCCCCTCAGTGTTTGTCAATCGCGCGGCAGGTGAGAGCAAGATGACGATCCGCGAGGCCCTGCAGTATCTCGTGCAACTCCGGAACTTGTACGTTGTCAGGTTTGGCGCAGGCCACGACCGGCGAACACGCTACCGCCGGGTGTCCGAGGCTGATCTGCACAGTCTGATTCGGGCCGCATTCCAGGGAACACGGGAGCCGCCGAGGTAGGGCGGGGTCGCCCTGCCGCGCCTAATTCTATCCCCTGTCTCCGCCCGATTTCTTAATCGGTCCGGTCGGCGTGGTCGGCGTGGTCGGCGTCGCCGGTTTGACGGTGCCTGGCAGGCCGTAGGGATTCGCGTTCGGGTTCACCACGGGCGGCTGCACGGGCTCCAGAAGCCCGGACGGATTCTGATAGGACTTCGGCTGGGGTGCTGCCGTCATGACGCCGGGACGCGTGGCTGATGCAGGTGTGGCGACCGTTTGACCCGGCTGCGTCACCGCCGGTCCAGGAACAGTGGACGACGTGTTGACCTCGGCCGGAAATCCGCGCGGGCCGGCATCCGAATCCGGCGTCGTCGGAAGCGGCGGCGGAGCTGTGAAGACTCCTGGCACGTTCGAGGAGTTCGGCGAAGTCTGTCGCTGGTCGCCATTCGCGTAGTCATAGCCTGGCTGCCTGGCCGGTACCTGCTGGGCGGCGCCAGACGATTGCGTGGTTGGCATCCCGGGGTAACCGCCAGGCGTCTGGATGATCGTCCCTGGCATGGTGACCTGTCCCGGCATCGACTGGCGATTCGGACCAGGTCGAGCAGGGTCACGTCCCATGCCTGGCAAACCCACGCCTGGTGCCGGCATCGAGGGATCCGGTTCGTCGTCTGCCGCAGGGTCGAATGACTGCTGCGGCAAGGGCCGGCCGCGTCCGAAGCCGGCATTCGTTGTCGCTGGAGGCTTGGTCGTGGTGGCGGAAACCGTCGGCGCGACGCCGGGCAGCAGCAGGATCCGGTCGTAGCGCGATGTGGCTGCGACCAACTCGGCGCGCGGAGCCGCTACGTAGCCTGCCGTTCCCCGAAGCAGCGTCTCGAGCGCCTGCGCCTCAGGCACGCTCGTCAACTGCAAGGTCACCGGGCCGCCCGCAAGGCGATCCAGATTCGTGATGCGAGCCTGCCCCAATCGTGCCCACTCGCCGAGGATCTCCCGGGGCGACGCATCGAGGGCGACGATGGTGACCAGGCCGTTCGAGAACGACACCTTCACCTCGCCGGCCCGAGCCGGGACGGCGGCGGCCAACAGCACGCCGGCGAGCGTCAGTCGAGCAAATTGTGTCACGATATCACCTGACCTGATCCCGGGCCGCCGGGCTCCTGGCAACCCATTGTCAGTATACGCTTCTCCTCGAACCGGAGCGTCGCAGGAATGTCGGGCGCCGGAAATGGACCTCCGGCGCGTGCGGTTCTATCATTCCGCTCGGGGCGAGGTGCGGCGTGTCCCGCCCACTCCGGCGAGTTGGCTCACGCCCCAATGAGGTTTCCATGTCGCTGATTGAACGACTCACCAGAACGATAGCCGAGGCCATGAAGGCCCGGGATCAAGCGCGCTTGTCACCACTGCGGATGCTGAAGGCCGCCTTGATGAACCGGGAGGTGGAACGGGGCGGGACCCTCACCGACGCGGATGAACTGCAGGTTGTGGCGACGATGGTCAAGCAGCGGAAGGAGTCGATCGATCAGTTTGCGAAGGGCGGACGGCCGGACCTGGTCGAGAAGGAGACGGCCGAGCTGGCGATCCTCGAAACGTACTTGCCCCCCGCGCTCGCAGCCGAGGACCTCGAGCGCATCGTCTCGGAAGTCGTCGAGGAAACCGGCGCGACGTCGCCAAAGGACGTCGGAAGAGTCATGAAGGCCGTCATGACTCGCCTTGCGGGCGCGCGCGTCGACGGAAGAGCGGTCAACGAGCTGGTCCGAACGAAACTGGCCAGATAGCACCGAACCTCCTTGCGGGTCCGCTCGTCTAACAGGGTGAGCAAGGTCAAAGACCTCTCATCCATCCTCCAAGGGCCTCTTCTGAGCCGAGGGGCCCTTTTCTTTTTCCGGCCTCGCCCGGTGCCCGCCATGGTCGGTCCTTCCGCGTTTGCTGTGCTACCCTGAGCGGCAGATGGACGTTCCTGCGGCGACCACCAGCACCGACCGGCACGCCGGGTTGGCCAAAGCAGCATCCGCGCCTCCGGCCGACGCTCCGTCCCCGGGCGCGACCCACCTGGCGCGCTCCGCCGGCGTGGTCGGCCTGGCGACCATGTTCAGCCGCGTCCTCGGTCTTGTCCGTGACCTCGCGCTGGCTCATGTGTTCGGCGCCAGCCACGAGACGGACGCCTACACGGTCGCCTTTCGCATCCCAAATCTGCTCCGCGACCTGTTTGCCGAAGGCGCCATGAGCTCCGCCTTCGTGCCCACGTTCACCCGAGTGCTCACACTGGACGGCAAGGCGGCCGCTTGGCGCCTGGGCAACCTCGTCATCACGGCGCTGCTCCTCGTGACCGGGGCGTTCGTCCTCCTCGGCATGGTCTTCACCTGGCCGCTGGTCACGTTCGCAGCAGAAAAGTACTCCGAGGTGCCCGGCAAGCTGGAACTGGCCGTCTCGCTGGCCAGGGTCATGTTTCCGTTCCTGACGCTGATCGCCATCGCGGCTGGCTTCATGGGCATGCTGAACTCGCTGCGGCGGTTCTTCGTGCCGGCGTTCTCGCCCGCCATGTTCAACATCGGCACCCTGGCCACGATGGCCGTGCTGATCCCCGTCTTCCGAGCGTACGGAATTCGCCCCATCTTCGCGGTCGCCATCGGGACGTTGGTCGGCGGCGTTGGGCAGGTGGTCGTGCAGTGGCCGATTCTGCGGCGAGAAGGCTTCAGGTATCGTCCGCTGATCGACTTCAGAGATCCCGGGCTGCGTGAGGTGTTGACGCTGATGGGACCCGGCACCATGGCCCTGGCGGCGGTGCAGATCAACGTCCTCATCAACACGATGCTCGCGACGAGCCAGGGTGAGGGCGCCGTCTCCTGGCTGAATTTCGCCTTCCGGGTGATGTACCTGCCGATCGGGCTGTTCGGCCTCTCGATTGCGACGGCGGCCATCCCGTCGCTGTCCCGCGACGCGGCACGCAACGACCGGGACAGGATGAGAGGCACCGTCTCCAGCGCCCTGCGAATGATGCTCATGCTGAACGTGCCGGCAACCCTCGGGTTGATGGTGCTGTCGACGCCCATCGTCGCGCTGCTCTTCGAGCACGGCTCGTTCACCGCGGAGGCGACGGCAGGAACGGCTGCGGCCCTCTTCTTCTACGCGCCAGGCTTGATCGGCTACTCGGCGATCAAGCTCGCAGTTCCGACGTTCTATGCGCTCCACGACAGCAGGACACCGGTGGTTGTCGGCGCGGTGTCGGTGGTGTTCAACATTGCCCTCAACCTGATCCTCGTCCGGGTGCTCGGCTTCCGTGGTCTCGCCGTCGGCACCGCCGCCTCGGCGCTCTTCAATGCCTTCTTGCTGATGTGGCTGCTCCGACGGAAGCTGGGAGGAATCGACGGGCGCCGGGTCGGCCTCGCCTTGGCGAAGGTCACCCTCGCCGCGACCTTCATGGCACTCGTGGCGTGGAGCTGCCACGGCTGGCTGGAAGGCGCGATGCCCGGAAGTTCGCTCAGCGTGAAACTGTTCCGTGTCGGCGCCAGCATCGGCCTCGGGATGGGCGGGCTGGCCCTGGCCGCGCGCACGCTCCGCATCGCCGAGTTCAACGAGGCGTTTCGCGCCCTCACGGCCCGGTTCTTCCCGCCAGGGACTGCGTAGGACTGTGGTACGATTCGTCGCATTGAGCCTGTCTGACGATGCGCTATCCATCCTCTTCGCCGCGCACGCTGGCATACCAGTTCGGCCCCGGACCGGTGACCCCGGTCGTCAAGCTGCTGATCTGGGCCAACGTCGCCATGTTCGTGCTGTCGTGGCTCGTGCCGGGTATCGTGCGCTACCTAGGACTGCAGCCCGAGGCCGTGTTCTCGCGGCTGTTCATCTGGCAGCCGGTCACGTACCTGTTCCTGCACGCCGGCATCGTCCACATCCTGTTCAACATGCTGGCGCTGTGGATGTTCGGTGTGGAACTGGAACGGCTGTGGGGCCGGACGTTCTTCCTGAAGTACTACTTCATCACCGGGATCGGTGCGGCCGCAACGACGCTGATGCTGGCGCTGATCCCGGGTGATGTCGGCGCGACGATGCGGTATGCCGTGACAGTCGGGGCCTCGGGAGCGATTTACGGCCTGCTGCTCGCCTACGCGCTCTATTTCCCGGATCGGCCGATCTACATATGGGCGCTGTTCCCGATTCCAGCCCGGTACTTCGTGATGATCATGGGCGCGATCGCGTTCATGTCATCGCTTGGGGGCAACCAGGGTGGCGTGGCGAACAGCGCGCATCTTGGCGGTCTGGTGGTCGGGTATCTCTACTTGAGGGTGTGGAGGAGGCATCCGCTCGCCGGGGTCGAGTATCGATACGTCAAGTGGAGGATGAACCGCGTCCGCCGAAAGTTCGACGTCTACACGGGCGGCCGAAACGACTCGGACCGACGCGTCCACTGAGGAGACATTTTCGGGATGGTATACTGAAAACACTCAACGATCAGTGAAGTTTCTCGCAATGTACGGACCGCCGCATGGAAACATCGACGATTGTCAGCGGCGCGGATGGGGCGCCGCTGACCCGGAATGCGGGGCTCTGGGCCTACCGCTGGATAGTCCTGTCGCGGAAGCTGGACGACAAGGAAATCCAGCTGAAGAACCAGAGCCGGATCTTCTTCCAGATCAGCGGCGCCGGACACGAAGCCGTGCTGGTGGCGGCCGCGTCCGTGTTGCGCCCGGGCTATGATTGGTTCTTTCCGTACTATCGGGACCGCGCGCTCTGCCTCGCCCTCGGCGTGACCCCTTACGAAATGCTGCTCGAGAGCGTGGGTGCAAAGGATGACCCCGCCTCCGGCGGCCGCCAGATGCCTTCTCATTGGGGACACAAGCGGCTGAACATCGTGTCGCAGGGCAGCCCCACTGGCACCCAGTGCCTCCAGGCCGTTGGCTGCGCAGAGGCGGGCCGATTCTACCAGCGCCTCACCGACGTTCCCGATCGCGAGTCTCGCCATCACCCGGATGAAGTTGTCTACGTCTCGTCGGGAGAAGGGGCCACAGCCGAGGGAGAGTTCTGGGAGTCGCTCAATACGGCCTGCGGCAAGCGCCTGCCCGTCGTCTACCTGGTGGAGGACAACGGGTACGCGATCTCCGTCCCAAAGGAGGTCCAGACGCCTGGCGGCGACATCTCACGGATCGTGAGGTCCTTCCCATACCTGCAGGTGCTGACCGTGGACGGCACCGACTTCGTGCAGAGCCTCCGCGTCCTGCAGCGGGCCGTCACCTATGCACGCGAGCGTCGGGGGCCCTCGCTCGTCCATGCCCATGTGGTCCGGCCCTATTCCCATTCGTTGTCGGACGATGAGCGGCTGTACAAGACGCCGGCGGAACGGGAGGCCGAGGCCGCCCGCGATCCGATTGGCATCATGCACCGACGGCTGCTGAAGGACGGTCTGGCAACCGAGGCGGAGCTCCAGCAGATTGTGGCAGATGTGGAGCGTGAGGTGAACGGGGCTTCGGACCGGGCACTGCAGGCCGCGAGGCCGGCAAGGGACACGGCCCGTCTCTGGGTGTTCTCACCCGACATCGATCCCGCGTCTGCCGCATTCGAGACGCCCCCGCAACCATCCGGCAAGCCCGACACGATGGTCGCCGCGATCAACCGGACGCTGCGCGACGAGATGGCGCGTAATCCGGCCATCGTGGTGTTCGGCGAAGACGTGGCCGACGCCACCCGCGAAGAAGCCCTGTCCGCGGTCTCAGGCAAGGGCGGCGTCTTCAAAGTGACGCACGGGCTCCAACGGACGTTCGGGGCCACGCGCGTGTTCAACTCGCCGCTCGCGGAGGCGAACATCATCGGCCGCGCGGTGGGAATGGCCGTCCGCGGCATCAAGCCGGTCGTCGAGATCCAGTTCTTCGACTACATCTGGCCGGCCATGATGCAACTGCGCGACGAGATGGCCATGCTGCGCTACCGGTCGGGCAACAACTTCTCCTGCCCGATGGTCGTTCGGGTGCCGATCGGCGGCTACCTGCGCGGTGGCGCGCCGTATCACAGCCAGTCGGGCGAGAGCATCTTCGCCCACTGCCCGGGCATCCGGATCGCGTTCCCGTCCAACGCGGTGGACGCCGCGGGGTTGCTCCGTACCGCGATCCGGTGCGACGACCCGGTGATGTTCCTGGAGCACAAGCACTTGTACCGGCAGACCTACAACAAGGGCGAGTACCAGGGCCCTGATTTCATGATTCCATTCGGGAAGGGATCGCTCGTAAGAGAGGGCGCCGACCTCGTCGTCCTCACGTGGGGCGCCCTTGTCCAGCGCACGCTGCTGGCCGCGCAGCAGGCCGAAAAGGACGGGGTGAGCACGGCGGTCTTCGACCTTCGCACCATTATCCCATACGACTGGCAGGGGATTGCCGAACTCGTCAGGCGAACGAACCGGGTCGTCATCGCCCACGAAGACCAGCTGACCTGCGGATTCGGGGCGGAGCTGGCGGCCCGGATCGCCGGGGAGTTGTTCGAGCACCTCGATGCGCCCGTCAAACGCGTCGCATCGCTCGACACCCCGGTGGCGTACTGCCCAGACCTCGAGGAAGCGATTCTCCCGCAAAGCGCGGACGTGCTGCAGGCGATCAGGGAAACCGCGAGCTACTGACGCGCCGCCTACTCCTCGGCTGGCAGGCTGGCCGGCTCAGTCGATGCCATCCGGGCGATGCCGACGCCGATCAGGATCGCGGTGGCGCCCGCGGCTTCTCTCGGCCCCAGCCGGTCGCCCAGGAAGATGACCGCCGTGGCGAGCGCGACGATTGGCGTGAGGTTCGAGTACATCGCGGTGCGGACGTTTCCGATGTGCTGGATCGCGGTGTGCCAGATCAGGTAGGCCACGAACAGGGCGAACGTCGCCGAGGCCAGCAGCGCCGCCCAGGCGGTCACCGACACGCGCCCCCAGTCGAGGGCTGCCAGCGACGGGAGACCGAATGGGAGGAACATGATCGTCCCCGCCGTCATGGTGTAACCCGTGACGACCAGCGGGGAGTGGCGCTTCATCAGCGTGCGCGACCCGACGACGTACACAGCCCAGCAGAAGACGGCCCCCAGCGTCACGAGGTCACCGGAGAGCGAATCGCGCGACACGCCGGCTCCCGGGCCGACCACGAAGTAGACGCCCGCCAGCGACAGCGCCGCGCCCAGCCAGTAGCGCCGCGAGACGCGCTCCTGCCCGACCGCCGCGGTCAGCGCGCTCACCACGACCGGCGAGCATCCGATGATCAGCGAACTGTTGGCGACCGTGGTCAGCGCGAGGCCGCCAATGAACCCGAGCTGGTAGATGAAGTGGCCCGTTGCACCAAGGCCCAGAATGGCCAGCCAGTCCCGGACGGGGATGTTCCGTGCCGAGCGGAAGAATCGGCCGACGGCAGGCCGACCGCCGCCTTCAGCCGGCTCGGCGCGCGCGAAAGCCAGCACCGCGAGGTACAGGATTGACGCGATACCGAGACGCAGCGCGTTGAAGCCGAGGGGCGGGAGTTCCCGAAGCGCGATCTTGACGACGGCGTAGTTGCACCCCCAGATGAGCGTGCACAGCACCACGAGGAGATCGATGAGCACGGGAAGGCGTGGCAGGAGCAGAAGCGGGCCGGCAGGAGGGGCGACACCTTGTGCCCCGCTCCTGCCCGGCAAAGCGGCCCGCGGTCCGTTCTACACCGGGAACGGCTTCACGAAGAACAGGATCAGCGAGACGAGCAGAACGTAGATGACCAGCGACTCGATCAGCACGAGGCCGAGGATCAATGCGAACCTGATGTCAGCGGTCGCGCTGGGGTTGCGCGCGATCGCCTCGGTAGCCGAGCTCAGGCCTTTCGACTGCCCGAGCGCGCCGAACGCCGCCGCGATGGCCAGGGCGAACCCGGCCGTAATAATCGACCACTTCGCCACCTCGCTGCCCCCCGCCTGGGTCCCCTGGGCGAAGAGCGGCGCGACCATGCCCGCGGCCACGAACAACAACGTCAGCGACAAGACCAGCGATTTACGCACGATAGACTCCTCAGAAATTCAGCAAGGCCGCAGCCTTGCGCCGCCAAACCGATTCGCAGGGCCCGCGCCCCGCCTCACCATTGCTTCCGCTCAGGCCGCCTCGGGTTGCGCCGCCACGTGACCCTCCCCGTGCGAGTCGTGACCCTCCGGTCCATGGTCCAGGACCACTGCCCCCGCCAGGTAGATCGTCGTGAGCATCGCGAAGATGTACGCCTGCAGCGCCGAGGTAATCAGGCCAAGGACCATCATCGGCAACGGCACCAGGAACGGGACGATGCTGGCGATGATCAGGATGACCAGATCCTCGCCGAAGATGTTGCCGAACAACCGGACCGAGAGCGACAACACGCGCGACAGGTGGCTGATGATCTCGACCGGAAAGTAGATCGGCGCGATCCAGATCGGCGCGCCCGACGGCGCCAGGAAGTGCCTCATGTACCCGAAGATTCCCTGCTCCTTGAAGCCGTGGAACTGGTAATACACGAACACGGTCAGGGCGCAGCCGAGTGTGACGTTGATGTTGCTGGTCGGCGACTTCAGCCCGGGAACGAGACCCATCAGGTTCCCGATCAGGATGAAGATGAACATCGTCCCGACGAGCGGGAGATAGTTCCGGCCCTTCGGGCCGACGTAGTCGTCCAGCATCCCGTTCAGGAACGACACGGCTTCCTCGAGCGCGAGCTGCAGCTTGCCCGGATTCTCGACGCTCAAGCGGGATCGGATGATCAGGCACAGAACCGACACCCCGACCAGGATCAGCAGCGACATCACGATGAAATCGGGAATGACTTCCTGGCCCGGCTTGAACTGGATGCCCAGGGGACGCAGCGCGGCGACCACGAGCGGGCCGAACAGCGCATTGACGATCTGCACGATCCAAAGCGGGTGCTCGAGTTTCTCCATGATATTACGATTGTCCCCGGTGGGAGGGCGCCCGGGACGAACGCACGACCTGCGCCAGCGCCGCCACGAAGGGCGTCGTCGCGCCGGCCAGCAGGCCGACGGGGTGCACTCGGAAACAGGCCAGCATAACGTACGCCCCGACGGCCAGTAAAGCGTACCTTGTGAAGAACTTCACCGCGTGGCCAATGCGGCGGCGGAGGGGGAGGCCGGCAGCAGGGCGGGGCTGAGGCCCTGCCACACCGCTGTCGGCCGGCAGCGCAGGAAACTCTGCTCGATTCGACCTGGCCACCACCAGGTCCACGCCACCCTTGATCGCCCAGTAGGACAGCGCCATCAGCGCACCGCCCGCGACGACACCGGCCGCGCCGTCCGGGCGCCCGCGCTCCACGACGAGGGCTATCAGCGCCATCGCCCCGCAGGCAACGGCGGCGTCGCGTTCGAACTGTCTCAGGCCCTGATCGGGATCGGCCGCGAATCTCACGGTTTCTCTTCCCGGCTGACCGCATTCGCCGTCCGGACGACGTTGACGATGCCGGCGGCGACACCGATGAAGAAGAAGATGAGGATGAACAGCGGAGAGGTTCCGAGCCAGCGGTCGAGGAAGTAGCCGATCAGGAAGCCGAAGACGACCGCGAGGACGAAGGCGATCCCGACGGCGCTCAACGCGCCGAGAGAACCCATGGATGGGCCGGAGGTGTTGGCCATAGGAGACCGGCAGGGCCTCAGCCCTGCTCTCCCTATCTCACTATCTCAGGGTGGCCGCCATCCCCGCCACTCCCAACGTGCGGGCGGAGATGTCGGCGAGATCGAACAGCGGCCGCGGATAGACACCGATCGCAATGGTGCCGACAATCGTGATGGTCAGAAAGATCGCCATCGCGGGCGATATGACCAGTTCCGATCCGGAAGGCTCGCCCTTGAACCACATGAAGACGACGACGCGCAGGTAGTAGTAGAGGGACACCGCGCTGTTGAGCACCCCGATCACCGCCAGCCAGTAGTAGCCGCCGTCGATCGCCGCGCTGAACAGCCAGAACTTGCCCATGAACCCGGCCGTGGGTGGGATGCCGCCGAGCGACAGCATGAACAGCAGCATCGCGATCCCGGCCAGCGGGCTCCGCTGAAACAGGCCGCTCATGTCCTTCAGTTCTTCGCCGATCACATCATGGCGGCGCAGCAGCGTGACGACGCCGAAGGCGCCAAACTGCATGAACGCGTAGATCACCAGGTAGATGAGCGCGGCCTTCACGCCGATCTGCGGCACGCGGGTCGCGGCCACGATCGCAATCAGCAGGTAGCCGGCGTGGGCAATCGACGAATACGCCAGCATCCGCTTGATGTTGCTCTGGGTGAGGGCGGCGACATTCCCGACGGTCATCGTCAGGATGGCCAGCGCGTAGAACAGCATGCCCCATTGGTCGTTCACCGAGGGCAGCCCCTCGAAGAAGATCCGGAGGAGCATCGCGAACGACGCGGCCTTGGACCCCACCGACAGGAAGGCGGTAATCGGCGTGGGCGCGCCCTCGTACACGTCCGGCGCCCACATGTGGAACGGCACCGCCGCAATCTTGAAGCCGACCCCGGCCACGACCAGGATCACGCCCAGCGGCAGCCATGTGTGGTGCTCGTCACCGGCCAGCAGAGTCGCGATCGTCCGGAGGTTCGTCGTCGCCGTCAGGCCGTACAGGATCGACATCCCGTAGAGCAGGAGGCCGAGCGAGAAGCACCCGAGCAGGAAATACTTCACGGCGGCCTCGTTCGACCGCCGGTTCGGCTTGATGAATCCCGCCAGGATGTAGAACGAGATCGCCATCGTCTCGAGACCGATGAAGATCGTCACGAGATCGATGCCGCTCGCCATGAACATCATGCCGAGAGTGGCGCACAGGATCAGGAAGTAGTACGTCCCCGGCCGGGCGCCCTCGACCTGCAGGTAGCGCGGCGACATGAGGATCGTCAGGCCCGCGGCCCCGAGGAAGAGGAACTTGAAGAACGCGCCGAAACTGTCGACGGCGATCATGCCTCGGGCGGCCGTGGCGTGCTCGCCGGCGTGCGGGGCGAGCGCCGCCGCGGTCAGCGCCAGTCCCGCGAGCGAGATCCAGGCGATCACCCCGTGCCGGGCTCTCGGAATGAAGGCGTCCGCGAGCAGGACGATGAGCGCCACGCCGGTGAGGACCAGCTCCGGCATCAGCGCGGCGAAATCGCTCGGCGAAAAACCCGCTGGCATCACCGTCCTCCCACCGGCTTGGCCGGGGCCGCGGGCGCCGGGGCCTTGCCCGGCTCATGCGGCGACGGCGACATCCCGGCGCCAGGCGCTGGTGCGAGCCCGGCCTTCATCGGCTGGTCCGATGGCACGGTGCCCGCCGGGGCGGCGGTCGGCTGCGCGGCCTCGTCCGGGCCGCACGGGGCCACCTGCCACTTCGAGGCGGCCGGCTTCTGTCCGCAGCCGGCCGGGTTGGCCGACGCGCTCTTCTGCAGGTACTGCGGGCTGACGCGCGCCACCACCCTGTCGACCGACGTGTTGAGCCGGTTCAGGAACGGGGTCGGGTAGATGCCGATCCAGACCGCCATGATGATCAGCGGCACGAACGTCATCACCTCGCGGACGTTCAGGTCCGGCAGTTTCTCGTTCTTCGGGTTCTCGACCTTCCCGAACATCGTGCGCTGGTAGAGCCACAGCATGTAGGCCGCGCCCAGGACGAGGCTGACGGCGGCGACGGCCGCCCAGGCCTTGTTCACCGCGAAGACACCCTGGAGGATCAGAAACTCGCCGATGAACCCGTTGAGGGACGGCAGGCCGATCGATGACAGCATCATCACGCCGAAGATGGCGGCGTAGACCGGCATCACCTTCGACAGGCCGCCGTATTCCGAGATCTGGCGCGTGTGTCGCCGCTCGTAGACGATGCCGACGATCAGGAAGAGCGCGCCGGTCGAAATGCCGTGGTTGATCTGCTGCACGATGCTGCCCTTGATGCCCACCGGGTTGAGGGCGAACATCCCGAGCATCACGAGCCCCATGTGGCTGACCGACGAATAGGCGACGAGCCGCTTCCAGTCGCGCTGCGCCATGGCGACGAGCGCGCCATAGATGATGCCGATCAACGACAGCGCGACGACCATCGGGACGAACGCGCGGGTGGCGTCCGGCAGGATGGGCAGGCTGAACCGGATGAACCCGTACGTCCCCATCTTCAGGAGGACGGCCGCCAGGATGACCGAGCCGGCTGTCGGGGCGTCGGTGTGCGCGTCGGGCAGCCAGGTGTGGAACGGGAACATCGGGACCTTGATGGCGAAGCCCAGGAAGAAGGCGAGGAACACCCACCACTGCAGGCTGGCGTCGAAGCCGTGCTGCTGGAACTGGACGATGTCGAACGTGTGCTGGCCGGTCTGCGGGTCGGTGTAGTTGAAGTAGAGGGCCAGGATGCCGAGCAGCATCACCACGCTGCCGGCGAGGGTGTACAGGAAGAACTTGATCGCCGAGTAAAGTCGGCGGTCGCTGCCCCAGATGCCGATCAGGAAGTACATCGGGACCAGCATCACCTCCCAGAACAGGAAGAACAGCATGAAGTCGAGCGACACGAAGGCGCCGAGCATGCCTGACTGGAGGATGAGCAGGAAGATGTAGTACTCCTTGACGCGCTCCTTGATCGCCGTCCACGACGACAGGATGCCAAGAACGCCCATCATCGTCGTCAGCAGGATCAGCAGGACCGCGAAGCCGTCCACGCCGAGGTGGTACTCGGCGCCGATCGACGGGATCCACTGCGCGCGCTCCACGAACTGCCACGACGGGTTCGTGTAGTCGTAGTAGAACCAGAGCGGCAGCGACACGAGGAAGCCGGCCATCGCGAAGAGGTTGGCGATCCAGCGGATGGCGTTCTCGCTGCGCTTGTTCACGAACATCAGTGCGGCGGCGCCGACCAGCGGCGTGAACAGGATCAACGACAGCAGATGATTCATAGCGGTTTCTTCAAAACGGCCGGCTCGTCCTGCCGGCGCTCTCCCCCGCCGCCTGTCTACCGGACCATGAGGAGATAGAGGCTCACGAAGGCGAATACGCCGAACAACATCAGCAACGCGTAGTTCTGGATCAATCCGGTCTGCAGGCGCCGGAACACGAAGCTCGATTCCTGCAGGATCGAACCGACCAGGTTCACCAGGCCGTCGACGACGTACTTGTCGATGATGCCGGAGAACCACGACGAGAAGATGGTCAGCCAGCCCGAGCCGTTGACTGCCCCGTCCACGACCTTCCGGTCGAACGTCCAGAGGCCGTCGCCGCTCATCATCGTGCCCCGGATGACCGTCGCGCCGTACAGTTCGTCCACGTAGTACTTGTTCGTCAGGACGCGGTGCGGGCCCGCCAGGCGCGCCTTCAGGCGAACCGCGATTTCGGGGCTCCGCACGTAGAACCGATAGGCGACCGCGATGCCGATGATGCCAATCAGCACCGAGAACGCCATCAGACCCAGCTCGCCGGCGGTGGACATCCCGGCCGGCTCCGCCGGTCCGGCCGGCGAGGACGCCGGCGCCACCTGGCTGCCAATCTCTGTCCCTGTGGCGCCAGCCTCTGTTCTCGTGGCGCCAGCCTCCTGGCCGGCGATCACGACATGGCTGGGTTCGAAGCTCGGCGCCAGAAAGTGCTCGATGGCGTTGCCGCCGCCGAGC
>DASVIS010000047.1:0-2068 GCA_036381995.1 Vicinamibacterales bacterium | reverse complement strand
CGGCCCTCCGTCGTGAACACTTGTTCGGCGAGGAGCCGCTGCAATGCGCCGAACTGAATGCGCAGGTCGGCGCCCGCGCGCGCTGGCGCGGGTGCGAGCGACACGACGGCGACGAAGACGATTCGCAAGGCGAGTCGGAGAACAGGCGGCACGATCCCTCACAATACCACGCCCATCTCTTCGCGGCGGCCGTCGCGCTTTGAGGCCGGCCGACGTCCGGGTATAGTGATGGCTCCTCTGGAGGAGTGAGACATGGTTCTTGCCGAGAGTGGTGTGACCGGAAGGGACTTGCTGGCGGGAATTCTCGGCGCGGCGGCGGCCACGCTGGTGGGCGATCGTGCGGCGGGCGCCGCGGAATCGAAGGTGCGCATCGTCCGCGTGGAATCCCCGAAGGTCTGGAATGGTGACACGCGAGACCCGAAGGTCCTGGCGGTGATGCTCGAGCAAGGCATGACCGCGTTCACGGGTCAGAAGAAGGCCGCGGACGCGTGGCGCCAGTACTTCAAGCCGGGCATGCGCGTGGGGCTGAAGATCAACCTCCTCGGCCGGCCGCTGCTCTACACCGCTCGCGAACTGACCGAGGCGGTCGCGATGGGCGTGATCACGGCGGGTGTGAAGCCGTCGGACGTCGTCGTGTGGGACCGTCACGCGGATCACTTCGGGCCGACCGATTACAGGCCCGGCACTGGCCGGCTCGGTGAACGGATCAAGACCGGCGGGCGGTACGACCAGACGAAGGTCCTGCAGGCGTCGGGTGGACCATGCCCGCTCGATACGACGGTGGCGGAGACGGACGTCACGGTGAACCTGCCCGTGTTGAAGGACCACGGCGGCTCGGGCGTCACGCTCGCGCTGAAGAACATCGCATTTGGCTGCTACAGCCATCACCGCCAGGCGCACAACGGCAACTGCGATCCGTACATCGCCGAGGCCTACCAGCACTACCTGACGCAGACCAGGATCCCCCTGATCATCCTCGATGCCACCAAGTGCTGTTTCGACGACGGGCCGCAGCCGAGCAACACGGACGCCATCTGGCGCGACAACGCGATCTACATCGCAACCGACCCGGTGGCCCTCGACGTCGTGTGCCGACAGGTGATCCTCGACAAGCGCAGGGCCGCGGGCTTGAGCGACAAGATGCGGCAGTCCCGCCACATCGAGACGGCGGCGCAGAAGGGGCTTGGTGTTGGGGACCGGGGCCGGATCGATCTCGTGACGATCCGGGTCTGACCGGGGCTCCCGGGCGACGAAAATCGAATCCTACCTCGGTGGCGCCGCCTGGAACCCGGTGGCACGCCGAACGAAACCGGCATCCACGAGGTAAGGCGCAAGCGGATGCTTCGCCGCATCGAGATCATCGAGTTCTGAGATCAGCATCCCGCCACGATCGCCGCCAGAGGTTGCGAGCGAGAACAACGTGCGAGCGACCTCGCTGGCGACGCGGCCGCGTGCCGGCTCGTCCTCGGGCAGATAAGTGAGGAACTGGCGGTCCGCCTTGCCCACGTAGGCGGCGAGAGACCCGTCGACCAGAATGACGCCAGCGCCTACGGATCGCGTCGGCCCGCGGCGGGACGCTTGTTCCTCCACTCGACCGGACGCCGAGCCGGTGGCGCCAGGTCGTGATGGCCACTTGAGGATGGCGCCGTACGGATTGGCCGGATCGGTGGCGGCCAGGTAGACGGTCTGAGCGGACTCCGGATCGTCCCGGACCGACCGCAGCAAGTCGACGGCCGCAGGCAGCGCGAACTGGGTTGCGCCGAGACCACCGACAAAGTAGCCGCGCCGGATTCTGCCGGCGTCCTCCATCGCCTTCAGCACGTCGTACACCGCGCTGAACCCGCCCGGGAGGGTCTCCACGGTCACCGCTTCGCGCGTCATCACTCCGTGACGGTTCAGGAGCTGCTGCGCAACGGCCGCCGCCCAATGCGTCGCGGACGGACGAGACGCCGTCCGGGCTCCGACGAGGCCCCATCTGCCTTCGGCCGTCGGCGGCGTGAGGCGCCTGGACCGGAAGGCCCGCGCCGGATTGCGCCGGCGGTGGCGTGGAGCGGGCTCGGTGAACGCC
>DASVIS010000046.1:0-5705 GCA_036381995.1 Vicinamibacterales bacterium | reverse complement strand
GCAAGGCCTGACGCACCTGTTCCAAGGCTTCCTGCACACGGACCTGGCTCTTGCCCAGCGCCGCCCGACTTTCCACCCACGTACTGTCGATGTCGATCAGGTTCTTCTCGTCCCGGTGGAAATCCGTTCGTGGTCCTCCGTCGTCACTTGCGCGTGTGAGTTCAACGAGTGAAGCTCGGCGGTGAGCGTGGTAGCATGTCCGTCCATGACAGCCACGGTGTTGCCGCTGCAGGACATGCACCTGCGCCACTGGGGTTGACGCCGGCCATAGCGGCGAACAACGCCGAAGCCGCCACAGTTTGCCTCAGTCGGAATCACACACCGCCGACCACGTTCACGGTCGAGAACAAGGCGACAAGCCAGAAGGCGCAGGTCGACTGGTTGCCGCCAGATGGACGGACGCTGCGAGCGTGGAACAACCGAACTGACACCACAGAGATGGGCGCCTGCGCCAATTTTCGGCAGAGCACGACTGGCCTGTTTAGCCGCCAGAACATCATCCGATCATCCAGAGGAGGGCTCGTGAAAATCACACCTATCGCGTCCCTTTCCGCCGCGCCTTCTTCGGCCTCTATTCCGTCACAGGAGCCGCCATTGTCCAAGACACGAATACGACTTGTGCTGGTTGCTCTACTGCTCTTGCTATCGTCCCTGGCCGTCGCCCAGGGCGGCCAGAACAGCTTCGACGCGCTGTACCGCGACCGGAACCAGACCTTCTTTACTACCGAGCCCAGTGCGTTCCTGGTTTCCGCCATCAAAGACGTGAAACCTGGCAGGGCCTTGGACGTGGCCACGGGACAGGGCCGCAATGCGGTTTACCTCGCCACTAAGGGCTGGGACGTCACGGGCTTCGATATCGCCGAGGAAGGCTTGAAAGCGGCCAACGAAAACGCGGCGAAGGCCGGCGTGGCCATCACCACCCTTAAGGCGCGTCTTGAGGATTTCGACTACGGCGCGGCGCGCTGGGACCTCATCTGCTTTATTTACGTACCGACCATGGAGAAGCTCATAGTCGATCCCAGGTTCATCGCGCGGATCAGGGCAGCGTTGAAGCCCGGCGGCTTGGTGCTGATCGACCGCCCTTTCCGGTCGCTCACTGATTCCGAGCCCAATTGGGTGGAATCGGAATCGGACAAAGCGAACGCACTGGTCAAGGCCTGGTCGGACTTACAGATCGTGTTCTATGAGGACACGACCGGGATTACCGAGTGGTTCCATTACAAAGGCCGCATCGTGCGACTCCTCGCCCGCAAGCTGTGAACCGCTGTGTTTGGGGCACGTCCGGTCTTTGCGCTTTAGGGGGAAGTTCCACGGTTGAGGGCCGAGGATCTCGCGGGACAGGTTACTCTTAGCGCGCCCTTCCCGCCGGCGTCGGCCGGTCTATTCGTCTCGTTCAAGCACGTCATCCCACGAACGGCACTCGTAGCAACTCCGCCGACGATAGTCCGGATTAGAGGGGGTCTCCGCTCACTCAGGGTCACAGAATCTCCCGTTATCAGACAGCGTGGGCGCCGTTCGGAGGAGCCGCCCCGCCCAGGCACAACCGCCCAGGCACAGCGGCATCGAGAATCAACGCAGTGGCCATGTCGGTGCCAGCAGGCGCCGACCAGTCTTCGGCGGAATCTTGCCGACTCGTTTGTGCCAAGAAGGTGGCGCTCGAGATCCTCGAATGACACTCGACGTCAACTGGAGAGTCAGGCCGCAGCGACACAGACCACGCAAACGCCGCCCGGCGTCACAGCTCGGTCCGACTGGCACGATGAATCACGGGTGGCTTGCGCGATCTGGTGAGGGCGTCCGAACCGACCGATCGGCCACGACGGTGACCTGCATGCCCCGCGCGCGGTTGACGATGCGCTCGACGAGCCAATGGTCGAACCAGAAGCGCGCCACGCGCTTCCGCTCGCGAGTGACGAAGATCTGCGTCACGCCGTGCAGGCGGGCGAACCCGACGGCTGTCTCGGCCACATCGCGGCCCTGGAGCACGCGGGCTTCGATCCGGAGGCCTCGTGCGAAGTTGAGGTGTCGATCCAGGCGCTGCCGTTCATCGTCCGACAGGTGTCGCAGATCGGGCGTCGCGGAGACATAGACGGCCAGACACTCGGCCCGGAGACGGTCGGCCACTCGCCGGCCGCGGCGGATCAGCGCCGCGCTGGACGGGTCCGGTCCCACGATCAGCATCAGGCGTTCTGCGCGCTCCGGGTCGGCCGCCGGGTCTCCAGGGACCTCCGCTGGCTCGTCGTGCGACAGGCGGGTCTCCACGGCATAGGCGGCCTGGCGCATCGCCAGCTCGCGGAGCGCCACGAGCGTCGATTCCTTGAAGAAGTTCTCGCGCGCCGCGCGTGCCCGATCCGGCGGGTACACCACCCCGCGCGCGAGCCGGTTCAGCAGGGCGCGCGGGGTCAGATCCACCATGACGACTTCGTCGGCCTGCTTCAGGACCCAGTCCGGAATCGTCTCGCGAACCCGGACGCCCGTGCTCTGCCAGATCTGGTCGTTGAGGCTCTCCAGGTGCTGCACGTTCATCGTGGTCACGACGTCGATGCCGGCGTCGAGCAGCACGTGAACGTCTTCCCAGCGTTTGGGCCTCGCCGACCCGGGCACGTTCGTGTGGGGGAATTCGTCGACGATCGCCACGTGTGGATGGCGCCGCACGATGGCGTCGGTGTCCATCTCTTCGAAGCGCGAACCGCGGTACTCGATCTTCGTCCGCGGGACGGTCTCGAGGCCGTCGGCGAGGGCGATCGTGTCCTGCCGGCTGTGCGGTTCGAAGTACCCGATCACGACGTCCACGCCGTCCCGCTGAACCTCGTGAGCTTCGGTCAGCATCTGATAGGTCTTCCCCACCCCGGCGGCGTACCCGAGGAACACCTTCAGACGACCGCGGGGGGGTGTCGACTCTGTCACGGCAGCTACTGCGGAAAGACGCGAACGTCCATACCGTCGGCCTCGCGGATCAATCGCTCCAGCGGCGTGCCACTGAGCCGCGACCGCCACGTGCGCCGGAGGGTGTGACCGACGAAGATCTGCGTGATGTTATGGCGGCGCGCGTACTCGATGATTGTCGGCACGGCATCGTCGCCCTCGAGCACATCGACGTGGGCGCGCTGGGCGCGAGCCAGCAATACGTTGCGCTCGTTCGCCATGCGATCTTCGTCGGTCAGACGGTCCTGGGTCACGTAGATCGCGTACAGCTCGCCGTGGAACTGGTCGACGTTGTATCGCCCGCTGGCCAGCATCTTCGCGGCGTTCGCACGCGGGGTCATGCACACCAGGATCCGCTCCTGGGTGCCCCATGACGGCTGGACGCCGTGCAGGTGCAGGTACGCCTCGAGC
The DNA here is from genome assembly GCA_036381995.1 of Vicinamibacterales bacterium. Lineage (GTDB taxonomy): Bacteria > Acidobacteriota > Vicinamibacteria > Vicinamibacterales > Fen-181 > FEN-299. The sequence goes on along the minus strand of DASVIS010000046.1, from coordinate 2,369 downwards.
TGGTGGTCGACGACCTCCGCGGTCAGCAGGAGCGCCCGTTGGCGCAACGCGGACAGCCTGTGTCCCGCCTCGGCGTCGGCGACCGGCGGGGCATCCACCACCACCACTTCGTCGGCCCGGTTGATGAACTGCTGCGGCACCGTCGGGGCGGGGACCCGGCCGACCACCCCGCGCACGAACGCCTGCTGCTCCTGGATGTACTCGAGGTTGACCGACGTGATGACCGAGATGTCGGCTTCGAGGAGCTCTTCGACGTCCTGGTAGCGTTTGGCGTGCCGGCTGCCAGGGGGGTTGTTGTACGCCAAGCCGTCGATCAGGCACACGCCAGGGTGCCGTGCGAGCAGGGCGGGCATGTCGAGAACCGGCACGCCAGCCACGTCGTGGGTGGGGACGATCTCGATTCTCTCGATGACGAGCGCCACGTCGGGTGCGACGGCGGGCTGAATCGCCGCGACCACCACATCCTCGCCGCGTTCGTGCCGGCGCCGTCCTTCGTCGAACAATCGAAACGACTTGCCGATGCCCGAGGCGTATCCGAGGAAGATCTTCAGCTGGCCGCGCCGGCCCGCACGCTCCGCGGCTTCGACCTGCCGGAGCAGCGCTTCGGCATCCCGCCGAGCGAACGGGTCAACGTCGGCACCAGACATCGGCTCCTACGCTACCTGTGGATCGGGCGCCTGTCCAGATGGACCGCTCATTTGCGTGAAAACCGCCGGTCCAAATCCAGATTGAGTTCGAGCACGTTGACCCGCGGCTCCCCGAGGACGCCGAAGGTTCGTCCCTCGGTGTGCTGCGCAATCACGGCCTGCACCCGCTCCACCGAGACTCCGCGAGCCCTCGCGACCCGGGCCGCCTGCGCCTGGGCGTTGGCCGGACTCACGTGCGGGTCCAAGCCCGACGCCGAGGCCGTGACCGCATCGGCGGGAATCGGCGTCTTCGGCGTGAACACCAGCGGTGCCTTGTCGTCGTTGAACGCCTTGATCAGCCTCACGTCATCGAGATTGCCCTGGCCGTCCTTGAACGCGTCGACAGGCCGGGACGAGTCGTAGGGGATGCCGTTGTCGAGGCAGTAGTGCACGATGCGGTCCTTGATGCCGTCGAAGTCGACGACCTCGTTCTTCTTGTCGTCCACTTTCGTCGTCCCGTTCACGAGCTTGGCGCTGGTCGGCCCCAGGTTCGATCCCGCACTGGCGGTGGCATCGTACCCGCCGCCGGCCGCCGACGGCCGCGGGTGAACGTACTCGGGCTTCGTGAACGCCTGCCCGATCAGCCGCGATCCGACCACGTGCCCATTCGAGAGAACCAAGCTGCCATTGGCCCGATCCCGAAACGCGATCTGGGCAATCGCGGTGATGACCGCCGGATACACCAGCCCCGTCAGGACGGTCATGACCAGCATCATCCTGAACCCAGGCTTGAGTTCTGCGAACATGTCTCTCTCCTCACTAGGCCAAGTGCAGCAGGCCGAGAATCCGGTCGATCGCCCAGATGCACGGGAAGGGGGCCAGGAAGCCGCCGAGCCCATAGATCAGGAGGTTGCGGCGGAGCATCTGCGCCGCGCTTCGGGGCCGATACCTGACCCCTCGCAGCGCGAGCGGCACCAGGGCGACGATGACCAGGGCGTTGAAGATCACGGCCGAGAGCACGGCGCTTTCGGGTGTCCGGAGGTACATGATATTGAGTTTGTTCAGCGCCGGATACGTCGCCATGAACATCGCCGGAATGATCGCGAAGTACTTGGAGACGTCGTTCATGACCGAGAACGTCGTCAAGGCGCCGCGCGTGATGAGCAGTTGCTTGCCGATGGCGACGACTTCGATCAGCTTCGTCGGATTGCTGTCGAGGTCCACCATGTTGCCGGCCTCGCGGGCCGCGGTCGTTCCCGTGTTCATGGCCAGGCCCACATCGGCCTGTGCGAGCGCCGGCGCGTCGTTGGTGCCGTCGCCCGTCATCGCAATCATGCGCCCGCCCGCCTGCTCCTTCTTGATGTACTCGAGCTTGTCCTTCGGCGTGGCCTGGGCGAGGAAGTCGTCCACGCCGGCTTCAGAGGCGATGGCCGCGGCCGTCAGCGGGTTGTCTCCGGTGACCATCACCGAGCGGATGCCCATCGCCCGGAGCTGGGCGATGCGCTCCTTCATGCCCACCTTGACGATGTCCTTGAGGTGGATGACGCCGAGCAGCTTCGGGCCGTCGGCCACAGCGAGGGGCGTGCCCCCGGTCCGCGAGATCTTGTCGGAGAGTTCCGTGACGTCAGGCGCGATGCGCCCACCCTGTTCCTTGACGAAGGCGAGAATCGCCTCGGTTGCGCCCTTTCTCAGCTGCCTGCCTTCGATATCGACGCCGCTCATCTTCGTGTACGCGGAGAACGG
>DASVIS010000045.1:0-2480 GCA_036381995.1 Vicinamibacterales bacterium | reverse complement strand
ACTCCCTCCTCCGGCACCAGCAAGTCGATCTCCTTCAGACACTTACTGCGATCGCTCCGCTAAACAGTCCCGCGCGTAGCGACGCCCGTGGGGCAACCGTGGGGCAATTCGCGGAGAAACCCACGAGGCTGGCCAGGGTGGGCCGAGGAGACGGGGGCCGACCCGGGTCGCGTGCGGACCGGGTCGCGCTCGTGGCGCGCTGGCCAGCGGGGTGAGGCGGCCAGTGCGCCGGCTCGTCCCTCCGCGGTAGGCCACCCCAGAGGTGCCGCCGGGGGTGGGCAGGCTTGCGCCTGACTCAGTTGGCGGGAAGCGGACCAGAGTAGCCGTACTGCTGCAGCCGAGCCACCGCAATGGCGCGCTCGTCGTCCGCGAACAGCGGCCGCCACTTGGCATCCAGGATCATCGCTTCGACCGTCAGGTCGAGCCGCCCGCGTTCCCACAACGCGGTATACCCATCTGACACCTTCTCCGCGTGCAGGAGATAGCGAGCCGTCGCGAGTCCGCCCATCTCCACGACCATGCCGAGAAACCGGTTCGCTGGGTAGTGCGCCTCGGTCTTCGCCCGTTTGTAGATGTTCAGCATTGCTTCGTGGAACTGCGCTTCAATCTCGGATGGCATGAGTCCGCCTCGCGTTCAGAATGGTCGGTTCAGTGCGACACGCCGATCACAGCCCGCTGGCGGAGCGGTTAGCGGGATCCCTACGCGTAGTAGTCCGGCAAAGCGCCACCGGGTAGCCCAAGAGCCGCGTCTGGAAACATCGGAGTATAGAGGGTCGAGTCAAAGAAGCTCACGCCGGCGCTTAGCATTGAACCGAACACGGGATCTTGGGCGGTCGCTGGAACGACGATCCAACCTTGCCGATGGGCTTCGTAGGCGAGGAGCCAATGTTCCGAGGTCAGCACGCCGCCCCGCCCAGGCACAACCGCCCAGGCACAGGCCTGCGGCCCGAGGCGCGCGTCAGCCTGGTCACGCGTGACGTGGCCATGCGCGTCAAGGCGCGGCCTCTCGGCGTCAACGCCGAGGACTACCGCGACGACAAGAAGATCTCGTCGGTCGACGAGCTGTACCCCGGGTCGGCGACGATCACGATCCCGGACGACTACCACGGGCTGCTCACCGATCTCCACCGCGAGGCGCGCCTCGAGGCGTCGCGCGTGCTCAGCGTGGCCAGCACCGGGCCGCTGCTCGCGAACCAGTGCTGCACGATCGTCACCGAGTCGAGCGGCAAGGTGGTGCTGGCGATCTACAAGGCGGGCCCGCCTGCGTACTTCAGGCTCGTGCGCAAGCCCGACAACGAGCGCGGCATCGCGCCGATGAACGTCGAACAGCAATTCGCGCTCGCCCTCCTGACCGACCCTGAGATTCTGCTGGTCACGCTGGTAGGCAGAGCGGGTTCCGGCAAGACGCTGATGGCGCTGCTGGCCGGCTACCTTCAATTGCGAGAGACATACGGCCACCTGCTGATCTACAGGCCGAACATCGAGATCGGGCAATCGCTCGGCTATCTGCCCGGCCGTCGTCGCCTTCCCGGATCGTTGCGCTGGCCTTCGTGTCGTCGTGCGCGGGGCACCGGAACATCCAGCGACCGCCGACACGTTTCCCATCAGGAAACAGCGAGCGAACGCGGTCCTCAGTGACCGGCATGGGGCCCTTCCGCACGGTGCTCGACATGGATTCCAGCGAGAGCCCGGTGCATGGACAGCAGGAAGGCAGTGCCTACAACGGCCACTTCGAGACGGTCTGCTACCACCCGCTGTTCCTGTTCAACGATCACGGCGACTGTCTGGCGGCAAAGCTGCGATCAGGCAACGTCTCCAGCGCCGACGACTGGGACGAGCTGCTCCTGCCGGAGATTGAACGCCAGCAGGCCGAGGGCAAGCGCGTGGCGTTTCGGGCTGACGCCGCCTTTGCGCGGCCGGCGATCTACGAGGCGCTGGAGACACGCGGCGTCGAGTACGCGATTCGCGTCCCAGCCAACAAGAATCTGGAACTGGCGATCGAAGACCTCCTGTTTCGGTCGCCGGGTCGGCCCAGCCGCACGCCGCTCGTCCGGTACAAAAGCTTCCAGTATCAGGCGGACAGCTGGATGACGCCCAGACGGGTCGTGGCGAAAGTCGAGCACCACGTCGGCGAACTGTTCCCGCGCATCGGCTTCATCGTGACGAATCTCCCGCTCCCCAATCGCGCCGTCGTGCGGTTCTACAACAAGCGGGGCACGGCCGAGCAATGGATCAAGGAGGGGAAGCAAGCGGCGCACTGGACGCGACTGTCGTGTCATCGATTCCGGGCGAACGAGGTCCGGTTACAGCTGAGTGTGCTGGCGTACAACCTCGGGAATCTCTGGCGGCGGCTGGTACTGCCGGCGCGGATCGACACCTGGTCGCTGACCAGTCTCCAGCAGCGGCTCGTCAAGACGGGCGGGCGCTTGGTGAAACACGCGCGGTACTACTGGCTGTTTCTAGCAGAGAGCCATCTGACC
>DASVIS010000044.1:0-2564 GCA_036381995.1 Vicinamibacterales bacterium | reverse complement strand
CGATGATGGCAACGTCATCGGCAAGAAGTCGCTGGCGCACGAAGCCGCGGTCGTCGGCGACACGGTCGGCGATCCATTCAAGGACACCGCCGGTCCCTCTCTCCACGTCCTGGTGAAGCTGCTGGCCACCATCACCCTGGTGATGGCCCCGCTCTTCATCCGCTAGGCCAGCTCTGAAGCGTCGAGCCGGCGGTCAAACGGATCGCCGGCCCGCGCACTTTCCGGCCCCACCAACACCGCACCGAGGAGACGTCCCGTGGACCTGTCCATCCAGGCGCTGGTCATGGGCATCGTGCAGGGTCTCACCGAGTTTCTGCCGATCTCCAGCTCGGGTCATCTCGTGCTGGTGCCGTGGCTCTTCGGCTGGAAGGACCCGTTCATCGATTCGGTCGCCTTCACCGTCATCCTTCACATGGGCACCCTGCTTGCCCTGCTCGTCTACTTCTGGCGTGATTGGCTGACTCTCATTCCGGCCGGTCTGGCCGCCATTCGCGACCGTTCCTTCAAAGCCGATCCAAACCGCAAGATGGCGTTCCTGCTCGTCATTGCCACCATTCCGGCCGTTCTCGTCGGGCCCATCTTCGAGTCGAAGTTCGAGGAGCTCGTCCGCGAACCGGCCCGCATCGCCGTGATGCTTTGCGTGGGTGCCGCCATTCTGTGGCTGGCGGATCGCTGGGGCGCCCGACAGCGCGAAATGGACTCTCTGACGTTCCGCGAGTCGCTGGGCATCGGCATCGCCCAGGTCCTGGCCCTCGTGCCCGGCATCAGCCGCTCGGGCATCAGCATCTCCGCCGGCCTCTTCATGGGTCTCAACCGCGAGGCGGCGGCCCGGTTCAGCTTCCTGATGGCGACGCCGGTTATCGGTGGCGCGGGGGTGTGGCAAGCTCGGAAGTTCTTGACACACGAGGCAGGCCCGTCGCCCGAGGCCAACGTCATCGTCATAGGATTCGTCGCCGCGGCAATCTCCGGGATCCTCGCCGTCCACTTCATGCTCGAGTTCCTGAGGCGCCGGCCGGTGACGGTCTTCGTCGTCTACCGGGTGGTAGCCGCCGCGTTTGTGTTCGTCGTCCTGCTGTCGCCGCACGGCGCCTGAGGAGTCGCGTCGACCCATGGAGGTCATCAAACAGCTTCGACAGCGCGAGATCCGCGACCTGCTGGCGCAGCGCCCGATCCGGACCCAGCAGGAGCTCGCGGCCGCTTTGCGTGACCGCGGATTCCGCGCCACCCAGGCGACCATCAGCCGCGACGTCGCCGAGCTGGGACTGATCAAGTCCAGCCAGGACGGAATCCAGAGCTACACGGTGCCTGCCCGCGTCACCGAGGCTGAAAGTACCGGCGAGGAGCGACTTCGGGCGCTTCTCCACGACCTTCCGGTCAACGTCCGCGAGGCGGGTCTGATGCTCGTCATCAGGACGCTGCCCGGCTCCGCGCACGCCATCGCGGCGGCGCTGGACAGGACGCGCTGGTCGGAGGTCGTGGGTAGCATCGCCGGCGACGACACGGTCTTCGTGGCTTTCGCCGACCGCGCCGCCCTGCAGCGGGTCCGAGGAAGATTGGCCTCGCTGGGCCGCTAGCCGCAGACGCGGGCCGGCCCCGACTTCCGGGAGGAGGAGGGGAAGGATCCGGAAGGCGGGGCCGGTTTGTGTGCTTCTGTTGAGCGGAATCTGTCACGGCCACACATAGGAAACCAGCCCTCATTTGGTCCCTCCCCGAACGGGGGGTCCGGTTGGCATCAAGCACGGGGAGGGGCGGTCGAGAGGCTCCGGAAAGCGCGGGGGACGGACGGCCGGAAGGCACGTGGACGGGACACGCAGGTCAATCCCACGGAGCTCACGGCCCGCTTTTCCGGCCTCGATGGGCCGGCGCTTTGACACGGACAGGGGGCGGCGGCTAGGATACGCGCCGGCCGAACTTCAGGGCACCAACCGCGTGCGCCTGAAGTTCGTTTCCTTATGCCGGACCACAACATGCCTGAGATCGTGCCGGCCGCAGCCAGGTCGGACCAGTAGGGGAGCCGCTCCGCGGTGAACAACAAGACTCAGTACATCTCGGAAGACGGTCTCGCCAAGCTTCGAGCGGAGCTGGAAGAGCTGATCAACGTGCGCCGCCAGGAGATCGCCCAACGCATCCACGATGCGAAAGAGCACGGCGATCTTGCCGAAAACGCGGAGTATGAAGACGCCAAGAACGAGCAGGCGTTTGTCGAGGGCCAGATCCAGCGCCTCGAGGCGCTGATCAAGAACGCCACGATCATCGACGAGACCCACGGGACCGATCACGTCCAGATCGGGTCGACCGTGAAGGTCGACGGCACCGACGGCAAAGAGGTATTCACGATCGTCGGTTCCACCGAGGCCAGCCCTCGCGAAGGCAAGATCTCCAACGAGTCGCCGGTCGGCCGGGCTCTCCTGGGCAAGCACAAGGGCGAGTCGGTCGTGGTCCACGTTCCGGCCGGGGACTTCTCCTACAAGATCCTCGACATCCACTAGCCCCGCACGTGTACTGGGCCGACGAGCTAGCTGCCGCGGTTGCGGGACCCCAGGTCGTCAACGACTCGAAGTCGC
>DASVIS010000043.1:0-8670 GCA_036381995.1 Vicinamibacterales bacterium | reverse complement strand
CGAGATCTACCGGGGCGCCGAGCTGGCAGGCCGTACGCTTTCGACAACCCGCTGGTGACGATGGCCCGCTCGTACCGGCCCCAGATTGACGGAGTCTCCCGACCTGCCAGCTCGGCGCCCCGGTAGATCTCGTCCGACAGCACCCACGTGCCATGACGTTCCGCTTCGCGACAGATCGCGTCGAGGATCGACTGGTCGAAGCAGGCGCCCGTCGGGTTGTTGGGATTGCAGATCAAGAGCAGCCGGGTGCGCGGCGTCAGCAGCGATCGGAGCTCGTCCAGGTCGGGCCGCCAGCGTCCGTCCCGCTCGCGCAGCGGCCACTCGCGCACGGCTCCCGCAAATGCGCGTGCCAGCCCCCACGTCTGCATGTAGTTCGGCGCCATCATCACGACTTCGTCGCCCGGCTCGAGGAGGCTCCACGTGCAGCAGAAGTTCGCCTCGGAGCCGCCGTTCGTCACGTGGACGTGGTCCGCCGTCGCGCCCGCGTACAGCGACGCGACTGCCGAACGCAGCGGGACCGTGCCGTTGGTCTGCGGGTAGCCGAGCGCGACGTCGAGCAGGCACGCCCGCTCGCCTTCCTCATCCAGCAACTCGCCCAGCGTGAGCGGGTGCACGCCGCTCTCGGACAGGTTGATCTCCACCTGGTTCTCCCAGGTGGACTGCATCCGTTCCATTTCGAAAGGGGCGATCTTCACCAAAGCCTCCCGCGCGGCGACGACCGGTGATGCGACGCGCAGTATATGCTACCGCTATGTTGACCTCCGTTGACGCCGTTCTCTTCGACCTCGATGGCACGCTGGTCGATACGATCCCGCTCATCCTCGCGTGCTACGAGCACACGCTGGCCACGCACCTTCCCGGCTACAACCCGGGGCGGCGCGTGATCATCGGCAACCTCGGCCGCTCGCTCGACGACATCCTGTCCGACTACGCCCGGGCCGCTGGCGCGGACGATCCGGCGGCGATGTCGCGCACGATGCTGCACACCTACCGGTCATTCCAGCGCGCGAACCTGGGTCGCCTGATTCGACCCTACGACGGCATGCGCGAAGCGCTCGCGGGCCTGCGCGCACGCGGCCTGACGCTCGGGGTCGTGACGAGCAAGGTGGAATGGGCTGCGCGCGAGTGCTACGAGTATTTCGGGCTGGGCGAGTTCCTGTCGGTACAGGTGTTCCACGACGACACCGAGCGGCACAAGCCGGATCCGCAACCGCTGCTCCAGGCCGCCTCGAAAGGCGGCCTCGATGTCGCGCGGACGGTCTACGTGGGCGACAGCATCCACGACATGGCGGCCGGGAAAGCCGCAGGGATGAGGACGATTGGCGTGCTGTGGGGGCCGTCCGAGCAGGAGGCTCTGGTGCGGGCCGGGGCCGACGAGCTGGCGGTCAGGCCGTCGGATCTGCTGACGATCGTGGCGGCGGCACAGGACTAGCCCGATGCGGATGCTCTCGATGCAACGAGACCTCGCCACCGTGGCACGGTGACGCTTTCGTGTCTCGTAGCCGCTGTCGAAAATCGAAAACAACAGCGAATCGCCCGGCGCGGCCGTTCCGGACAGCCCCGGCACGATCTTCAAGATCCCCAGCTCTTGTTCATCCTCGCCGCAGGCAAGGCATCGCCCGTCCTTCGCCTGCCGACGGCATCATTATTGCTAATAGATGAGACAGGGCTCATTCAGAGCCTCCAGTTCGAACACGCACCGGGCGGAAGCCCGGCCACCGAAAGGCCCGTTATGCGTCAGTTGCTGAACTCCCAGGCCGTCCGCTCCGCCGCGCGCGTCGGAAGCGTGGCCGCGGCACTCGTCGTCGCGTGCGTCGTTACCGCCACACCAGCGCAGGCCCAGAGCCGCGCGAAGGTGACAATCGATTTCGCGTTCGTCGCGGGGGGCACCACCCTGCAGGCTGGCGCCTACGAGATCGAGGCAAGCCAAGACAGGGTCCTTCTCCGATCGACATCCGGAAAGGTCTCGCAGATTCTGATGCCGGTGATCACCCGGCTCGGCCGGCACGACAACGACACGGACCCGGAGCTGATCTTCGACAAGGTCGGTGAGCAACTGCGCCTCTCGGAGGTCTGGTTTCCGGACATGGATGGCTATCTCGTCCTCAACACGCCGGTCGACCACGAGCACCGCGTGCTCGGGGGATCGCGTCCTCACAAGTAGGAATGGCTCAGCGTCGGCGTCTCGAGTAACGGCGAAGTCAGCAGTTACCGAGACGCCGGCCGCACGCCTGGGAGAACTTCGTTAGAACCCCGTCCTCCAGCCTCCGCCTTCCCGCCTTTTTGCTAAGATTCCCCTATGGCCAATGCCATCGACCCGGTGTCTGTGAATCTGTCGGCGGACGAAGTGCGCCGGTACAGCCGTCACCTGCTGTTGCCGGAGATTGGGCTGGAAGGGCAGCGGGCGATCAAGGCGGCGAAGGTGCTGTGCGTTGGTGCCGGGGGCCTGGGTTCACCCGTGTCCATGTACCTCGCGGCGGCGGGGGTTGGGACCCTTGGGATCGTCGACTACGACGTCGTGGACTTCAGCAACCTGCAGCGCCAGCTCCTGCACATGACGCGCGATGTCGGTCGGCCGAAGGTCGAGTCGGCGTGCGATCGGCTGAAGGCGATCAACCCCGAGGTCCGCATCGAGGCGCATCAGGTGTCCCTCTCCTCGGCGAACGCGCTCGACCTGCTCTCGCGTTACGACCTGGTGGTCGATGGGACTGACAACTTTCCGACACGCTACCTGGTGAACGACGCCTGCGTGTTGATGCGGCGGCCGTACGTCTATGGCAGCGTTTTCCGTTTCGAAGGCCAGGCTTCGGTCTTCGGCGTAGAACGCGGTCCATGCTACCGCTGCCTCTATCCCGAGCCACCGCCACCGGGTCTCGTCCCGAGCTGCGCCGAGGGAGGCGTCCTGGGCGTGTTGCCCGGCATCATTGGCACGATCCAGGCGACCGAAGCCCTCAAGCTGATCGTGAAGGTGGGGGAGTCCCTGGCAGGCCGACTGCTCGTCCTCGACGCGCTGCGCATGACGTTTCGCGAGATTCGTCTCCGCCGGGACCCCGAATGCCCGGTGTGTGGCGACCATCCCACGATTAGGGAACTGCAGGACTACGACCAGTTCTGCGGAGCGATGGCGACGACGCAGCCGGCAGCACCCGACGACTTCGATGTGTCGCCCGAGGACCTCGAGCGGGCGCTGGACCGCCCGGGCGCGCCCCTGCTCCTGGATGTCCGCGAGCCGATGGAATTCCAGATCAACCGGCTTCCAGGGGCCGTGCTGATTCCGCTCGGCAATCTCCCCGAGAACGTGGGCGAGATCGACAGCACCAGAGAGGTGGTCGTCTACTGCCACCACGGGGTCAGGAGTGTTCGCGCGGTTGAGTTTCTCCGCGCCGCCGGTTTTCGCGCCCGCAACTTGAAGGGCGGCATCGCGGCCTGGATCGACGAGGTCGACCCCACCATGCTGCGGTACTAACAGGCGTGCCTCAGCATCGTCCGAGGGGTACCCCCTTGAATCTCCGGACTGAGCCGCGTAAAATACGACTGTAGAGGTCGTATATAAGGCAGAACCTATGCTCAGATTGTCCAAGAAGGCGGACTACGGCTTGATCGCCATGAAACACCTCGCGCTTCGCGAGGGCCAGGGGTCGTCGAGCGCCCGCGAAATCGCGGAGCAATACTCGATTCCCGTCGAGTTGATGGCGAAGGTCCTGCAGCGCCTGGCCCGCCGGGGCCTGCTGTCGTCCCAGCAGGGGACCAGGGGCGGTTATCAGCTGACCCGAGGTTCGGAGACCATTTCTGTCGCCGACGTGATCCAGGCGATCGACGGTCCGCTGACGGTCACCGCCTGCTCGGCGCACAACGAGCGCTGTGGGCAGTTTGCCACGTGCAACGTCCGCGATCCGCTCTGGAAGATCCGCGAGCGTATCGTGACGGCGCTCTCGACGTGCAGCGTCTCCGAGATGGCGTCGGAAAGCCCTGTGAGCGTTGCGGCCTCGTCGGCTACGCCGTCAGCGGCCAGCCCCATGTCGAGTAGATGAACCCATGCTGAAATTCCCGATCTACATGGACAACCACGCCACCACGCCGGTCGATCCGCGCGTGCTCGAACTGATGCTCCCGTACTTCACCGACCGATTTGGCAACGCGGCAAGTCGGAACCACTCGTACGGATGGCAGGCCGAAGAGGCCGTCGAGGTCGGGCGGAAGCAGGTGGCGGAGTTGATTGGCGCGACCGCGAAGGAAATCGTCTTCACCAGCGGCGCGACCGAGTCGGACAACCTCGCGATCAAGGGCGCGGCCCGGATGTACCGCGAGAAGGGCAATCACATCATCACCGTCGTCACCGAGCACAAGGCGGTCATCGACACGTGCAAGCACCTTGAGAAAGACGGCTTCGACGTCACGTATCTGCCGGTGAGGCGCGACGGGCTGCTCGATCTGGATCAATTGCGCGGGGCCATCACCGACCGTACGATCCTCATCAGCGTCATGGCCGCGAACAACGAAGTGGGCGTCCTGCAGCCGATCGCCGAAATCGGCAGGATTGCGCGCGAGCGCGGCGTGCTGTTCCACACCGACGCGGTGCAGGCCGCCGGGAAGGTGCCGTTCGACGTCAACGCGTCGAACGTGGATATGGCCTCGCTGTCCGCGCACAAGATGTACGGCCCCAAGGGTGTCGGCGCGCTTTTCGTGCGGCGCCGGAACCCGCGCGTTCTCCTCACGCCTATCATCGACGGCGGCGGTCACGAGCGCGGCATGCGGTCGGGCACGCTGAACGTGCCGGGCATCGTCGGCTTCGGGAAGGCCGCGGCGATCTGCCGGGAGGAAATGGCCACCGAGTCGGCCCGGTTGACCGCCTTGCGCGACCGCCTGAGTGACGGGTTGCACCGGCACCTGGGCGAGATCTACGTCAACGGCTCGCTCGAGCACCGGCTGCCGGGAAACCTGAACGTCAGCTTCGCGTACGTCGAGGGCGAGTCACTGCTGATGGGTATCAACGACATCGCCGTCTCGTCGGGGTCGGCCTGCACGTCCGCGACGCTCGAGCCATCCTACGTGTTGAAGGCGCTCGGCACGGGCGACGACCTGGCGCATTCGTCGATTCGGTTCGGTCTCGGTCGGTTCAACACCGAAGAGGAAGTGGACTTCGTCGTCGAGAGGGTGTCGGCAGTGGTGAAGCGGTTGCGCGAGATGTCGCCGCTCTACGAGCTCGCCAAGGAAAAGGAAGAGCTGAGCGCGAAGAACTGAGACGAGCGACGGAGAACGGAAAGCGGAGAGGGCCATGTCGTATTCCGAGAAGGTTATCGATCACTACACCAACCCGCGCAACGTCGGGTCGTTGCCGAAGGACGACACGACGGTGGGGACCGGGCTGGTCGGGGCGCCCGAGTGCGGCGACGTGATGAAGTTGCAGGTCAGGGTGAATCCCGAGACCGGCGTCATCGACGACGCGAAGTTCAAGACGTTCGGATGCGGGTCGGCGATCGCCAGTTCGAGCCTTGCGACCGAGTGGCTGAAGGGCAAGACGCTGGACCAGGCGCTCGACATCAAGAACGTCGATATCGTGCAGGAGTTGAGCCTGCCTCCCGTCAAGATCCATTGCTCGGTACTCGCCGAGGATGCGATCAAGGCGGCGATTGCGGATTACAAGAGGAAGCAGGGTCAGGGAAGTTAGCGCATCGCAAGATCTCTGGTGTGGCGTCCTATGTCAATTCAAGTGACTGAGACCGCGGCAAAGCGGATCCGGATGTTGATGACCAAGCAGGGGCTGGCCGAGGGCGGCCTGCGCGTGGGTGTGAAGGGCGGGGGCTGTTCGGGCCTCAGCTACACGTTTGCGTGGGAGACCGAAGCGCGCACCGGCGACGAGATCATCCAGGGGCCGGAGAACACCAGGCTGTTCGTGGACAAGAAGAGCCTGATCTATCTGAACAACACGGTTCTGGACTACGACTCGAGCCTGATGAGCAAGGGCTTCGTGTTTCAGAATCCTAACGCGAAGGGCACGTGCGGCTGCGGCACGTCGTTCACCGTCTAGCGGAGGCGACGTGTCCAGCGACGCTCGTACCCTGACCCTGCAGTCGTGCCGGCATTGCGGCGCCGGCGTGTCCGCCGAAGTCCACTTCTGCCCCCAGTGCGACCGGATTCTGACGCTCACGCGCCACGGCGACTACTTCGGTTTCTTCGGCCTTCCGCACAAGCTGAGAATCGACCTCGCCGACCTCGAGCGGCGCTTTCGCACCCTGAGCCGCCAGTTCCACCCGGACTACTTCTACAACGCCTCGGCCCAGGAGCGGCTGGCCAGCCTCGAACGCGCGTCTTACCTCAACGACGCCTACCGTGTGCTCAAGCAACCGCTCGACCGTGCGGAGTACCTGCTGAAGATCGAAGGTCTTCCGAGCGTCGGCCGGCACCAGGATGCGAACGAGCTGCCGGCGGGCGTGCTCGAAGAAGTCTTCGCGCTCAACGAGGAACTCGAAGGCATCCGGGCTGCCCGCGAAGCGGGCGCCCCTCCCGCGCAGTTGAGCGCACGGCTCGACGCCGCAAGGCGTCCCGTGGAGGAGCGGACGGCGCGCCAGGAGGCGCAGCTCGAATCGCTCTTCCAGCGATGGGACAAGCAGTTGGACGAGGAGGCCCCCCCCGACGTCCGGCGCGCCACCCTCGAGTCGCTCCGAGGCCTGCTCCAGGAGCGGAGCTACCTCGCGAATCTGATCGCCGCCGTCAACCAGGAGTGCGGCGACCTGTAGGCGACGTCCCATGTCCAAAGTCGTCGGCATCGATCTCGGCACCACCAACAGCCTGGTCGCGTTCGTCGGAAAGGACGGGCCGTTCGTGATCCGCGATGGCTCGGGAGACGGCCTCGTGCCGTCGATCGTCTCCGTCGGCGCCGACGACGTGGTCTACGTCGGGCGGGAAGCCCAGCGCCGGCTGCTCATCGACCCGCTGCACACGGCCTACTCGGTCAAGCGCTTCATGGGCCGCGGCGCCGAAGACGTTCGGGACGAGGCCTCGTTCTTCCCGTTCCGCCTGAGTGGCGAGACGGGTGGTGTGGTCCGTGTCGGCCTCGGCGACCGGGAGTTCACTCCGCCCGAGATCTCCGCGTTCATCCTCCGCGAGTTGAAACGGCGTGCCGAGAACTACTTCCAGGAGCAGGGCGAGTTCGACTTCGAGGTGGACCGCGCGGTGATCACGGTGCCCGCCTACTTCAACGACGCCCAGCGAACGGCCACCCGCGACGCCGGACGCATTGCCGGGCTCGAGGTGCTGCGGATCATCAACGAGCCGACGGCCGCGTCGCTCGCCTACGGCCTCGACCAGCGCAGGACCGGCACGATTGCCGTCTACGATTTCGGCGGCGGCACGTTCGACATCTCGGTCCTGCGCGTGGAGGACGGCGTCTTCCAGGTGCTGGCAACCAACGGCGATACCCACCTTGGTGGAGACGACATCGACCAGTTGCTGGTGGCCCTGGTCCTCGGCGAGATGGGCGCCGGGGCGTCGGCCGGCCCGAGGCTGCTCCAGGCGATCAGGCAGGCGGTGATCCAGGCGAAGTGGGACCTCTCCGAGCGCGACGAGGCGGAGATCCGCGTCGTGGATCCGGACGCGGCTGGGGCGGGCGCAATCGTCTTCCGCCGGCGCCTCCCGCGCGACGAGTTCGAGCGCATCATCCGCCCCGTCGTCGAACGCACGCTCGAGCCCTGCCGGCTCGCGCTCGCCGACGCCGGACTCGAGGCGTCGCAGATCGACGAGACGGTTCTCGTCGGCGGCTCCACCCGGATCCCCCTGGTTCGGCGGTCCGTGCAGGATCTGTTCGCGCGGACGCCTCACGCCGACCTGAACCCGGACGAAGTGGTGGCTCTCGGCGCGGCGATCCAGGCGCACATCATGGTCAGCGGTAGCCGCGACATGCTGTTGCTCGACGTGACGCCGCTCTCCCTCGGCATCGAGACGATGGGCGGGGCGATGTCGAAGATCATCCTGCGCAATTCGACGATCCCGGCGAGCGGCACCGAGATGTTCACCACCTTCGTGGACAACCAGACCGCGGTGGACATCCACGTCCTGCAGGGCGAGCGCGAGCTGGTGACCGACAACCGGTCGCTGGCGCGCTTCAATCTGCGGGGCATTCCCCCGATGCCGGCGGGCCTGCCGCGCATCCAGGTGCGGTTCCAGATCGACGCGAACGGAATCCTGAGCGTCAGCGCGCGCGAACTGCGGACCGCGATCGAGCAGACGATCGAGGTGAAGCCCTCGTACGGGTTGACGGACGAGGAAGTCGAGCGGATGCTCCTCGAGTCGTTCGAGCACGCCGAAGCGGATGTCGAGGCGCGATTCCTGATCGAGTCGAGGAACGAGGCCGAGACGGTACTGCGCGCGACCGAGAAGTCGCTGCGCAATCCGGACCTGGCGGCTGCGGCGGAAACGGACCTGGCGCCCGGCGAACTGGCCGCGATCGAGTCGGCCCTGGCCGACCTCCGCTCGGTGATGGAGTCGAACGACCGCGCCGTCATCGAAACGAAGACGAAGGTGCTCAACGACGTGACGCGGCATCTGGCCGAGGTGATGATGAACCGGGGCGTTCGCGCGGCGCTGGCGGGGAAGAGCGTGGACGGGATTTGACAGGGAAGGCGTGGGGCGGAGAAGGCGACGGCGACCTCATGACGAGAGTGACATTCGTCC
>DASVIS010000042.1:0-5624 GCA_036381995.1 Vicinamibacterales bacterium | reverse complement strand
TTCTTCGAGATCATCGAGCGCAAGGGCAGCCGCGGATTCGGCAAGGGCAACTTCCGGGCGCTGTTCGAAGCGATCGAACGCGAACAGGCCCTGCGCGGAAACCTGTAGTCACACCCCCAATGCCCATCTATCACCAGCTCGGCCGCGTTCCGCGCAAGCGGCACATCGCCTTCCGGAACCAGGACGGGAGCCTGCTCCCCGAGGAACTGATCGGCAATCACGGCTTCACCGGTCCGGCGTCGCTCGTCTACCATCTGCGCGAGCCGACGCGGATCACGAACGTCCGGCGGCTGCGGCGCGTCGGTTGGAAGGCGGAGGCCGATCGCCTGCTGCGCCACCGCCACTTCCGAACGACGCAGCTGAAGCCAGGGCCCAGCATCGTCTTCGACCGGGTACCGATGCTGTTCAACGGCGACGTGGCCCTCTCGGTGGCGTGTCCGACGCAGAACGACGAAGTGTTCTACCGGAACGCGCAGGGCGACGAGATCGTGTACGTGAGCGATGGCAGCGGGGCGCTCGAGTCGTCGTTCGGCATCCTGCCGTTCCGTCGCGGGGACTACCTGGTCGTGCCGCGCGGCGTGCTCCACCGCTACCGCTTCGATCCGGGCGAGGTAAGGTGTCTCGTCATCGAGAGCGCGGGACATGTGCGAACGCCGCAGCGGTACCGCAACGAGTTCGGCCAGTTGCTCGAACTCAGTCCCTACTCGGAACGCGACATCCGCCGGCCCGAATGGGCCGAACCGCACGACGAGCGCGGCGACTTCCCCATCGTCGTCAAGAAGGACAACGAGTTCGTCGAGATGATGCTGGCCCACCACCCGTTCGACGTCGTCGGGTGGGATGGCTACTACTATCCCTGGGCGTTCAACATTCACGACTTCGAGCCGCGCGTCGGCATGGTGCACCTGCCGCCCCCGGTCCATCAGACGTTCGAAGGCGACGGGTTCGTGGTCTGCTCGTTCTGCCCCCGGCCGTACGACTTTCACCCCGACGCGGTGCCCGTCCCCTACAATCACTCGAACGTGATGTCGGACGAGGTGCTGTACTATGCGAGTTCCGAGTTCATGAGCCGCAAGGGCATCGAATACGGCTCGGTGACGCTGCACCCGGACGGCCTGCCGCACGGCCCGCATCCAGGCCGGACCGAGGCGTCGATCGGGCAGGCGAAGACCGACGAGCTGGCGGTCATGGTGGACACGTTCAGACCGCTCCTGGTGAGCGCAGACGCGATCGGCATCGAGGATCCCGACTACTATCGTTCATGGCTCGACGAGTGACCCTCTGTCTGCCAGCGCCAGCGCGATCGCCGCGCTGATGCACCGGTTGTATGACCTGGCACACCGTTGTCGACGACACACACGACCCCGCCCGGGAAAGCTGGCTCGAGTCGGCCAACGACCCGGCGACCGACTTTCCGATTCAGAACCTGCCGTTGGGGGTGTTCATCCATCGCGCAGGCGCCGATCCGATCCCTCGGATAGGAGTGGCGATCGGTGATCGGGTGCTCGATCTCAGGGGCCTCGCCGAAGCCGGCCTGCTCGCCGGCCTCGCCCCGGCTGTGCCGGGCACGCTCCGCACCTGGACGCTCAATTCCTACATGGGCACGACGCCCGAGGAGCGATCGGGCCTTCGCCGCGCACTGAGCGCCCTGCTTCGCGTCGAGAACGCCTCGAAGCGAAGACTCATCTCACCCTACCTGGCGCCGCTCGCGGACGTCGAGATGCTGGTGCCGGCGGCCGTCGGAGACTATACCGACTTCTACGCGTCGATCTTCCACGCCACCAACGTCGGCAGCATGTTCCGGCCGGACAATCCGCTTCTGCCCAACTATAAGTTCGTGCCGATCGGTTATCACGGGCGGTCGTCGTCGATCGTGCCGACCGGCACGCCCGTTCGCCGGCCGTACGGGCAGACGAATGCCGATGGCTCGACGGCTCCGGCCTTCGCACCGACGGCGCGCCTCGACTACGAACTGGAAGTCGGCCTGTTCGCGGGCCCGGGCAACGTCCAGGGGACGCCCGTGCCGATGAACTCGGCCGAGCGCCACATGGTCGGGCTCTGCCTGGTGAACGACTGGTCGGCTCGTGACGTCCAGCAGTGGGAGTACCAGCCTCTCGGGCCGTTCCTGGCCAAGAACTTCGCCACAACCGTGTCGCCCTGGGTCGTGACGCTCGAGGCGCTCGCACCGTTCCGGGTGCCGGCGTGTCCGCGCCAGGAGGGAGACCCTGCGCCGCTTCCCTACCTCGACTCGGCCGGCAATCGCATCAGCGGCGGGTTCGACGTGACGCTGGAGGTGGCGCTGACGTCGGCCCGAATGCGCGACTCGGGCTGCCCGGCGATGCGACTCGGTCGGAGCAATCTGTCGTCAATGTACTGGACGTTCGCCCAGATGCTGGCCCACCACACGAGCAATGGGTGTAACCTGCGGCCGGGCGACCTGCTGGCCAGCGGGACCGTCTCCGGACCGACGGAAGACTCCCGCGGCTGCCTTCTCGAGCTCACCGGGGGCGGTGCGAACCCGATCGTCCTGCCCACTGGCGAGCAGCGCCGGTTCCTCGAAGACGGCGACGAGGTGGTGATCCGCGGCTGGTGCGCTCGTGAGGGCTACCGCAGGATCGGGTTCGGCGAGTGCCGGGGGATAGTGAAACCTGCCGCGTGAACACAGATGGATCGGTCAGTGCTTCCCCATCCAGTGCAGCACGCCAATCGACATCGCCGGGACGTAGGTGATCAGCAGCACGCCGATGGCGAGGATGATCAGGAACGGCACAACATAGCGATACAGCGTCGGCAGCGACTTGTTGAATCGCGAGGATGAGAGGAAGAGGTTCAGCCCGACCGGCGGGAACAGGAATCCCAGTTCCAGGTTCGACAGGAAAATCACGCCCAGGTGGATCGGGTTGACATCGAACGCCGCTCCAATCGGCACGATGAGCGGCGCGAGAATGACGATCGCCGCGTAGATCTCCACCACACTGCCCACGACGAGCAGGAACACATTCAGCGCCAGCAGGAACACCGCCTGGGAATGGATGTGCGCCTGGACCCAGGCGAGGACCAGGTCGGGGATCTGCGCGTCCACGAGGTAGTTGGTCAGACCCATGGCGATGCTGAGCAGGATGAGCACGGCGCCCATCAAGCCGGCGGCCTTCAACAGCACGCCCGGCAGCGTCTTGAACATGTGCAGGTCGCGCGTGATCAGGCACTCCACGATCACGGTATACGCCAGCGCCGCCGCGGCTGTCTCCAGCATGGTCAGCCAGCCGCTCGCAAACAGGCCGATGATGACGAACGGGAGGCCCAGCTCCCACTTGGTCCGCCACGCGGACACGGCCAGTTCCTTCCAGGCGAAGGCCTGGCGTCCACGCTCGATGTGTCGTCCGACGAGGATCCCGTAGACCGCGGTGAGGACGACGAGCAGCAACCCCGGCAGCAGCCCCGCGATGTAGAGTTGGTCGAGCGGCACGACCTGGTCACGGGAGCTGGCCACGACCGAATACAGGACGACAGGCAGGCTCGGCGGGAACAGCAGGCCGAGCGAGCCGGACGCGGTGACGAGGCCCAGCGAGAAGCCTTCGGAATACCCGTCTTTCCGCAGGATCGGGTAGACGAGGCCGCCGAGCGCGACGATCGTCACGCCCGATCCGCCGGTGAACGTCGTGAACAGCGCGCACACGGCGGCCACCATCACTGCGATGCCACCCGGCATCCACCCGAACAGCGCGCGGAAGAAGCGGACCAGCCGTTCGGCAGCCGCGCTTTCGGCCAGGACGTACCCGGCTGCGGTCAACAGCGGAATCGCGGGCAGCGTCGGCGAGGCGATCAGGTCGTAGACCTTGCGAGTGACCGCCGACACCGGTGTGCCTTCGGAGAAGAACAGGACAGCGGCAATCCCGCCCATGGCCACGAAAACCGGGGCGCCAAGCAGGGCGGCCGCGAGCACCACCAGCGCCAGCGGCCAGAGATGCGTGACGGCATCGGACGGCAGCAGCCCCAGGGCAAACGCCAAAGGGATCGCCAGGAACGCCACGCCGCGTCCCGCCCAGCGATCCGAGGCCTTGTAGGCGAATACCAGCGCCATCAGCCCCAGCGCGATGGGCATGACCGCTTCGCTCACCCATTCTGGCAGCCCGATCGGCAGCATCTTGGGTTCGGCCACGGCGCGGTGCACGCGGACGATGTCGAACGCGCCCTTCCCCAGGATCGCGATCACGGCCGCGGACACCGAGAAGCCGAACAGGCGCGAGAGGCGGCGCGCCCATCCCTCGCCGAAGAACTCCGCCGTGGACAGGGTCAGGTGCTTGCCCTGCGCCGCCGCCGCGAGGCCGCCGACGAACGCCAGCCAGAGGGTCAACTGCTTGACGTATTCGTCCTTGCCCGGCACGTGAAATCCACCGAAGGGTCGGCCGATGGCGTCGATGAGCAGCAGGATGGTGGCCAGCGCCAGCGTCGCCATCAGGATTGTCTCTTCGGTGCCCTTCAGCACCGTCCCGAGAAACCCCGTCTTGCGGCCAGCCGACGCTGGTGTGGTGTCGATCATGATCGCGGCTCGGCTACTTCTTGGGCGCGGCGGCGTGCTGCCTGCGGTACTCGTCGCGCGCCTTCATCGCCTGGTCGAACGCGTCGGCAGGGACGAAGTCGCCGCGGATCTTGCCATAGGCGCTCTCGGCTGTCTTCCGCCACAACTCCTTGGTCCTGGCGTCCACCGGCACAACGGTCAATCCAGCGCCCTTCATCGCCGCGACATCCGACTCGCCGCTTTGCCGGATCTCCGACTGCAGCTTCGCGCCGGCGTCCTGCATCGCCTTCAGCAGCGCGGGCTTGACGTCCGCCGGCACCCGGGCCCACGTGTCCTTCTTGACGACCGTCGCGCCGAGCAGCAGGGCACACTTGAGGTCGGTCATGAACTTCGCCTTCTCGTAGTAGCGGCCGATCTGCGCCACCTGGGGAGACATCGAGCAGGCCTGGAACATCCCGGTCGACAAGCCGACGGGCAGGTCGGACAACGCGGCCGGACGCACGTTGAAGCCCGCCGCCTTCCAGATCTCGAGCGACTTGGGGTCGCCCGCCCACTGGAACAGGGTGAGCTTCTTGAGGTCGTCCGGCGTCGCGACACGGCTCGTGGTGAAGAAATGGACCCACCCGACGTCGGCCCAGTTCAGCACGACGAAGCCCTTGGCTTCCATCGCCGCCTCGAGGCGCGGCCGCATCTGATCGAGCACCGCATAGACCTCCTCGTAGGAGTCGTACGCCATCGGGATGCTGACCGCGTACACCGACTTCTCGATCTCGGCCACGCCCACCGACGTCAGCACCGCGCCCTGCAGCTCGCCGAGGCGCATCGCCTGGACGACCTCGGGATCGTCACCTTTCGTGCTGCCGCCGTAGAGGATCACCTTCACGCGACCGTTGGACAGCTTGTTCCACTTGTCGGCGACGTCCTTCAGGACGTTGAACCAGGAGGAGTTGGTGGGCACCGCCGTGGCCATCTTGATCGTAACTGTCTGCGCACTGGCGGACGAGGGGAAGAGGCACGTGGCGGCGACGATCGCGACGACGGCAATCCAGGCAATGAAAGACGAACGACGGGCGTCAGGTTTCGACATCATGATCCGGTCTCTCCA
>DASVIS010000041.1:0-5845 GCA_036381995.1 Vicinamibacterales bacterium | reverse complement strand
TCAGCGTGGCGGCGGCAATCGTCATGGTGAAACTCCCCGGGCAGTCGGGCTTGCGATGTCGGGACGTCACCGATGTCGCAAGTCCGATACCAACAATACGCGCGAGGCCCGACGAGGGTTGCATGCGGCCGTTTCTTCGGGATTTCGCACGATCGGAGCGCGGTCGAAGGAGAGCGGCCTGGCTGGCCGCCATGCCGGGTGTGCGGGTGTGGGCAAGGCCGTCCCAGATCCGGACGACCTTGTCTCGACGATCTCCGGAGTCGTTACCGCGCGAGGATCAGATCCGTTTGCGGTCCGGACAGGAACTCGGCGCCCGTCGGGGTCACGACCACCATCTCCTCTACGGTCGCGATCCCGTAACCGGGAACCGTCAACCGCGGCTCGATCGTGAACACCATTCCAGCCTCGATGGGCACGAACGGCCTCCGGGCGTACTTCTCCCAGGCCGGTCCCAGGATGGCCGTTCCGTCGTGCGCATATCGGCCGACCTGGTGCCCCAGGGCGTGCGGGAACTCGAGATAGCCAGCCCCGGTGATGAGTGTCCTCGCCACCGCGTCAACCGACTGGCCGGGCACTCCAGGCCGGATGGCCTTCCGCGCCGCTTCAATGGCCTTCACGATTGTGTCGAAACCCCGCTGCACTTCGGCGGGCGCGATCGACTCCCCCTCACGGAGGATGTAGAACGTCCGTTGCAGGTCGGCGCAGTAATCGTGGTGCTTGATGCCGAAGTCCATGTTGACGATGTGTCCGCGCTCGACTGCACGGCCGGTCGGCGAGTAGTGGGCGCCGGCGGTCTCGGGACCGGCGAACACGGACGGGCAGGTGCCCGCCTCCCATGCGAGGTCGAGCCGATCTTCCCGCACCAGCGTGGCCACGAAATCGGCCACCTCGCGCTCGGTGACGCCCGGCGCCAGGAATGTCCCGACCCTGGCGAAGATGTTCTCGGTGAGGCCAATCGCCACGGTGATCCGCGCCAGTTCCTCGGCGGTCTTTCTCGCCCGCAGCGCCGAGATGAGGCGTTCGGACGAGACGAGCCGGTTCTCGAAGCCGATCTCCTCGAGCCAGGCGCGGAGCGTCAGGTACATCCCGTGCGTCAGGCCGTCGCACACCTCGCTGTCCTGCGAGTAGTTGATGGCGATGGACGAGGGGTTGCGGCTCCGCAGGAAGTCGAGGAGCGGCTGCTTCGCGCCTTGCACGTAGGCGTCCACCTGCCGGTAGGCACCGGTGTCTTCGATCGTCTTCCTGTCGTACTGACCGACGAT
The DNA here is from genome assembly GCA_036381995.1 of Vicinamibacterales bacterium. Classification (GTDB taxonomy): domain Bacteria; phylum Acidobacteriota; class Vicinamibacteria; order Vicinamibacterales; family Fen-181; genus FEN-299. Next base: position 4,583 of record DASVIS010000041.1, on the reverse strand, counting down.
CGCGTGCGCCTCGCCATCGGCCATCACGAAAAAGGCGCTGTGCCAGGTGACGTGAGCCGGCGCCAGGAATGGCATGACGGGATCGCCGTTCATCCCGGATTCGCGCACGAAGGTGAGCCAGCACGGCATGTCGAGTTCCTTCAGGATCCCGACAGCCTGAGCGATCTTCTCCTGGATCAAAGACATAGACAGAACCTCGTGCGTCGAAGGAAGCGGACCCCGTCCCTTGGCTACGTCCAACTGCCGCGCTCTCCGTGCGCGGCGACGATGCGCCAGTAGCGTTCGAGGGCGTTTCGGTAGTTGAACACCGCGTGGCGTTCGGCCGCATCCACGTCGCCCTGCCCGATGGCCGCCACGATCGCCCCGTGCTCGTCGAGCGACGCCTGCACGCCGTGTGTGTGGATCAGCGCCTCCGTGTACACGCGGACGTAGCGTTCGCGCCTCGCGTGAAGCGCAGACAGCTTGGCGAGCAGCCGAGGTCCCGATGCCGCCTGCTCGTAACAGCGATGAAACCCGAGGTCGAGTTCCTGCGCCGTGCGGATATCGGCCACCGCGGTGGCCGACAGGGCGCGCAGCCGGGCGTTGATCGTCTCCATTTCGCGGGCGACCGCGCGCCGTGGGGCTTCTGGCAGTTCGGCGGCCAGACGCGCTGCGACGCCGTCGAGCGCGCCAACCATCAGGAACAGCTCGCGCATGTCGGCCGCCGTCAGGGGAGCCACCGTGACCCGCCCCGATCGCGTCAGGCCGATCGTCTCGACGAGCCCCTCCTGCTGGAGCCGAAGCAGCGCGGCACGAACCGGCGTCCGGCTGATACCCAGGCGTCGGCACAGGTCCACTTCGGTGAGTGGCGCGCCCGGCGCCAGCCGCAGCGTGACAATGCCGTCCCGAAGGCGGGAATAGGCGGCAGCGGCAAGCGTTCGCCCGATCGGTTGACGGGCGCGCGATCGGCGGGCAGGGCCGTCCGAGTCGTTCCTGGGCATTCCGCGGGTTAGCGTAGCAGAAACCCGGCCGTCACACGCGTGGAAGCGAAAGCACCAGGCGGCAGCCGCCGTGCTCGGCGCGCTCCATGGTCAGCGTCCCGCGGTGCAGCTCCGCGATCCGGTGAGCCGCCGCCAGCGCCACCGCGATTCGACGCCCCCCGGGTCTGTCCGTCCACTGGGGATCGAGGAACCTGGCGCGCCAGGAAGCGGGCATCCTCAAGGCTTCCTGTGTCGCCTCGACCCTCACGCGGTCGCCCGCCTCTTCCCGGACCCGAATCCTCACGACGGCCGTCTCGACTCGTTCTGCCGTGGCCTGCAGCGCCATCACGATGCCTGCAACGGCGACGGTCAGAAGCGGCTCGTCGCCGCGCGCCTGGAGACCGGGCCCGCTCACTTCGATCTCGAGCGTCGCGCCGGCGTGGTACCGGCCTGGCGTCAACGCGCGAGCCAGCCGCTGCACGAGGGCGTCGAGAGCAACCGATCCGTTCGCCACGGGCGGGTCTTCATCCAGCACAAAGAGCGCCTGGACCAACCAGGCCGCCCGAGACACCTCCGCCTCGATCAGGTCCAGGGCGATCCGCTCCCGCGCTGGACGGGCCGTGTCGCGGAAGAGGAGGAGGCATGCACCGATCGCATCGAGGTTCTCACCGACCTCAGCGTAGGCCTTCGCCGCCGGCGCCGGGAGCGTCGCTTCAGTTTCCAGGACGCGGCCGGCCTGGCTCCTGGACACCAACTCCTCGACGTAGTGCGCGTCGTGCCGCATGCGAAACCCGGGCGGCAGCCCTTCGCGCTGCGGCGCAGGCTCATCGATTTCGAGGTCGTCGTCTTCGTCGGGACGATCTTCTTCGCCCGGGCTGGCGGCCTGCTCGAAGATGCTTGCGTCGAACTCGTCGGGTCGAAGCGTACCGGTTGCCGGCCGGAGGGACACGGATGTATGACGAGGGTCAGCCACGAGTCACCTGTTGCATGTTTGTACGACCCCTTCCTCAGCGCCGCTCGTCGCGCTTGTAGATCTTGCCGTCTTTCATCACGAACGCCACCGTCTGGAGCGTCGTGATGTCAGAGGTCGGATCGCCTGGAACGGCCACGAGATCGGCCAGCAGGCCCGGCTTGATCGTGCCGATCCGATCCGCCTGGCGCAGCACCTTCGCGTTGACCGCGGTCGCCGCGAGCAACGCCTGTGCCGGCGTCATCCCGTCGCGCACCAGCCACTCCGCCTCCCGGTAGTCCTCGCCGTGCGAATACACGCCGACGTCCCCGCCCAGACCGATCACGACGTGGTTCTTCATCGCCAGTTGAAAGGCCTGCTTCGCCTGTTCCATCGAGCGCGTCGGCGGGCCACCGCGCTTGTACGCACCGGAGTATTCGGCGGAGGCTTCCACCGCCGTCAGCGTGGGATAGAAGGCGACGTTGTGTTCGGCCATCATCCGGAACACCTCATCGGTGCCGGCGTAGCCATGCTCGATCGTGTCGACGCCAGCCACCACCGCGCGCCGCATGCCCTCGGCTGTCGACGCATGGGCGGAGACCGGCTTGCCGGCGCTGTGCGCCTCGTCGACCAGCGCCTTCAACTCGTCCAGACCGAAGGTCGGCATCGACGGCCCTGTGCCGCGGCGATAGTCCGCGTACACCTTCACCCAGTCGGCGCCGTGTCCCACCTGCTCCCTGACCGCCTTCAGCACTTCGGGAATGCCGCTCGCTTCCTGGCCACCCTTCGGCGCATCGAAGTTCGGCGCGAAGCCGGCAGGGCCCGGACCGTAGCTGGCGGTCGCCACAATCGCGCGGGTCGCGACGAACAGGCGCGGGCCTGGAATCAGCCCGTCGTTCACCGCGCGCTGCACGGCGACATCGGCGTATCCCGCGCCCTCGGTGCCGAGGTCGCGAATCGTCGTGAACCCGGCGAGCAGGGTGCGCTCGCAGTGCCGCACCGCCTCGATGGTCCGGTAGGCCTCCGACTCCTTCAGCACCTGGTCGTTCCACGTCGTCTCGTTGTACGCGTGAAGGAAGATATGCGTGTGCGCCTCGATGAGACCCGGCAGGAGCGTCATACCCGGCAGGTCGATCGTGTGCGCATCGGGCGGCGGAGTCACCGCTGACGACGGGCCGACGGCCGCAATCCTGTTGCCGGTGACGAGGACGACCCAGCCGGAGTGGGCCTGATCGCTTGTCGCGTCGAACACCTGCTGGGGACGCAGCAGCCAGCTCGCGGCCGGCGGCAGGGAGGGTTGCGCACGTTGTGCAGCGAGGTCAATGGCAGGGGATGCGGCACATGCCAGCAACGCCAGGCACGCGCCGGTCAGAATCCGTCTGGACGATCGGTTCATACCTTCGCATTATACGCGCCCGCCCAAGGGCCACCCTTCTCCATCGGGTTGCGGCGGACGTCTCCCCGTTGAGCGGTGCCCCTCGCCGAGTGAGCGGCCACCAGGGTAAGATGCGCGGGTAATCCGCCCCCGGCGCCGGGCGCGGGGTCGAACGTGCGCCGCCGGGGCGCCGCTTCGAGCGTGAGGATACGTATGAACAAGACGTGGATTCGATGGACAGTCGGCGCTTCGGTCGCGCTGCTGCTCGCCGCGGCGGCAATCGCAGTGGCGCAGGGCGGAGCCTTGACGCGGATCGTGGCGCGGCCGGCGGATTTGAAGTTCAACGCCATGCCCAACGGCACCTACCAGGCCAGCGTGGTGGGCGACGTGACGAAAGCCGGGTTCTACGCGGCCCGAACGAAGCTGCCGGCCGGCCTCCGCATCCCGCCGCACTTTCACCCGGACGAACGGATCGTGCTGGTCGTGAGCGGGACCCTTCTAGTCGGGTACGGAGAGCGGTTCGACGAGGCGAAGATGATGGAGTTGCCCGCAGGGAGCGTGTTCACCGAGCCGGCCAGACAGTCTCACTTCACCTGGGCGAAGGACGGAGAGGTGGTCCTTCACGTCACAGGCCTGGGGCCGTCGGCGACGACCTGGCTCGACCAGAAGAAGTAGGCGCTGGGTCAGTGCCGCCTCGCCGTCCCATAGATCTTCCGCAGCGCCTGCTTTCCCGCGGCGACCGCCGCGTCGGTCTCGAACTGGCCGCCGCCGCCGTCGGCGCCGTTCATCAGTCGATGCTGATGATGTCGGTCAGAGAAACTGAGCGCGGGGCTTCCAGCCGGGTGTCGGACAGCGCCGAGAGTTGAGAGCCGGAAGCCGAACGAGACCAGAGCAGTTGACTCATCACCATGAGTCAACTACACTCATGACATGAGCAAGCGGCTGCAGGTGCTGCTGGACGAATCCGAGCTGCGGGAGGTGCGGAAGGCCGCTCGCCGCGACCGCGTGACCACCGCGGAGTGGGTGCGGCGCGCGCTGCGCTCTGCCCGCCGCGTCCAGCCGCTCACCGACACGGGCCGCAAGCTCCACGTGGTCCGCCTCGCTGCGCGCCACGCGTTCCCCGCGCCAGACGCCGGTTTTGACGACCTTCCCGGCATCACCCGCCTCGGCGCCTGATCCCTGTTCAAAACCCCTTCTGCTCGGTCCGCTCGATGATCTCGTCCTGCAGCCCCTTGGTCAGGTCGCAGAAGTAGTCGCTGTAGCCGGCGACGCGGACGATCAGGTCCCGGTACTTCTCCGG
>DASVIS010000040.1:0-12120 GCA_036381995.1 Vicinamibacterales bacterium | reverse complement strand
TCCCTCTCGACAGTGAGGGGCGAATCGCTGTAAAATTTCGTTTCTTGTCGGTGGCCAGGTAGCTCAGCGGTAGAGCACTCGGCTGAAAACCGGGGTGTCCCCAGTTCAATCCTGGGCCTGGCCACCATTTTCGCCGTCCGGTGTGTAACGGTTGTGCAACGGATTCCGTTCACGCCCGACAATCACGACAAACCAGCACTTACGAGAACGGCCCGGCAAGTCACCGCCGGGCCGGGCCCTGCTTCTCGAGGATCGTCTGATCTCGCGTTGTCCCTTGCCAACTGGTAGTCTCGCGGGACTTGGGACACGAAAGGTCACACTTCATCGGCCCCGTGTCGGAATTGGTGATTGCGGATCGAGCGTAGCCCGCGAACGTCCACGAGGGCACCCGCCCGGATGAGCGTCGGGACGGCCTTGTCGTGGGCGACGAGGACCCCGGCCAGGCCCGCCACGACCGACACGAGAACGAAGGCGCGGACGCGCGTTCCGCGCATCATGGGTTCGTTCCTGGCAGGTTCAGTAGATCTTCCCGCTCGACGACGACACGACGCCGGCGTCGATCGACAGGACATACGACGTGCCCCCGTTACCCGACCAGGTCTTGACGTTGAAGGACCCGCCCGGTGGCACGCGGTACGTCTTGAAGCCGCCCATTGTCGGCGGCGTGCCCCGCGTGCAGACCGCCGCCTTCGTGGTCGTTTCGATGAAGTACGTGGGTGCCTTGCCGACGACCGTCGCGGCACCGTTGGCCTCCACCAGTACGGCGGACTCCTGATCGACCGCGATGGCACGCGCTGCCGGGGCCCAGCCATCGGTGACAATCCTTGCGAGGAACACGAGCGTCCGAGGCAGGCGATCGCGCGGCCCGACGTGCGAGTCGGTGATGATGCCCTCCATGTTCGGCATCTTCAGGAACTCGCGCTCGAGCGTGATCTTGTCGGAGTACGGATCGGCCATCGCCATGAGGGCGGTGACGCTCTCGAACATCGCCGAATAGCTGAACTGGCCCAGCACCGCGAGGCCCGCACTCGTGCCGCCGATCGGCACGCCGCGTTTCGCCAGCGCGTTCAGCGTGCCCTCGACCGGCGTGCCCTTCCAGTACTTGACGTAGTTCGACTGATCGCCGCCAGCAATGAACACCGCCTCCGCGTGCTCGAGGGTGTTGATGATGTCCTTGTCGGACGACGCCTCCCGGCTCTTGAATACGATTGACTCCACCGAATCGACCGGGCCGAGCTCCATGATGTACCGGTTGTACCCGTCTGCGCCCGACGCGCGAATGATGACGATGTCCCCGCCGCCGGCGTGACTGATGAGCCAGCGGAACGCGTCGTCAATGTCGGTTCCGCCGCCCTCGAGTTGCAGGCCGCCCTTGGTGGCCGGCTTCACGTCGGCCGGGCTGCCGGTGAAATAGTCGTCGTATGTGGCCGTGGTCCGGTGAACGGTTGCGGGCGCCTGCTGGGCGCGGATCGTCGTAGCCGCCGCCAGCGCGGCGCAGAAGAACACCAGCAGCCATGTCCAGGTTGATCGCATTTTCGGTCTCCAGGTATGGGAACACGCGATTGACAGCCGGGATTCTACGCGGGACGCGTCCGTGAATGCCAGCGGCGGTTTCCGCGGTGTCTTCGTCTGGGACGACTCCAGGAGGATCGTCGACAACCCCGGCATTCGGTCGGCCTGGCCGCTCACCCGGTCGGACGATGGCCAAACGACGACTGCACAGCGCGGCGTTCAAGGCGAAAGTGGCGGTGGCGGCGTTGCGCGGGGATCGGACGTTGAGCGAGCTCGCGTCGACGTTCGAGGTCCATCCGATTCAGATCGCCAAGTGGACATTCTGATCGAGCTGGAGATGGGGATACTCTGAATGAGCGTTGACAACCAGCCCACGCCCGCCTTGACAGCCCGCGAACCGACCACTACTCTCGACCCGTGTCGACTTTCGGTCTGTCGCGGCGCTCCGCACGAGGCTGGCGCCGAGTCCGATCCGGCGTTATCGCGTTCGCGCTGGTCCTGCTGGCCACCGCCAGTCCCGCGCGCGGCCAGGAGCTCACCCTCTCGGTCGCCGTCAGCATGAAAGAAGCCGTGGAGGAGATCGGGCGCCGGTTCCAGCAGGCCCACCCCGGCGTCGTGCTGCGCTACAACTTTGGCGCCTCGGGCGAACTCGAGAAGCAGATCGAAGCCGGTGCCCCGGTCGATCTCTTCATTTCGGCCGCAGAGCGTCAGGTCGAGGATCTCCAACGGGCCGGCCTCCTCGACCGGGCGAGCCGCCGGGTATTTGCCCGCAATTCGCTCGTGGTCGTCAGACCCTCGAATTCGCGGCTGGCGCTGGTGGCGCCTGCCGACCTCGCTGCGCCGGACGTCGGCCGCCTCGCGATAGGCCACCCGAAGACCGTGCCCGCGGGCCAGTACGCCGAGGAGAGCTTGCGCGCGCTGGGCCTCTGGGAATGCGTGCGGGACAGGCTCGTCTTCGGCGAGAACGTCCGCCAGGTGCTCGACTACATCGCACGCGGCGAGGTGGACGCCGGCGTCGTCTATGCAACGGATGCGCATGTGCGCGCCGACCGGGTGACCGTAGCCTTCCGCCTGCCGCGATCCAGCTATACGCCCATCGTCTATCCTGCGGCCGTCGTCGCCGGCTGCCGGAACGCCGCGCTCGCAAGGGCCTTCATCGATCTGCTGGTCAGCCCGGCGGGACAGGCCGTGCTTGCGCGGCTGGGTTTCGAGCCGGTCGGCGGAGCCGGCCGGTGAGCGCGGATTCGCTGCTCGCCCTCGGCCTCTCGGTCAAGGTGGCCACCGTCGCAACGCTGGTCAACGCCGCAGTCGGAGTGCCGCTGTCCTACCTGCTCGCAAGAAAGCAGTTCCGCGGCAAGGCTCTTGTCGACCTCCTGGCCACGCTGCCCCTGATTCTCCCGCCGACGGTCACGGGCTACTACCTCATCATCCTGCTCGGTCGCCGCGGCTGGCTCGGCGGACCGCTCTATGCCCTCACCGGTTGGAGCGTCACCTTCACCTGGTACGCCGCGGTGATCGCGTCGGCGGTGATGGCGTTCCCGCTTCTGGTGCGCACGGCGCGCGCCGCTATCGAGTCGGTGGACCGCGACCTCGAGCGCGTGGCGCTCACGCTGGGACGCACCGAGTGGCAGACCGCGCGGGAGGTGACGCTGCCGCTGGCGCGCAACGGCATCCTCGCCGGCCTCGTGCTCGCCTTCGCCCGGTCGCTCGGCGAATTCGGTGCCACGCTGATGCTGGCCGGAAACATCCCGGGGAAGACGGCAACGGTGCCGCTGGCGATCTACACGGCGGTGCAGACCGGCGAGACGTCGGAGGTGGTGCTGCTCGTCTCGGCGCTCACGGCGGTATCGTGCCTTGTCATCTACCTGGCGGGACGCCTTGGGACGACGGCACCATGACGACACGGCTCGACGTCGCCGTGCGGACCAGACTCGGCAGCTTCACGCTCGATGTCGCCTGGAGCGCGGGCGACGGCGTGAGCGTGCTGTTCGGGCCGTCGGGCTCGGGAAAGACCCTGACGCTGCAGTGCCTCGCCGGACTCGTGCGGCCGTCGGGCGGCCGCATCGTCCTGGACGATCGCGTGCTGTTCGACGCGGCGGCGGGCATCAACGTGCCTCCTCGGGAGCGGCGCGTGGGCTACGTCTTCCAGGGGTACGCGCTGTTTCCCCACCTGGACGTCCAGGCCAACATCGGCTTCGGCCTGCAGGACCGTCCGGCCGCCGAGCGGACTCGGCGTACCGGCGAAGTGATCGAGCGGCTCGGCCTCCGCGGCCTCGAGCGACGCGTGCCCCGCGAACTCTCAGGCGGCCAGCGGCAGCGCGTCGCCCTCGGCCGCGCGCTGGCCATCGAGCCGGCGCTCGTCCTGCTCGACGAGCCGCTCTCGGCGCTCGATCTGCCGGCGCGGCGCGCGCTGCGCGACGAGCTACGGACCCTGCTGGCGGCGTGGGGCGTGCCGGCCGTCCTCGTCACGCACGAGTTCACCGAGGCCTACCAGTTAGGCGACCGGCTCATTATCTACGACCAGGGGCGTGTGCGGCAGGCGGCCCCGCGGGGCGAGCTGTTGTGGCGTCCGGCGTCGGAATCGGTTGCGCGTATCCTGGGCTTCCGTAACATCCTGCAGGGAACTGTGCTCGAGGTTGGTGCCGAGCGCATCCTCATCGCGTGGCGCGGTCACACACTGCAGGCACGCCCTCCCGGCGAGCGAGCGACCGTGCCGGCACCTGGCGCGCCGGTCACGTTCTTCGTGCGCCCGGAAGACCCCCGCCTGTTGCGGAAGGACGGGCCGCCCCCGGAGCCTGCTCATCACCCGAACATCCTGTCCGGCGCGGTGGTGCGCGACGACGATCTCGGCGCGACGCGCAACTTGCTGATCCGGCTCGACGCGCCGGGAGGGCCTGCCCAGGGAGACTACGATCTCGAGATCGAGGTCCCGCGCTTCGTCCATCAGTTGCTCGCCATCGACAGGGACCGCCGGTGGGAGTTTTCGGTCCACCCCGGCTCGATCTACATCCTCCCGGCGTGAGCCGCCGGCGCGGCATGTCGGCACTGGACGGCGGCCCCTGTCTCGGGCCTACTGGCCCAGCGCTTCGTGGACCTTTCCCACCATCTTCGCGCCCGGGTTCACCAGCGTCTTGTCCCCTTCATCCCTCCACTTCGACGGACACACCTCGTTCGTCTTCTTGCCCAGGTAGACGTTGGCCTTGAACTTCCGCATGAGTTCGTCGATGTTCCGGCCCATGTTGTAGAAGTTGACCTCGGCGTTCAGCAGGACGCCCTCCGGATTGATCACGAAGGTGCCGCGGAGCGCGAGACCCTGGGTCTCGTCGTACACGCCGAACAGGCGGGACACGTTGCCGGTGGGATCCGACGCCATCGGGTACTTCACGGCGGCCAGTTCCTTCTCGGCCTTCTTCCAAGCGAGGTGCACGAAGTGGGTGTCCGTGCTGACAGTGACGACGTCGCAGCCCATCTTCACGAACCGATCCTGCTGCTCTGCCAGAGCAGCGAATTCGGTCGCTCAGACAAAGGTGAAGTCGGCCGGGTAGAAGAAGAGAATCGTCCAGCGCTTCTTGGCGATCTGCTCGGCCAGCGAGAACGTACCGAAGTCGTCCTTGACGGGGTCGTAGGTGGTCAGCTGAAACTCCGGAACCTTCTCTCCGAGCCTCAGGCACGCACAGTGTGTTTCTGCCATCAATCCTCCCGGGAAGAACTATATACCGGTTCCGCCTCGACAGTCGGCTTCAGCGGTCACAAATTCCTTGCGCCCGCCGACACAAAACTGAGAGCATTGAGGGCTATGACTCTTTCAACGTCCCGGATATCGTTCATTGTCCTCGTCGTCTTCTCTGCGGTTGCGCTTGGTATTCCCCACGCGGCGCTGGCGCAGGATCCTGCACAGTCCACCATGGCTGCACAGGTCGAGAATCCGCCTGCGGATGCTCTGAAGACAGCTTCCGGCCTCGCGTACAAGATTACGTCGCCCGGCAGCGGCAGCGTACACCCGACCGACGCCGACATGGTCAAGATCGCTACGTCCTTCTGGACGAAGGAATCCCAGCAGAACCGGCCGGGAAGCTTCGGCGTACCGACCACACCGCTTCAGATGGGCCGTATTCTCGTACCCGGTCTGCACGAGGCGCTTGGCCTGATGACGACTGGCCAGAAGATGCGGGTGTGGCTGCCCGAGAAACTGGCATTCGCCGGCGCGGCTGACAAGCCCAAGGGGCCCCTCATGCTCGACGTCGTGCTCCTCGACGTCATTCCGCTGCCCGCAACTCCGGCGGACGTGGCGGCTCCGCCGGCCGACGCGCTGAAGACCAAGTCGGGTCTCGCGTCGAAGGTCCTCAAGCCCGGAACCGGCACCGTGCACCCGAAGAGCGGCAGCACGGTCACGGTTCACTACACCGGATGGACGACCGACGGCAGGATGTTCGACAGTTCGGTGCTCAAGGGTGTCCCGGCGAGCTTCCCGCTGGACCAGGTCATCAAGGGCTGGACCGAGGGCGTCCAGCTGATGGTCTCCGGTGAGTCGCGGCGTTTCTGGATTCCGGGCAAGCTGGCCTACGACGGGAGCGACAGGGCCGATGCGCCGAAGGGGATGCTCGTGTTCGATATCGAGCTCGTCGCCGTCGACGGCAACAGGTAGCGCGGAGCGACCGCCTCTCGTCCACAGCACGAGTCGGAGAGGCGCGGTCGGATGTCGGCTCCATGTCGACGTCCGGCCGCGCTTTCTTGCGTTCGTCGATCGTCCATGCCATTCCTTCCACTGGACTCGCCGGCCCGAAGAGAGACGCTTCAGCTCGTCGCCACGATCGGGCCAGCCTCCAACGCATTGATCCCTCAGCTCGCGGCTTCTGGAGCCACCGCCTTCCGCGTCAACGCCTCGCATCTCGATCTCGCCGGGCTTTCGCGCGCGCTCGCCAGAATCCGGGAGGCCTGCCCGGATGCACCGATCGTCGTGGACTTGCAGGGAGCGAAGATGCGAGTCGGACTCTGCGAGCCACGCGACGTGACGCGTGAACAGATCCTTCGCTTCTCGACATCCGCCGACGGGGACGTACAGGTTCCACACGCGGAGTTGTTCCGACAGGCGACGGTCGGCGACACGGTTAGCGTCAATGACGGGCGGCTTCGATTCGAAGTGGTGCGCAGGACGACCGACCACCTCGAGGGACGGGCGCTGAACAGCGGCCGGCTGTTGCCGAGGACAGGGGTCAACGTTGAGCAACACCCTGTGCGGCTGCAGGGCTTGACCGCCCGCGACGCAGAGATGTGTCACGTCGCGACGCGGCACCGGGCCTCAGCCCTCGCGTTCTCGTTCATGACGGACGGAGACGAGGCGGCCTGGCTGCGAGCGGCCTCGCCGGGATGTCGCGTCATCGGAAAAGTGGAGCGGAGCGAGGCCACGACCCACCTCGACCAGATCGCCGCCCGGGTGGATGGCATCTGGATCTGCCGCGGCGACCTGGGGGTGCAACTGGGCTTCCGGGCGCTCGCGCGATTCGTCGGTGCTCTCGAGCCGGCGCGCTACCCGGTCCCCGTACTGATGGCCGGCCAGGTGCTCGAGCACATCACCAGCCACCCGGACGCCACCCGTTCAGAAGTCTGTCACCTCTTCGACCTCGTCGAGCGCGGGTTCGCGGGAATCGTGCTGTCCGACGAGACCGCGATCGGGCGCGACCCCGTTCACGCGGTCTCGACGGCCGCCGGCCTGCTCACCTCTTTCCGCAGTTGACGCTGCCTCCACAGTTTGAAGACGGCCGGGTAGACCAGCAGTTCGAGGATGAACGACGTGACCAGCCCGCCGATCATCGGCGCGGCGATGCGCTTCATGACGTCGGCGCCCGCCGACGTGGACCACATGATCGGAAGCAGTCCCATGAAGGCCGCGGCCACGGTCATCATCTTCGGCCGAGCCCGCTTCACGGCTCCATGCAGGATCGCTTCATCCAGGCCGCCCGGCGCCTCCAGCAGGCCTTGCTTCCGATACTCCTCGTACGAGAGGTCCAGGAACAGCAGCATGAAGACGCCGGTCTCGGCGTCCAGGCCCAGCAGCGCGATCATGCCGACCCAGGCGGCGATCGAGACGTTGTAACCCAGGACATAGAAGAGCCATACGGCGCCGATCGCCGAGAAGGGCACGGCCGACATGACCAGCAGCGCCTTGAACGTCGAACGCGTGTTGGCGTAGAGCAGCACGAAGATGAGCAACAGGGTCACCGGGACGATCACCTTGAGGCGCTCACGCACGCGGATCATGTTCTCGTACTGGCCGCTCCACTGGAGAACGTAGCCGGGCGGCAACCGCAGCCGAGCCCCGACCACCCGCTTCGCGTCCTCGACGTAACCGCCGACGTCCCGCCCGGTGATGTCCACGTACACGTACCCCGCCATGAACCCGTTCTCGTCGCGGATCATCGACGGGCCGTCAACGAGTTGGATATCGGCGAGCTGTCCCAACGGGATCTGGGCTCCGCCCGCCGCCGGCACGAGAACTCGCTGCAGGCGGCCGATATCGTCTCTCAGCTCCCGTGGATAACGGAGGTTGACCGGATACCGTTCCCGGCCTTCGACCGTGGTCGTGATGTTCTCTCCGCCGACAGCGCTGATGATCACCGTCTGGACCTGTTCGATCGTCAACCCGTATCTGGCCAGCTGATCACGCCGCGGCGTGAAGTCCACGAAGTGGCCGCCCGTCACCCGCTCCGCGAACACGCTCCTCGTGCCGGGGATCGGCCTGATCAACCGTTCGATCTCCTCTCCGATCCGCTGGATCTCCGCCAGGTCGGAGCCGAACACCTTGATGCCGACGGGCGTCCGGACACCCGTCGTCAGCATGTCGATCCTCGCCTTGATCGGCATGGTCCAGGCGTTGGTCTGGCCCGGAATCTGCAGCGCCCCATCCATCTCGCCGATCAGCGCCTCATAGGTGATGCGATCCCTCCACACCGTGCGCGCCCAGGCCTTGAACCACTCCGGCAGGCGCATCGATGTATACCAGCGCTCGACCGGGCGCCACTCCGACTCCGGCTTCAGCACGATGGTCGTTTCCATCATCGAGAACGGCGCGGGGTCGGTGGACGTCTCCGCGCGCCCCGCCTTTCCCGCCACCCGTTCGACCTCCGGAAACCTCCTGAGTACCCGATCCTGCGACTGGAGCAGCTCTTCCGCCTGTGCGACCGAGATGCCTGGCAGGGTCGTCGGCATGTATAGGATGGACCCTTCGTTCAATGTCGGCATGAACTCCGAGCCGAGCCTCCAGTACACGGGAACAGTGGCGAGCACGGCCACAATCGCCAGCAGGATCACGGTCTTCGGGAACCGCAGCACGAACCGGCAGGCCGGATGGTAAATGGCGAAGATGGATCGGCTGATCGGGTGCCGCTCCTCGGAATGGTAGGTGCCGACCAGGCCCTTCGTGAACAGCCACGAGAGCCAGCGCGGCCGGAACGTGAACGGGTCCATGCGCGTGAACAGCATCCGCAGGGCCGGGTCGAGTGTGATGGCCAGGACCGCCGCGATCGCCATGGCGAGGTTCTTCGAATACGCCAGCGGCTTGAAGAGCCGGCCTTCCTGGTCCACGAGCACGAACACCGGCAGAAACGCCACCGCGATGACCAGCAAGGAGAAGAACACCGATGGCCCGACTTCCTTCAGGGCTTCGAGCCGCACCGCGTGGAAGTCGCCCTTTCGGCCGCCTGCCTGCCAGAGATGGAGCTTGTTGTACGCGTTCTCCACCTCCACGATCGCCCCATCCACCAGGACCCCGATCGAGATGGCGATCCCCGCCAGCGACATGATGTTCACGGTGACGCCCAGGAAGTACATCGGGATGAAGGCCAGGAGCACCGACACCGGGATCGTCACGATCGGCACGACCGCAGACGGAATGTGCCACAGGAACACCAGGATCACGAGCGAGACGACCACCATCTCGATCGTCAGTTCATGGCGGAGCGTCTGGATGGCGCGTTCGATCAAGTCCGAGCGATCGTAAGTGGTCACGATCTCGACGCCCGGCGGGAGCGAGGCCTTCAGCTCTGCGAACCGGGCCTTGACCCGGTTGATCACGTTCAGAGCGTTCTCCCCGTGGCGCATGACGACGATGCCGCCGACCGTGTCGCCGAGGCCGTCGAGGTCCGACACCCCGCGGCGAATCTCGGGGCCGATCTCGACGCGCCCGATGTCGCGGAGCAGCACGGGCGTTCCGCCTGGCCCCACCTTGACGACGATCTGTTCGAAGTCCGCCGGCGTCCTCGAGTACCCCCTGCCGCGAACCATGTACTCGCTGCCGCTGAACTCGATCAGCCGGCCGCCGACCTCGTTGTTGCTCTGGCGAATCGCCGAGACGACCTGGTCGAGCGGCAGGTTGTAGGCGGCCAGTTTCGTGGGATCGACGGTGATCTGATACTGGCGGACGAACCCGCCGATCGAGGCGACTTCTGCAACACCTGGAACGGCCTGGAGCGCGTACCGCATCGTCCAGTCCTGATAGGAACGGAGTTGATCGAGGCTCAATGTACCCGACCGATCGACGAGGGCGTATTGAAACACCCAGCCGACCCCGGTCGCGTCAGGACCGAGCTCCGTCCTCACGCCGTCGGGTATCCGCGCCTGAATCTTCGACAGGTACTCGATCACCCTGGATCTGGCCCAGTAGATGTCGGTGCCGTCCTCGAAGATCACGTAGACGTAGGAGAACCCGAAATCCGAGAACCCGCGAACGGCCTTCACGCGCGGTGCCCCCAGCAACGCGCTCGTGATCGGATACGTCACCTGGTCCTCGATGATGTCCGGCGAACGGTCCCAGCGGGAGTAGATGATGACTTGGGTGTCCGACAGGTCGGGCAGCGCGTCGAGGCGGATCTCGCGCAGCACGTACACGGCGCCGACGATCGCTGCGGCCGCCGCGAGCAGGACGAGAAACCGATTCCGAGCCGAGAACTCGATGATGCGGCGAATCATGTCAGCGTTCCTGCTGCTTCTGCGCGCCCGTGCGCGCGGCGTTTCTGAGCTTCGATTCGGAATCGAGCAGGAAGTTGGCCGAGGCGGCAACCTGCTCGCCGGCAGTGAGCCCCGTTCGAATCACCGCCTGACCATCCGCCCGCATGGCGACGGACACGTCACGCGCGGTGAAACGACCCGGGGCCGACTCGACGAACACCAGCTGGCGCGTGCCCGAATCGAGGACGGCGGAATCCGGAACAACGACGCCCGTCGCCTCGTCGGCCCCGAGTTCCACGGAGACGAACATCCCCGGTTTCAGAACTCCCCGAGGGTTGGGGAACTCGAGCCTCACCTTCAGCGAGCGCGTCTCGGTATCGAGTGTCGGATAGACGAATGCGATGCGCCCGCTCAGCGCAACACTCGAGTCATAGGGCAGCGTCACCTTCGCCGGGCGCCCGGGTTGCGCCGCCCGTGCCTCTGCTTCGAACACCTGTGCAATCACCCACACCCGCGATAGATCCGTCACGGTCAGGAGTTCCATGCCGGGCTCGATCCGCTGGCCGGCGACCACGTTCTTGCCGGTGACGAATCCGCCGAACGGCGCCGTGAACGTGATCGTCCGCTGCACGTCCCCGGACTCGTCGAGCCGCTGGAGGAACTCCCGGGGCACGTCGAACAGCTCGAGCCGCCGGCGTGCGGCGGTTGCGAGTTCCGCGCCGCCGCGCCGGACCTCCGGCAAGGTCGACTTCTGGAACTCGGCCGCGCTCTGCCGCGCCCGCACGTACTCTTCCTGGCTGGCCAGCAACTCCGGCGAGTACAACTCGAGCAGCGGCTCGCCCGCGTGCACCATCTGGCCGGTGGCGTTGACGTAGAGCTTCTCGACGAACCCGGCCACCTTCGTCGTCACCTGACGGACTCGGGTCTCGTCGACGGCAACGGTGCCCACGGCCCGAATCGTCCTCCTCACGCTGCCCTTCGTCGCCTCGACGCTGCGCACCCCCGCGAGGCGTGCGCGGTCGACACCGATCTCCATCACCGACGGCACGTGCTCACCGGCCGGCCGCGGCTGCCCCTCTGCGGAGGACGTGGGGGGCGTCACGGCTCCAGCGGCGTTCGTGGTCGGAATCGGGACCAGGCGCATGCCGCAGATCGGACACTCCCCGGGTTTGTCCGAAACCACCTCGGGGTGCATCGGACAGTGGTACATCAGCTTCGGCGCGGCGGCTCTCTGCACGGCGCCACCTTCGCCGCGGCCACAGCCCCCTGCGGCCACGACGGTCACGGCAGCCACGGCCACCAGCACCAGCACCCACCCGGCGCGGCGTGAGAAGGAGCGACGCGAAGAACGAAGTAATCCACTCATCATCGTGACTCCTTCGGCGATGTCTGTTCCTGCCGAACGCCGTGTCCCCAGTCGCCGTGTTCGGCCGGGTTGACGAGTACGTCCAGCTGCGCGCGGGCGGCGAAGCGGCTCGCCTCTCGGCGCGCGAGCTCGACGCGGATGTCGATCCACCGCCGAAACTCATCGAGCACCGAGGCGAAATCGCCGCGCCCGCCAAGATAGCTGGCGCGCGCCGCATCGAGGACCGCAGACGACTGCGGGAGAAGACCTGACCGGTACCGGGCAATTTGCTCCTCGGCCCGCCGGATCTCCACGACGAG
>DASVIS010000039.1:0-11938 GCA_036381995.1 Vicinamibacterales bacterium | reverse complement strand
CCATTGGTGTCGGTCACCGCCCCATTGGAACCGCTGAACACGGTCGCCAGCGAGTCGATCTGCGCGGGCGGGGGTGTCGTGCGAGGACTCTTCGCCTGGCCTGTGACGACGATCGTGGCAAGAGCGAAGGTGGCCAGACCGACAAGCGCGGACTTGAACACGCTGAAACCTCCTACAGCTTCTACTGCTTCCACGGCCGGCCGCCGCGCGTCATCGGCAGCGGCAGCGCACTGAGGCGGCTGAGCAGCGACGCGCGTTCGGCTTCGTCGATCGCCACGAACACCACCGCCACCTGGCGACCGACCGCAGCCGATGTGGAATTGGGCGGCGGTGAGCCTCGCTCGAGGGCGGCCAGGAACTCGTCGCGATCCTTGGGGCTGTCCCACGCGGTCACCCACACGCCCTGCAGTCCTTTCATAAAGCGCAGCGCCTCGGATCCGGAACGGTTCGCCATCAGGTAGAAGCGATCGCCGCCCCAGCCCGTGGCTCCGGCGTTCGTCCACGCGCCGACCGACTGCAGCTTCGTCAGGTCGCGAGGCCTGTCGCGTGGCTCGGTGAGGATTGCTGTGAGCAGTTCGCCCAGCGTGTTGCGATGGACGATGCGACGGCCGGGCCTGGCCAGCCAGAGCGCCATCGACTTGTCGTTGATCACGACCGGTTCGTCGCGGCGGGCGGGGTCCCAGTACTTCTCGGCGTGCAGCAGTTGTTCGCTGGAGCGCGGGAGCATGTGGCGTGCCTCGAGCAGCGCTTCACCGATCGCGCGATTGTCGGGCTGCGACAGGAGCGTGGACAGATCGCCCTTGGCGAGAAACGCCGCGCCGACGACATAGGAGCCGAACATGGCGGAGAAGTAGGGCGGAAGCTGCTCGATCGTGCGCGCGCGCTCGAGCTCGTCGGCCACATACTGCGACAGGTCGGTGAAGTTGAACCGGCCGGACTTCTGCGCCGCGAACATGTTCTGCAGCATCAGAGAGGTGGCCGAACCCTCACCGAGCGCGGTCGCGACGAAGTCGGTGTCCTCGGTCCCGCTGCCCGGCTTCATCAGGTCGGCGAGATCCACGTACTGATCGTCCAGTGCGTGCGTCAGTTCGTGGGCGAGGATCATCCGCTCGACGAACGTCGGCATCGGGTTCGGGCGATCGACGAGCCGGAGCGTCCGCGCCGCCGGTTCGTAGTATCCCGCCACCTGCTGGTCGAGCACCGTCAGGCTGGTTTCGAGCAGATCGCAGTCGGGCGGAATCAGGCCGGCCACCCTCAGGAAGGCCTGCAGCCCGGCGCGATGCCCGGGCTTGTCCGACGCGAGGAGCATCCGCCGGATATCCTGCCGCGCGCGACTGACCGGAACCCGTTGCTTCTTCACCGGCCGCTTGAACTTCCAGCCGCGCAGTTGTTCCACCTCGCGCGCCACTTCGTCCGCAAGGCGACCCAGGAGATCGGCCTCGGTGGCGGTCGACGGCGGGGGAGCGGGCGTGGCCTGGCCCCGGGGCAGAGCCGGCAGGAGAACCATCGACACGAAGAGCACGAGCGCGCGCGCCGCGCGGGAATACCCGATCATCGCCGGGACCGCTTCGGCAGCGGCGCGAACAGCTTCTGCAGGCGAGCGACGTCCGACGGCCTCCATGCGCTCGCGAGATCGCGGCGGACGAACGCGGCGATCGTATCAAACGGTATCCTGGCGGCCGCGGCGAGCAATCGTGCGGCCTCGCGGTCCAGTTGCTGGCTCTCCTTGGCGCTGGCGTCCATCCGCCACGTCCGAAGAGCGCCTTCAGGAGATCCGTATTCCACGAGGAAGTCCTCGTGGAGGTACCCGCTGAAGAACGATTCGAGCTGCGGGAACGACGCCGGCGACAGGGTCGGGCCAGCGGGGCTGTCAGGCGCCTTGCGCGGGGTCATCAGCGGGCCTCCGGATAGGAAGTGAGGACGAAAAAGGTGATGAGTGCTCTTCACATCGCAGGTGTCGGACCGGCCGCCGGGCGAACGCAGAGCCTACCGCCCCGGCGCTGACGTGTTCTTCACGGCCAGGAGCACCGCGGCCGAACCGGTTTCCCAGTGGTACCCGAACGAGAAGGTCAGCGGCTTCACCGCTCGCTCGTCCGAGTACGCCTTGGCCATGTCGACCTGGTAACCGTAGTTGAAATCCTTGATCGGCTTCTGGTACCTGCCGTAGAGCGCCACGCTCCACTCCGGCGTCTCGAGAAAACGCAGCGGGATGCCGGAGTCGTCTTCGAGGATGAGCCGCGACTTTCGCAGCAGGAGATTGCGGACGGCGGTGAACTGGGTCCCGTGAAGGAGGTACGAGGCCGACTTCAGGAACGTCGCAAACGGCGCTTCCCGCTCGAGGAAAGGCAGGACTCCGGGATGCTGGTTGATGACCTTGTCGTCGGCCTGCGCGCGGAAGTAGACGACGGTCTGGGACTCGTGGCCCGGCCGCGCGAACACCAGTTCGACGGCTGAGGCCGCGCGGCGTTCTCTCGACGGAGGCGTGCGTGGACGCAGCCGCCCGTCTTCACCGATTTCCATGTCGCGCACGCTGAGGAGCTGGGCGTTCATCCGCACGAGGAATACCGCCATCAGCGGCAACGTCCCATGCAACTCCGGCGCCGCGGTGTCCTGCAGCATGTGCTTCGTGATGAAGTAGTTTCGCGCCAGGAGGTCGTTCAGGGCGTGTCGGGTCTCATCGAGAAGCCGCGCCAGCCGCTCGGCCGACAGACGCTCGAGGGGGGGGAGCGACCCAGGCTGTTCGAGGCCGAACAGGACGAAACGTTTGCAGTCGGGAAACAGCATCCAGGCATTCAGGATGTCCGGACCGCTGAACGGGTACATCAGAGTGGTGCAGGCGCCCGTCACCGACTTCAGTTCCCGGTCTCGCCACGCGGCCATCTGGGCGAATCTCTCCTGGGTCGCCTGCGTCCACTGGCCGTCGAATTCCCTCTGCCACGCCTGCCACTCGGGCCTGGCCGCCACGGCCGCCAGTCGGCTCGACGGATCGAGTGGCAGCCCGGCCAGTACACGCGCGGTGTCCGTGAGGGACCGATCCTCGCCAGGCACCGAGTCCGATGCTCTGGAGGCGGGGACGGCCGCAGTGCCCTGTTGTGACGCCACGGCGGTCGATGGACGACAGCCGGCGAGAATGCTGAGTGAACAGCACACGAGCGCAAGCAAGAAGTGGGGCAACGCAGCTTTGGACATGGGACCTTCCACGGATGAGTGGCTCTCATCCTACCAAGCCGGGCGCCGTCCGTCAGCAGGAAATCGCACGCCCCACCAGGCTAATGCCCACTCCGGGTGATGCGAAGGCCCGCCCCGTGTTCCGGTGGGCCATAATGTCGGAGTGCGCAGCACACGCCTCCGGCTGAGAATCTCCTCTTCGCAAGTCGGGATGCGTCTCGATAGGGCGCTCGCACAATGGCTGCCCGGTGAGCTCGGTCGTGACTTGTCGAAATCGGCCATCCGGCGGCTCGTGATGGCTGGAGCCGTCCTGCTCGACGGTCGGCCGGTCCGTCGCCCGGGATTACCTCTTCAGGCCGGGCATCGTCTCGAAGCGAGGATCGACCTCGCGCGGACCTTTCCTGGCCCCGGCGTCGTCGAAGGCGGGCCTGCGATCGAGATCTTGTATGAGGACGCCTGGCTCCTTGCCGTGGCCAAGCCTGCCGGCCTTCTCGTGCACGCCACCGCCGACAGGAGACGGCCCGACCTCTTCACCCTCCTGCGCGACGCGCTGTCCGCGCGGTCGGGTGGCCGTCCCGTGTCGGAGCCCTACCTCGGTCTCCACCATCGCCTCGATGTCGACACCTCGGGCGTGATGCTCTTCACGATCGACCCCACAGCGAACGCCTCCCTGGCACGCGCGTTCGCCGACCATCAGGTCGAGAAGGTGTATCGCGCGCTGGTGGCACGCTCGGCCGTGGTGCTGCCGGACACCTGGATCGAGCGCACTCCGCTCGCTCTGGCTGGCGCCGGACGTCGCGCGCGGATGCGGGCGGCGGCGGGCGGGCTGACCGCAGAGACGGCGTTCACCATCCGTCAGCGCCTCGGCGCGGCGCTGCTCATCGAGGCGCGGCCGGCCGGCGGCCGCAAGCACCAGATCAGGGCGCATCTGGCGATCGGAGGGCTTCCGATTCTTGGTGACACGCGGTATGGGGGTGCGGAGACGATCGCGGGAGCACCCGTGGGCCGGGTGATGCTTCATGCGTGGGCGCTGCGGCTGCGGCACCCGGTGACCGGTACCCCTCTCGAGATCGGCTGTCCTTATCCCGACGATTTCCGAGGGCTTCTCACCGCGCTCGGCAGGTCGCTTGACACTCCGCATGCGAGCCGATAGTCTGCCCGCGCAATGAAACTCGCCTTCATCGGTACCCACGGCGTCGGCAAGACGACGCTCTGCTACGATCTCGCCTCGGCGCTCAAGCGCCAGGGCATCAATGTAGACATGGTCAAGGAGGTGGCCCGGCTCTCGCCACTGCCGATCAATCGGAAGACCTCGCTCGATGCGCAGACCTGGATTCTCACCACGCAAGTGGCCGAGGAGATCCGTTCATCCGCCCACCACGAGGTCGTCGTCTGCGATCGGAGCGTGCTCGACAACTACGCCTACCTCCAGTTCGCGTGCGGGCGGCAGAAAGCGATCGAGCGGTTCGTGGACTACTGGATGAAGACCTACACCTTGCTGTTCAAGGTGCCAATCTCGGGGCAGGCGGCAGCCGACGGGGTCCGTGACACGGACGAGTTCTTCATGAGGCAAATCGACTACATGGTCGATGGTCTGTTGGCCGAGAGAAAGCTGCCGTTCGAGCGACTGCCGGAAGACAGCCGCGACACCTGGATCGACATCGTCAAGGATGTCGTTCTCAGGCACCCGGAACTGGACTCGAAACTGCTATGAGTGGCTGAGGGCCCACGGCTCGAGGCCTGCCCGCTTCCTACTGCACTTCCGCCACGGCCTCGTCCGGCCACAGCCGCCGGACCACGTAAATCAGCGCCAGCCCCGATACGACGAAAACGCCGAGCAGGCCCAGCGCATACGGCGTGCGTCCGTAGAGGACATTTCCGACCGCGAAGAGCGCCGACCAGATCGTGGTGCAGCCCGCGACCCATCCAAGCAGCGCGAGCGGAATGTTGTCGCGGGTCGTGCGCAACTCGTCCTTGCCGAGTCCCGCCTCGATCCGAATGCGCTCCCAGCCCGGCCCGAACGGCCGCACCTTGGTGTAGAACGCGATGAGCGTCTCGCGATCCGTCTCCGGGCCCACATAGGCCATGAGAATCCAGCAGATGGTCGTCACGGCGATCGTGACGAGCAGCGCCACGTGAGTGCTGAGGTGCAGTCCGTTCTTCGCCAGGATCAGGATGGCGAGCGAGACCGCGAACGAGCCGAGCATCGCCACGACTTCGCACCACGCGTTCACGCGCCACCAGAACCACCGCACCAGGTAGAGGAGCCCCGTGCCGGCGCCTATCTGCAGGATGACGTCGAAGGCGTCCTTGGCCGTGTCGAGCACGAACACGAGCGCGGACGACGCGAAGAACAGGATGACGGTGACGATGCGGCCGACGGCGACGTAGTGTTTCTCGCTCGCGTCCTTCTTGATGAACCGGCGGTAGAAATCGTGGACCAGGTACGAGGCGCCCCAGTTGAGGTGCGTCAGGATCGTCGACGAGTTGGCCGCGATCAGGCCGCCCACCATGAGCCCGATGAAGCCCACGGGCAGGAACTTGAGCATGGCCGGGTAGGCGGTGTCATGTCCGATCAGGGTCGGGTCGAGGTGCGGGAACGCGGTCTGGATGTCGGAGAGTTGCGGGTACACGATGATCGAGCAGAGACCGACGATGATCCACGGCCAGGGGCGCAGGACGTAGTGCGCGATGTTGAAGAAGAGAACAGCTCCGAGAGCGTCCTTCTCGGATTTCGATGCGAGCATCCGCTGCGCGATGTAGCTGCCGCCACCAGGCTCCGCGCCCGGGTACCAGACTGCCCACCACTGGACCGCGATCGGCATGACGAACACGGCCACGGCCATGTCCCAGTTGTTGGTGAAGTCAGGCAGGATGTTCAGGTAATTGAGACCTCCGGGACCCTTCGTCGCTGACAACTTCGTGATCAAGCCGGTCAGGCCGCCTACGGCCGGGACCTGCAGCGCAAAGTACGCGGCGGCGATGACCGCCGTCATCTTGATGAAGAACTGCACCATGTCGATGACGAGGACGCCCCAGAGTCCCGAGTGCGTCGCGAACACCACGTTGAGAGTGCCGACCAGCGCGAGCGTCTGCCAGCGCTCGAGGCCGAACAGCACCCCGGCGATCTTGCAGGCGGCCAGGTTGACGGTCGCCATGATCATGCAGTTGAACAGGAGCCCCAGATACACCGAGCGGAACCCGCGCACGACGCCGGCGGCCCTGCCCGAATAGCGGATTTCGTAGAACTCGAGGTCGGTCATGACGCCCGACCGCCGCCAGAGTCGGGCGTAGAAGAACACCGTGGACACACCGGTCAGCACGAACGCCCACCACACCCAGTTGCCTGCGACGCCGTTGCGCCGGACGATATCGGTGACCAGGTTCGGGGTGTCGCTGCTGAACGTGGTCGCCACCATCGAGAGCCCGGCCAGCCACCAGGGGACGGCCCGCCCGGAGGCGAAGAACTCCGACGTGTTCTTGCCGGCCCGCTTGCCGAAGAAGAGCGCCGGGACGAAGCAAACCAGGAGCGAAAACGCGACGATGATCCAGTCGATGAGTTGAAGGTGCATGCGTCGAGTCTCCGGGCCCGTCACGATAGCATAGAGCGGGAAGGAGTGTTACCCTTCGATCGTGACCGACCGAGTGCCTGGAATCTTCAACGACATCCTCGGCCCCGTCATGCGGGGGCCGTCCAGCTCGCACACGGCTGGCTCCTATCACATTGCGGTGCTCGCGCGCGCGCTTCTCGGCGCGCCGCCCGTGCGTGCGCGAGTCACGTTCGACCCGGCGGGGTCCTACGCCGCGGTCTACCGGGAACAGGGCGCGGATCGGGCCTTTGCCGCGGGCCTGCTTGGATGGTCGCTCACCGACCCGAGGTTCTTCGACGCCCTCGACGAGGCTGCTGGGGCGGGGCTCGCCCTGACGTTTGCGATTGAGCCGATGGCCGGCGCCGACCACCCGAACACGGCGGCGATCGAAATCGCATCGGCGACTGGAGAGCAATCCACGCTGCAAGCGAAGTCCGTGGGAGGCGGAGCGATCGAGGTGACGAGGGTGGATGGCTGGCCGGTTCGGCTGACCGGTGAAACGTATTGTGCGCTCGCAGAAGTGCAGGACGGCGCGGAGGCTGCCGTGCGGGAGGTGCTCGAAGCCGACGGCGCAGCCGCCGGGGGGAGCGCGAGCCTGCAGCGTGGTCACGTGCGATTGCTCGTCGTGCCCCGCGCGACGCCGCTGGGCGCCCGCGTCCGTGCCGGGTTGCGGGCCCGGCCCGACGTCGTGTTCCTCCGCGAAACCCCGCCGATTGGTTTTGCCAAGCGTGGCCGGCCGCTGTTCACGTCCAGTTCGCGGATGGTCGCGCTGGCTGAAGATCGGGGATGGTCGCTCGGTCGGGTGGGCCTCGCCTACGAAGCGGAGCTGCTTGGCCTCGTCGAACCAGCGCTGAACCAGGAGATGGTGCGACGATTCGAGATCATGCGCGGAGCCGTCCAGGCCGGCCTCAGCACGTCCGCGCCGTCGATGCAGTTGCTCGCGCCGACCGCCCGCAAGGTGATGGACGCCGAAGCCGCAGGGCGCGTGGCGATCGGCGGGCTGCACACCCGGGCTGCGGCTCGGGCGATGGCCGTCATGCACGTGAACGGTGCGATGGGCGTGGTATGCGCGGCGCCGACCGGCGGATCGGCGGGCGTGCTGCCCGGCGTCCTCGTGTCGCTGGTCGAGGATCGGGGGCTCGACCTGGAGGCAGCGGCCCGCGCACTGTTCGCCGCATCGGCGATCGGACTGATCGTGTCGTTCCGCGCGACGTTCGCCGCCGAGGTGGCCGGCTGCCAGGTCGAGATCGGCGCGGCTGGTGCGATGGCTGCCGCTGCCGTGGTCGAAGCGGCCGGCGGCACGGCCCGACAGGCGGCCGACGCGGCCGCGATCGCGTTCCAGAACACCATGGGCACGGTGTGCGACCTCGTGCAGGGGATGGTTGAGATCCCATGTCACACCAGGAACGCGGCCGGTGCGGCGTCCGCGTTCGTCTGCGCCGATCTGGTGATGGGTGGGTACCAGAATCCGATCGGACTCGATGAGACCATCGATGCCGTCTTCGACGTGGGGCGGATGATGCCAGCCGAGCTTCGATGCACGGCCCGCGGTGGCCTCGCCCTCACACCGAGCGCGGTCAAGATGCACCGGCACTCGCTGGCCTCGCCGGGCCGGCACTAGCATGTGCGCGACTCGTGGCCGAGATGGGACCGCCCCCTCGAATCCCTCGACCGCCATCAGGGACGTGCGACACACAGGGCGTGGCCGAACCGCTATCGTTTCATCGTGACGGCCTGGTTCAGCAGGGATTCGGCCGCCGCTACCACCGCCGCCGTCGGCGCGACGTCGGCTTCCTGCAACGTGCCGTAGATGCGGAGGAGCTGGTCGTGGAGTCCCCGCAGGTGTGCCGCTGGTCCTGACCATGCCGGGGAATCTTCGGCCCCGGTGCCTCGAGCGCCCGCCGCGGCTTGCGGACCCTCGATGCGCGTGATTTCGTCGTGCACGCGCGCGATGGCATCGTAGAGCCGCATCGACAGCGCGAACTGCCGGCCAAGCGCCTCACGCGGCGTCTTCACCCGCGGATCCATCTTCACCACCAGCGGTTGCGTCACGGTGACGCCTTCCAGTGTCAGGCGCACCGTATAGGTTCCTGGCATCACCCAGGGGCCCTTCGGTTCCAGCGCGGTGTCGCCCGGCGTGGCGGAGATCGGGTAGGAGAACTCGAACGCCTTCGGCGGAGGGTAGTGCAAGTCCCAGACGAATCGGTGCATCCCCGCGACGGCGGACGGCACGCGTACGGGCCTGAGCCAGTACGCCGGCCAGTTGCGGACATCCTTCACGGGCGGAGCCGGGTCGGCGCTCGAGGTCCGGCGCACGATGGTGCCCGAGCCATCCAGGATCTCGATCACCACCGGACCGGACGCGGGCGACTTCAACCAGTAGTTGATGACCGCACCGTCTGGCGGGTTCTGCCCTGCCGGCTCGTCGGGAGGCAGCGGCGTGTCCGTGTACTTGCTCCATACCACGCGCCACGCCTCCCGCGGCTCGTAGAGATGCACGCTGGCGCCGACAATCGTCTTGCTCACCTGTCGCAGGGGAGTGATGTCATCCAGGATCCAGAACGACCGGCCGTGCGTGGCGACGACGAGGTCATCGTCCTTCACCACGAGATCGCGGATGGACGACGCAGGCATGTTCAGTCGCAGGGACTGCCAGTGGTCCCCGTCATCGAAGGAGACGTAGACCGCCTGCTCGGTGCCCGCGAAGAGCAGGCCGCGCCGCTGGGGATCCTCCCGCACCGCATTGACCGTGCCTCCATCCAAGATGCCAGCCGTGATGTGTGCCCATGTCCGGCCGCTGTCGCGCGTGCGGTAGATGTGCGGCCGCAGGTCGTCGAGGCGGAGCGTGTTGACGGCGGCGTAGGCACTGTTGGCGTCGAAGTGCGAGGCGTCCATCAGCGACACCTTGGCCCACGGAGTCAACTCCGGCGGCGTGACGTTCGCCCAGTTCCTCCCACCGTCCGTCGTGAGGTGGATGAGGCCATCGTCCGTCCCGGCCCACATGCGGCCAGCTTCGATTGGAGACGGCGCGATCGTGTAGACGACACCGCGTCGCGAGGCCTTCGCCGCGGGCGTGCCGCGGAACGTGCCGACGGTGGCCGGCGCATCCCATGTCGCTCGCGTGAGATCGGGACTGATGGCCGTCCAGTGCTGCCCGCCGTCGGTCGTCTTCCAGACGACGTTCGACGCGAAGTACAGCGTTTTCGGATCGAGGGGTGAGAAGAGGACCGGTTGCGTGCGGATCACGCGGTAGTCGTTCCCCTCGCCGCGGAGCATCACGGGGGAGATGTCCTGCACCACGCCGTTGCGGCGATCGTAGCGGCTGATCTTCCCGCCATAGACGATATCCGGATCGAGGGGATCGGGCGCAACGTAGCCGTATTCCTCCACGCCGACAGGGTGCCAGTCGCGGAACGTGATCCGCCCATCGTCGCCGCGGCTCGACACGCACGCGGACCCGCTTTCCTGCTGGCCGCCGCACACGCGGTAGGGAAAGGCGTTGTCGGTGCTGACGTGGTAGAACTGCGCGGTCGGCTGGTTGTACCAGGAACTCCACGTCCGTCCGCCGTTCACGGTGACGACCGCCCCCTGGTCCGACGCGAGCAGGATGATCTCGGGGTTGCCCGGGTTGATCCACAGGCGGTGATAGTCGTCTCCGCCGGGCGCGCCGCGCAGCGCGGAGAAAGTCCTCCCGCCGTCCAACGACTTCCAGGTGACGACGCTCGCCGAATACACGATGTCCTGATCCTTCGGGTCGACCTTGACCTCGGCAAAGTCGTCGCCGCGCTCGGTGACGAAGGGATCGTCATTGACGAGAGTCCAGGTTTCACCGGAATCCTCGGACCTGTAGAGTCCGCCGTTGCGGTCGGCCTGCACGGTGGCGAAGACGCGGCGGGGATTGCTCGGGGCGACGGCAAGGCCGATCCGTCCGAGGTTGTCTCCTTCGAACGCGGGCAGGCCTGTCGTGATGTGGCGCCAGGTCGTGCCGCCGTCAGCAGACTTGTAGAGGCCGCTGCCTGGGCCGCTGAAGTCGCCGTTCTCCCAGGGCGCCTGCCTGGCCTCCCACAGCACGGCGTAGACGACGTCTGCATTGGAAGGATCGAGCATGACATCGATGCCGCCGGTGTTCTCGTCCCTGTAGAGGACCTTCTGGAAGGTCGCGCCGCCGTCGGTGGAGCGGAAGATCCCACGTTCCTCGTTCGGGCCGTAGGGGTGTCCGAGCACGGCCACCCACAGCCGGTCCGGGTTCTTCGGGTCCACTGCGATCTGTGGAATCTGCTGGCCGTCACGCAGGCCGAGATGCCGCCACGTCTTTCCGGCGTCGGTTGACTTGTAGATGCCGTCGCCCGTGGAGAGGTCCGGGCGCTGCAGACCCTCACCGCTGCCGACGTAGACGATGTTCGCATTGGACGGCGCGACCGCAATCGCGCCGATCGACCCGGTCGGCTGGTCGTCGAAGATTGGAACCCAGACACGGCCGTAGTCCGTCGTCTTCCACACCCCCCCGTTGCAGACGCCGATGTAGAACACGTTCGGCTGGTCCGCAACGCCAACAGCGGCCTTCGTGCGTCCGCCACGGAAGGGGCCAATCATGCGGTACCGCAGTTCGCCGCAGCAGGCGGAGAACAGGTCCTTCTCCGGCGAGGCCGGCGCAGGAGCCTGTCGGGCGAGCGGCTGTGTCCCAGCCAGGAGAAGGAGAGCGCCACCGACGGCGAACGAACGCAGCAGGGCAATCATCCCTGCAGTGTAAACCGATTCTCGCGATGATCGACATCCGCCGGGCAGGTTGCGTGCAGCGCCGACATTGTTCGGCGCCGGACATCCGAGTGTTCGGCCGCGGGATGCGGGCTGGGCCCGATGCGGAGGGAGGAGAGTGGGCGGTCTGAGATCCGGCCAGTTTCGTCTCATGCCGACTGGCACGGATCTGCCATTGCACTGCCAATCTGTGTGGTCAAGAAGATCCGGCCCGACGAACTGGCATTGGCCGACGCGATTCGCGCGGGGGCGAGGCGCCGGCGCGAGCAGATGTTCGGCGCCTACTTCGACGGCACCGAGCGATCGGATGCCCTGGGTTCCGCGTATGAGGGCATCTATCGGTTGCCGGCCGACGCCAGCGGGATCCGGCCGAAGGGTATCTACAAGTTCTTCAATTGCCTGGACGACCGCGTCCGGAGGTGTCC
>DASVIS010000038.1:0-3757 GCA_036381995.1 Vicinamibacterales bacterium | reverse complement strand
CGGCCGAAACAGGTCGTCGGCCCGGTAACCCTTCATCCAGCTCCCGAGCTGGGCCGCCTTTGCGCGCCACGCGGTGGCCCTACAGCGCGGGCGCCCTGCCAGGGCCGCCAGGGTGCGCGTCGTCGAACCGGGAAGCTTCATCACGAGGCCCATGACGGATCGTAATGACTCCGCGATGGCTTGACGTGACACTAACCGATGCCTCCGACGCGCCGGCGGCTGCGGCGTGCGAAGGGAACGGGAGATCCAGATTGGGGTCGCGCCGACTCGCCGTCGTCACATCCAATCCGGGGTGGGCCGAGCGAGCCTCGCGATGCCCTCCACGGGTTCTCCGAACTGCGGTCGAACAGTCGAGAGGTAGATCCATGTCTCGCACGTGGTTCCGAGTTGGCGGCATGGCGACCGCCCTGATCCTCGTCACCGCCGGGTGCATTGGCGACAACGGGGGCGGGAGTGGCGCCGCCGCCAGCAGTGGCGCCGCCGCCAGTGGCGCCGCCGCCAGCAGTGGCCCCGCCGCCAGTGGCGCCGCCGCGAGTGCCGCGGGCGCTACCGGCGCCATCAAGATCTGGTATTCGAACAACGCCGAGGAGGTTGCCTGGGGCAAGGCGGTCGTGACCGCCTGGAACAAGGACCATCCCGACCAGGTCGTCACGGGCGAGGAGATCCCGGCGGGCACCAGCTCCGAGGAGGTCATCGGCGCTTCGATCACGGCGGGAAACACCCCGTGCCTGATCTACAACACGGCGCCGGCGGCGGTGCCCCAGTTCCAGAAGGCCGGCGGCCTCGTGGCGCTCGACAGCTTCCCCGACGGGGCCAGCTACATCGCGGCCCGCACGGGCGACCGGGCAAGCCAGTACAAGTCCTCCGACGGCAAGTTCTACCAGATGCCGTGGAAGACGAACCCGGTCATGATCTTCTACAACAAGACGGTCTTCACCAAGGCCGGCATCGCCACGGACAACCCGCCGCTGAAGACCTACGCTGACTTCCTCGCGACGGCCAAGACCCTCGTCGCCAAGGGCGGGGTGCAGGCGGCAATCTGGCCAGCGCCGACGTCCGAGTTCTACCAGCCCTGGTTCGACTTCTACCCGCTGTTCGTCGCCCAGAGCGGTGGCAAGGCCCTGGTGGATGGCGGCCAGCCGCTGTTCTCCAACGCCGACGGGCTGGCAGTGGCGAACTTCTGGAAGAGCCTGTACGACGCGAAGCTCGTGCCGAATGAGGCGTACAAGGGCGACTCGTTCGCCGACGGCAAGGCGGCCATGGCAATCGTCGGACCCTGGGCCATCTCGGTCTACGGCGACAAGGTCAAGTGGGGCGCCGTGCCGGTGCCGACCAAGGATGGCATGGATCCCAAGGACATCCACACGTTCAGCGACGAGAAGTCGATCGGGATGTACATCAGCTGCAAGAACCTCGGCACCGCCTGGGCCTTCCTGAAGTTCTCGACGAGCAAGGACGTTGACGGGCAGCTCCTCACCCTGACAGGCCAGATGCCGATGCGCACCGACGTGGTGGGCGCCTATCCTGACTACTTCAAGGCGCACCCGGAGTACGCGGCCTTCGCCGACCAGGCCAGCCGCACGGTCGAAGTGCCGAACGTACCGAACTCGGTCGAGGTGTGGCAGACCTTCCGCGACGCCTACAGCAAGTCGGTGATCTTCGGCAAGACGCCGATCGACCAGGCCTTCAAGGCCGCCGCCGACAAGATCACGACGCTCGTCAGCGGGAATTGAGACCATGGCGGTCGTAGCCGCCGCACGCGGGGGGCGGAGGCGCAGGCTGTTCGGGCGTGACCCGATCGGCTATGCGTTCGTCGCCCCCTACGTCCTCTTCCTCGGGGGCCTGTTCGCCTACCCGCTCCTGGTGGCGCTGGAGATCTCGTTCTACGACTACTTCTTCGCCGCGCCCGGAGCCCACGTCGCGCGCCCGTTCGTCGGGCTCGACAACTATGCGCGGGTCCTGAGCGACTCGGTCTTCCAGCGCTCGATCCTCAACGTGGCGGAGTTCATCATCATCAACGTCCCGTTGACGGTGCTGCTGTCGCTCGTTCTGGCCGCGGCGCTCAACTCGAAGCTTCCGTTCCGCACCTTCTTCCGAGTCGCCTACTACATCCCCTACGTGACCGCCAGCGTCGCCGTCATCGGCGTCTGGCTGTGGCTGTTCTCCGGCAGCGGGCTCCTGAACGGCGTGCTCGGACCGCTGGCGCCCAGTCCCTCGTGGCTGGTCAGCGACTTCTGGGCGATGCCCGTGATCGCCCTCGTGGTGACCTGGAAGCAGCTCGGCTTCTACGTGCTCCTCTACCTGGCCGCGCTCCAGAACATCCCGAAGGAGCTCTACGAGGCCGCGGAGGTCGACGGCGCCGGCACCGTTCGACGTTTCACGGCGATCACCGTGCCGGGCGTGCGTTCCGTGACGGCCCTGGTCGTCGTCCTGGCCACGATCGTCGGGGCCAACCTGTTCACCGAGCCGTACCTGCTCACCGGCGGTGGTGGCCCCGATGGAGCCTCCGTGTCGCCCGTGCTCCTCATGTACCAGCAGGGCATCCAGCAGGGTCACGCGGGATATGCCTCGGCGATCGGGATCGCCCTCGCGGCCATCGTCCTCGTCATCTCGGCGATCAATCGCTTCGTGATCGAGAGGGAATAGCCAATGACCACCTCGGTCGCGACGAAACCATCGGCGCTGCGAGTCAGCCCGGACAAGTCGGCCGGGCGCATGTCCTGGCACCGCGTGCCGGGCATGGCCGCGCTCGTGGCCGGCGCCCTCCTGTTCCTGTTCCCCTTCTACTACATGGTGGTCGGGGCGCTCCAGCGGGAGCCGAACACCGACCTTTCGGGAGCCTTCCCGAACCCTGCCAACCTGACCCTCGGCAACTTCGCCGACATCAATGCCCAGGTCGACCTGGTCCGCACGCTGATCAACTCCGGGATCTTCACTGCGGGCGTCCTGCTGGCGACCTTCGTGTTCGGCCTGCTGGCGGGATACGCGTTGGCCCAGCTCGAGTTTCGCGGGCGCAGCCTCGTGCTGAACGCGATGCTCCTGATCCTCATCCTGCCATTCCAGCTGTTCATGATTCCGCTCTACGTGCTCATCGTGCGGACGTACGGCCTGGCGGACAGCTATCTGGGGATGATCCTGCCCTTCGCGGTGAACGCCACGGCGGTGTTCATCTTCCGCCAGTTCTTCAAGCAGCTGCCGCGCGACCTGTTCGACTCGGCCCGCATCGACGGCGCCTCCGAGCTGGTGATCCTGCGCCAGATCGCGATCCCGCTGGCGCGGCCGGCGATCATCACGGCCATGATCGTGACCTTCATCGGGCCCTGGAACGAGTTCCTGTGGCCGTTCCTGATCACAAAGCAGCACGACCTCCAGCCGCTCGCCGTGGCCCTGGCGAACTACATCTCGACGGTCGCCGCGCGGGCCGCGAACCCGTTCGGCTCGATCCTGGCCGGGGCCGTGGTCCTCGTCATCCCGGCGGTCGTCGTCTTCGTCATCTTCCAGCGCCAGTTCATCGAGTCGAATCTCGGTTCGGGCGTCAAGGGATGAGGCAGCCGCAGGCTGTCGCAGCCGGATGACCGCGAACCAGCGAACCGAGGCGCGTTCCATCGGCGCGCCCGCGTTCCGCCTCGAGCGGCTGGGCGTCGTCATGTCGCCGCTCGCCGGCGAGCCGGCCGAGGCACTGGGCGTGCTCAACCCTGCCACAGCGCGCAGAGGGGCGGAGGTCTACCTCTTCCCGCGCCTGGTGGCGGAGGGGAAC
>DASVIS010000037.1:0-3240 GCA_036381995.1 Vicinamibacterales bacterium | reverse complement strand
GGGCGATTCGACTCAGCCTCGCGAGACCGGACTTCTTCAAGGTGCAGTTACGGGCGCTGCTCAGGGCCAGCCGCTACGGCCGCCTGCGCATCATCTTTCCGTTCGTGTCTGGGTTGGAGCAGTTCCGCGAGGCGAAAGCGGTGCTGCTCGAGGCCGCAAGGGACGTGTCGGAGCGGGGCGAGGCGGTGGAGACGCTGCCGCCAGTCGGCGTGATGATCGAGATTCCCTCGGCCGCCGTGACCGCTGACCTGCTCGCCCGCGAGGCGGATTTCTTCAGCATCGGGACGAACGACCTGATCCAGTACTCGCTGGCTGTCGACCGGACCGACGCGCGCGTTTCCCATCTGTTCGAACCGCTGCACCCGGCGGTCCTGAGGACGCTGCGCGCGATCATCAGGGCTGCGGCCAGGCGACACCTTCCGGTGTCGTTGTGCGGCGAGATGGCGGCGGACCCCGGCATCCTGCCGCTGCTGATTGGCCTGGGACTCGCAGACTTCAGCATGAGCCCTGCCGCGATTCCCGTCGCGCGATCCGTCGTACGGAAACTGGATTCGGGCGCAGCGCGTCGGCTGGCCCGGCGGGTCATGCGCCTCGCGACGGCCTCCGACATCGAGCGATGCCTGGCGCGCGGGCTGCCGCGCGTTCCGGCGCACAGCGAGTCGACGAACCGAAAGTCCGGCAGAGGAGGCACGAGTGGGGAGCGCTGATTACACGAAAGTGGAGAAGCCCTGGGGATACGAGCTGCACTGGGCGAAGACCGACCGTTACGTGGGGAAGATCCTGCACGTGAACGCGGGCCACGCCCTCAGCCTGCAGTACCACAACCGCAAAGAGGAGACGATTCTCCTCTGGGCGGGACACCTGCTGTTCGAGATCGAAGAGGGGGGCTCACTGACGCGCCTCGAGATGAAACCAGGCGACCGTGTGCACGTCGCACCGAAAACTGTGCACCGGATGACCGCGCTGGAGGACTGCGATATCTTCGAGGTCTCGACCCCGGAACTGGATGACGTGGTGCGGCTGGAAGATCGGTACGGGCGGGAAGACGCGCAGCTGACGTAGCGCTCACGGGCTGCCCGGAGCACTCCGCGGGGAAAGATCGGTCAACGACGGGGGAAGCGCAATGCGAAATCGCCATCCCTCGTCGCTGACCCCTCGCTCCTCATCCCTCTCTAGAAAGGCACTTCGTCGTCGCCGGGCATCGAGGCGGCCGGCTCGTGTCCGACCGGCTCGTGGCCGGCGTCATCGCGCTCCGTGCTCTCGCGACGGGGCCCGCCGCCGCCGGCGCTGCCCAGCAGAACCACGCGGTTCGCAATCACTTCGGTCGTGGTTCGCTTGTTCCCTTCCTTGTCGTCCCACGAGCGCGTGCGAAGACGGCCTTCGACGTAGATCTGCTTGCCCTTGCGGAGGTATTCCGCGACCGACTCGGCCTGCTTGCCCATCAAAGATACGCGGTGCCACTCGGTCTCCTCGCGCCGCTGGCCCTCCTTGTCTTTGAAGACCTCGGTCGTCGCGAGACTGAAATTGGCGACGGGCGTGCCGCCGCCCGTGTAACGGAGTTCGGCATCCCTGCCGAGGTTGCCAACCAGGATCACCCGGTTCACGGTACCCATCGAAGCGTCCTTTCGTTTGCCGCCTATCGTTCGGAAATATCCGGGGAGAGGGAGGCCGGTTCCTTTCGGATGATCTGCTCGAGCCGCTGTCGCGCCAGGCGGCCGGCATCCGAGTTGGGGAAGTTCTTCACCACGTACTCCCAGCTCTCGCGCGCGCGGTCGGTCTGGCCCAGGGCGTTGAGCGCCATCCCTCGCTTGAAATACATGTCGGGAATCAGCTTGCTGGTCGGGTAGTCGGAAATCCCGCGCTCGTAGGCGGCGACCGCTTCCTTGAACATTCCCTGCAGGTAGTAACTCTCGCCGATGAAGTACTGCGCGTCGCCCGCCTGTTCGGTGCGCCCGAAGCTTCGGATGTAGTTCTCGAAACCAGAGATGGCGAGGTTGTACTGGGAGCCCACGTAGTCGGCCCACGCCGTGTCGTACAGACGTTTCGGCGACATTCCCGTGGGGACCGCACCCGCTGGCGCCTGCGCGCCTGCGCCGGCCGGGACCGTAGCCGGGTTGGCAGGCTCTCCCCCCACCGCCGGCGGCGCCGCCGGCTCAGCCTGGGGAAGGGCGATGCGGACCGCCTCGAGCTCCTGGGACAACGAGCTGATGCGCACGTTGTTGTCGTCCACCTTCTCGCGGACCACGCGGAGGTCGCTCGAGATCGTGTCGACCAGCAGCTTGTGGTCGGCAAAGGCCTTGCGGGACACCCCCGCCTGCTCGTCCAGCTTTGTGCCGACCGCGCGGAGCGTCTCGTTCAGCGCGGTCAATTGCGCGCGGAGAAGCGCCGTCTGCTCCTGCAGCATGCGGATGTCCGCCATCATCTGCAGGTGCTCCTTGTTGGCGGCCGACGCCACGCCGGGCACCGCCGAGAGAAGAGCTGCCACAAGAAAGAGCCGGAGCATGCGTTCTCGCACCATAACCTTCAACCTAACCCCCTACTTCTGCGTGACCACGAAATGGTCGCGGCGGTTCTTCGCCCAGGCGGCGTCATTGTGCGCCGGGTCGAACGGGAACTCCTTGCCGTAACTCACGGTGCGAATCCGGTCAGCCGGGATTCCGAGGGACACGAGGTAGGTCCGCGCCGAGACGGCCCGGCGCTCGCCGAGCGCGAGATTGTACTCCGCGGTTCCGCGCTCGTCGCAGTGGCCCTCGATCGTGATGACCCAGCCGGTGCTCTTCTTCAGCACCTCAGCGTTCCCGTCGAGGATCTTCTGCCCGTCGGCGGAGATCTCCGCGCTGTCGTAATCGAAGAAGACGGGCTTCAGCGGCGAGTTCTTGTTGATCTCATCGAGCGACGCGCTGGAGACCCGGTTCTCGACGATCGGCGTGGGCGGCGTCACGACCGGTTCCTTCACCGGCTCGGGCGGCGCCGGCGGCTTGGTCGGCATCGCGACGGTATCCGGAGGAGGCGGCGCGACTGGCCGCGCGACGGGCGGCACCCTCTTGTGGCAGGCGCCCAACGACAGGGACACAACGGCCGCCAGAACAATCATGCCGGGCAGACTCCAACGACTTCGCATGTGCATTCCTCCCAATCGCATGTGCATTCCTCCCAATCGCTATTTCGACCAATCCGGTGTTTGATTATTGCCGAGCTTCGTCAGTTGCCGCAGGTCCTTGCCCGCCCGCTCGATCGTGT
>DASVIS010000036.1:0-12390 GCA_036381995.1 Vicinamibacterales bacterium | reverse complement strand
GCACCGGTTCGTTCACCAGCGCCCGGGCGATCGCCACCCTCTGCTGCTCGCCGCCGGACAGTTCGATCGGATACGCGTTGGCGCGGTGCTGCAGGCCGACCCACTTGAGGACCTGGAACGTGCGACGGCGCTGCTGCACGTCGGGAACGCCGAGGATGCGCAGCGCGAACATCACGTTCTCGAAGACGGTCTTGCGCGGGATGAGCTTGAAATCCTGGAATACGAAACCGACAGCCCGACGATACCGCTGGACATCCGCCCGCCTGAGCGTGGCCAGGTCGCGTCCATCCACGATGACGCGGCCGCCCGTCGGGAGTTCCTGCCGGAGCAGGATGCGAAGGAGTGTGGTCTTTCCCGCTCCGCTTGCGCCTGTGAGGAAAGCGAACTCCCCCCTGCCGACGCGGATGGTGATGTCGTCGAGCGCGAATACGTCGCGAGCGTAGACCTTGGAGAGCCCTTCGATGTCGATCACGGTGGTTCGTTCGACTGGGTCCCGGGCCCGGCCCGGAAGCCGTTACTCAGGCGCCGCCGAGTATAGCACTACCCTGCCTCGTACCGGTCGAGTTCAACGCGGAACGACCCGAACGCGGTCTCGATCTCGAGCACGAGCGGCACGCGCCGCGCGTCGGTGCTGATCCACAGCGTCGTCTGTACCGTCCGACGACGACCGCCGCCCGTCGACAGGCGGGGCGCGACCCGAAACGCGTCGACTTCGCGTCCGCCAGCCACGATTCGCTCTACCCGTTCGACGACGAGGTCTACCACGTAGCTGCGGCCCCCTTCGACGACAGGGAACCGGGCGGTGTATCCAACGGCCAGCGGCAGCGTTCGCGCGTAGAAGAACGCACTCAAGCCGTCGCGCGCTCCGCGCGGCAATGGGAGTGGCGGTCCGTCACCAACGGTCAGCGTTTGCGAGGACGGGTCGAACCGTGTGGCACGATCGACGATCCGGCGGCCTTCGCGCAGGTGCTGCTCCTGCCGCGCCGGCAGCAGAGCCGGATCGGTCCAGGTGTCGATGCGATCGTGCGCCTCGAAGAAACGGGCGACCCAGCTCGCGGTCTCGAGGGCGAGGGCGAGATGGCGCGAGGCCGCTCCCGCCCCACCGGCAGTCGACGCGCTGAACGTCGCTTGCCCGGCCGCCACGCCGACGGCGACCCCGCTCACCCACAGCACTCGATACACGGCCTTCTCGGACCTGCTGAACGGCAGGGGACCGGCATCGGGCGGCGCCGGCGACTCGGGGCGCGGTACGGCCGCTTCAGCGTCGGGTGTCCATCGGAGTTCGTAGATGGTGTCGCCCGAAAGTCTCGCGCGCTCCACGAGCGGGCCGCGTTCATCCGTCGGGAACCGCGTCGGGCTCACGATGAAGCGGACGTTCAGGTCGCGCAACGCCCACAATGCCTCGGCCGCCGGAACCTGGTTGAGCGTGTCCACCAGGGCCATGAAGAACGGCGGCCGCTGACCGCTGTAGCCGTTCACAATTGGCCGGCGATGTTCGAGCGATCCCACCATCGCGGGCGTATTGCCCAGGTCCCCGTCGAGCGGCAGGTAGAGCACCGCCCCCGCGCCGGGTTCGCGGGCCAGCCACTGCCCCACAGCGGTTGTCGCAGGCGGAGCCGCCACCGTCGGAAGCGGCACGTTGAGATATTCCAATCCGACGAGCACCAGCATCGCCAACGGCACGATTCGGCGAACGCCCCGTCCCGCAGCACCGGGTAGGCGACCGAGCGGGCCGTCGCGAGACAGTCCGCAGACGCCGACGGCGGCGAGAACGCTCAACCCGAAGGTCACGAGCACGCCGAAGCGCGCGGGCGCCCGGACCGCCTGAAAACCGAACACGAAGCGGTGCAGCAACGAGTAGAGCCAGCGGACGCCGTCTGGTCCCAGTGACAGCACCGCGCCGAGCACGATCACGGAGGCCATCGTCATGACGAGCGGACGGCTGTCTCGACGCCAGCCTCGCCACGCTCCGACGAGCGCGAGGATGGCCACGGCAAATCCCGGAAACAACTCCTGTTCGGGTCCTTCATGCCGCCCGGACATGGCCCCCGCGTCCCCGGCCGGCCGCAGGACGCCAGTCCGGCCGTACAGCAGGTTGCCCGGAGGGACACGCAGGTAGC
Organism: Vicinamibacterales bacterium; assembly: GCA_036381995.1. Classification (GTDB taxonomy): domain Bacteria; phylum Acidobacteriota; class Vicinamibacteria; order Vicinamibacterales; family Fen-181; genus FEN-299. The sequence continues at coordinate 10,270 of DASVIS010000036.1, read as the reverse complement.
TCGTCGCGACGGCTTCGTGCTGCGACGCTTCGTAGAGATTCCGGGCGAACCCTTCGTGCTGCTGCACCTGCCAGTAGGGCCACGCAAACGGCGCGAGAAGGACTGCGCCGACGAAGGCCGCCAGCAGCAGGCGCCGCGCGAGTGCGCCGCTTCGCCACCGACCGATGCCTGCCGCGAGAGTCATCGCGCCGACGACGAGCGCGACCGCGCCGATGACGCCCCAGTACACCGACGAAGTTGCCTGAGCCGCCGAACACACGCCGAGCCAGACGGCATCGCGGCGCCGTCGCCCGGCCATCACCCGATGAAGGAACAGGAACGTCAGCGGCAGCCAATAGAGCGACTGCAGCTGGAGGTGCAGCAGGTGCGCGAAGTGGAAGGGCATGAAGCCCCACGCCGTCCCGGCGACCAGCGCGCCGGACCGCGATCCCGTCACCGACCGCGCAAACACGTACATCGACAGGACGCCTGCGACGAGCGACCCGAACAGCAACGTGTTGTAGCAGAACGCGAGGCTGCGCGTGACGAGGTAGATGGGCGTGACCGCCAGGGCCTGCAAGATCAGGTGATCGGAATACGCCAGCGTCCGCTCGGCGGGGAAGAAAATGTTGGCGTCGAAGATCCGGCCGGCGAGCAGCGCCAGCGGCTCACGCGTCACCGTGCCCAGGTCCCAGCCCAGAATCCAGAGGTTGAGATAGGGATCCCCCGCCCCGGCGGGCGCGGCCAAGCGCGCGAACGGATGCAGCAGGAGGGGCCACGTCAGCCCTGCGGCCGCCAGCACCGCGAACGCCGTGACCCAGGCGGCTTCGCGCCACCGAGCGCCGACGGGCGCACCGCCGTTCACACCCGCTCCAGCTCGCGCCGGAGCAGCGAGTTGACGATCGCGGGGTTCGCCTTCCCTGCGGTCGCCTTCATCACCTGGCCCACGAAGAAACCGAGAACCAGCGCCTTCCCCGCCCGGTACTGCGCCACGGGCTTCGGGTTCGCCGCCACCACCTCTCGCACGATCGCGGCGAGCGCATCCTGGTCGTCGATCTGCGCCAAGCCCTCGGCGCGCACGACGTCGTTGGCGTCGCGGCCGGTCTCCCACATCTTCTCGAGCACATCCTTGGCCATGCTTCCGCTGATCGTGCCGGCCTCCACGATCGCGATGAGCCCGGCGAGCGCTTCGGCTGTCACCCCGACATCTTCGATCCCGGCGCCCGTCTCCTTCAGCTTCCGCGCCAGCTCGCCCGCGATCCAGTTCGCCGCCGCCTTCGGGTGTCCCGACCGGGCCGCCACCGCTTCGAAGAACCGCGAGGTGGCCGGCGAGGCGGCCACCAGTCCCGCGTCGTATTCGGACAATCTGTAGGCCGCGATCAGCCGCTGGCGCCTCTGCTCGGGCAGTTCGGGCAACCGCGAGCGCATGGCCTCGATGCGTTCGCCCGCAATCGACAACGGCGGGAGATCCGGTTCCGGGAAGTAGCGGTAGTCGTGCGCCTGTTCCTTACTGCGCATCGCCACTGTCCGTCCCGCGGCGACGTCCCAGAGCCGGGTTTCGCGCTCAACCCGTCCTCCCCGCTCGAGCACGGCCGCCTGCCGCGCAATCTCGTGGTCGAGGGCGCGCTCGAGATAGCGGAATGAGTTGAGGTTCTTCACCTCGACCGGCGTGGCCAGAGTCGTCTCACCGGCGTGGCGCAACGAGACATTGGCGTCACAGCGCAGGTGACCTTCTTCGAGGTTGCCGCCGTTGACGCCCAGTTCGACGAGGATGGCGCGGAGACGCTCGAAGAAGGCGGCCCCGCTGGCGGCGCTCCTCAGGTCGGGGCGCGTGACGATTTCGATGAGCGGAACGCCACTGCGGTTGAAGTCCACGTAGGAGTGGTGATCGGAGTCGGCGAAGCCGTCGTGCATCGACTTCCCGGCGTCCTCCTCCAGGTGCACGCGGATGATGCCGGCGCGCGTCACGGCCCCGCCCTCGAGCCACTCCAGCGCTCCGTCGATCGCGAGCGGCCGGTCGTACTGCGAAATCTGGTACCCCTTCGGCAAGTCGGGGTAGAAGTAGTTCTTGCGTGCGAACACCGACACCGGTTGCACCTGGCAGCCGAGCGCGAGAGCGGCGAGGATGGCGAAGTCCACCGCTCGTGCGTTCAGCACGGGCAAGGCGCCAGGCATGCCGAGACACACCGGGCAGACCAGCGTGTTCGGCGGATCGCCCGCGCGGACCGCGCACCCGCAGAAGATCTTCGTTTCGGTCGCGAGCTGGGCATGTATCTCCAGCCCGATGACCGGCTCCCACGTCATGCACGTATGGTAACAGACGGGTGGACGTTCGGTTCTGCATGGGCGGCGAGTGCCGCCACGCGCAGGGCGTGGAGACCGTTGACGTCGAACATCTTCAGATCCACCATGTCGAAGTGGGTGGAGGGGGATCGGTGGCAAGGACCGAATCGTGAAAGAGCGCGCCGCTTTCGTGGCCCTCGGGCTGGCGGTCCTCGCGCTCGGTGTCGTCTTCCAGGCGTGCGCACCTCGCAGCCCAGCGCCTCCGCCGGCGACCATTCCCCTGCCCCCGCCGGCCGTGAGCACACTGCGCGTGCAGATCGATCGGGGCGTGGACACGGTGGCGCTCGAGGACTACGTGGCTGGATGCGTCGCGGCCGAACTCGGCTCGCTCAACCTCGATCCGCCCGCGGCTGCCCGTGCACGCGACGTCCAGGCGGTCCTTTGCCGGAGCTACGCGCTCGCCAGCGTCGGGCGCCATGCCGACGAGGGATTCGATCTGTGCGCAACCACCCATTGCCAGGTGTTCCGGCCCGTTCCGGCGACGGCTATCGGCAGGTTGTGCCGTGAGGCGACGGCCCGAACGGCCGATCGAATCCTCCGCTTCGCCGGCAGGGCCGCCCTGCCGATCTACCATGCGGACTGCGGAGGCCACACGAGCACGCCCGAGGAAGTCTGGGGTGGCGCTTCCGCGAGCTTCCTGGTCTCGGCCCCTGATGATGCCTGCCCGCTGAGGCCGGCATGGCGACTTGACGTCACGCTCGGACGGCTTGGCGACATTCTCCGGGCCGACCCTGTGATGGCGGCGGTCGGCCCGCTCCGGAGCGTGGAGGTCGAGAGGCGCGACGGGTCGGGCCGGGCAGCCTGGATCCGGCTGAACGGCCGGCAACCGCTCATCATTCGGGGTGCGGACTTTCGGACGGCCGTTCTTCGCGGCCTTGGCTCGATGTCCCTTCCAAGTACGCTGTTCAGGATCACGCAGCGGGCGGGTAGCGTCACGTTCGAGGGCCAGGGAAACGGTCACGGCGTCGGCTTGTGTCAGGCAGGGATGATCGCCCGTGCCGGGCGCGGCAACACGCCGGCGGAGATTCTCGCTCACTACTTTCCCGGCACAACGGTCGGAGTCCGGTGACCCGCGCTCGCGGTCGGCGACGGGACATCTTTCGTCTTATGTTCTCCCAGCAGTGCCGGCGGCGGCATCTGTCAGGATTGTCATCTCCAGACTCGCCGAAGCTCACTTACCGTAAAATGAAGGGGGTTGAAGCGCCGGCCCGGCCCGTTTCGGGCACCCGCGGTAAACGTTTTGCGGGGAGCATCGTAGTTCATGATAGGACGACGTTCGGGACCGAAAGATCCGCGCATGCTGAATGCCACAGCCGATGCCCTGCTGCCGGATGTGCCGGTGGAGACAGTGGCGGTGTCGCTGCCCGATCTCCCGCGCCCGGATGAGGACTCGCGAATCGCGGCCGAGGTCAAGGCGTACATTCGCGACGGGAACCTGGCGGCAGCGCGCGACCGGTTCGGCGCGCTCGTCGGGCGCCAGCAGCGGCGGGCGTCGAGAATCGCGTATCACTTCCTGCGAGATGCGGCCGACGCTGACGAGGCGGTCCAGGACTCGTTCGTGAAGGTGTTTTCGCACATCGAGTCGTTCCGGGAAGATCTGCCGTTCGAAGTCTGGTTCACCCGGATTCTCATCAACGGCTGCCTCGATCGGCAGAAAGCCCGGCGGCGGCGGGCCCGCTGGATCGTACCGGCGCCGGACCGGGAACAGGGTGAACGGGCCTGGGTCGAGTCGGTGCCGGCGCGCGGCCCGTCACCGGAAGAGTCATTGCTCCTTCGCGAACGCCGCACCCAGATTGCGTCCGCAGTGGGGAAACTGCCCGAACGACAGCGGACGGTTTTCCTGCTGTGCCACTACGACGGGTGCTCGTCGAGAGAGGTCAGCGCGATCACCGGGTTGAACGAATCGACGGTGCGCGTGCACCTGTTTCGCGCCGTTCGCAAGCTGCGCTCGTTGCTCGGAGGGAGTCTGTGAACATGGAGCGCTTCCATCCCGCGGATGATCGACTCATCGCCCTGTACTTCGGCGACGAAGGGGCCGGTGCCGATGAACGGCGAGCCGTGCGGCAGCACCTGCACGGGTGTGAGTCCTGCACGTGGCGGTTCACCGAGTTGACGGCCCCGCTCGAGCGGCTGCGTCAGGATGCCGCCAGCGAAGCGGATGAGGTGTTCACGCCGGCTCGGCTCGACGCGCAGCGCGCCAGGATACTCGACCGGCTCGACCAGGGAAGCCATGGCTCCCGCCTTATTCCCTTCCCGGCGTCCAGGGCCCGCCTCGACCGCTCCGTCGTGCGTCGTCCGATCACCCGCTGGGTGGCCGCCGCGGCCGCTGCCGGGCTGCTGCTCGGTGTGATGGCGGGACGTGTCCTCGAATTCGGAACCGGCCGGACGGTCGCCCCGACACCCGTCGTGCGGGAGGCCCGGGACACGCTGATCGCGCCTCGTCTGGTGAGCAACAGCCTGATGACGGCGGCCGGCGCTGAATACGACGAAGCGATGATCAGCGAGATCGAACAGGCCGTGCAGAGCCAGCGAATCGCCGCCCTCTCGGCGCTGGACCAGATGACCCCGCACGTGCGCCAGGAAGCCGTCGTCGCCCGAGTCATGCGTTGACGTATCGTTGAATGGAATCGAGACGGTGGCCGGTACCCGGCGGAGATGCCGTTGCGTCGTCTTCCGGCTTCCTCTCCGTTGAATTCGCAGATCGCGAGATTGCCAGATTGTCAGATCCTTCCGGTCCCCCATGCCAGAGTTGATCTTCCGCAAGGGTTTCTCGCTGAAGCGCGAGGTGGCCGGCGATCTCGCGGCCGACTATCACAGCGCGCTCGTCAAGGACATCAAGGCGGCCGACTTCTGCTACCAGAACGGCCGACTGACCGTTCACCTGGCACGCGAGTTCGGGTTCTGCTACGGGGTCGACCGCGCCGTCGAGTATGCCTACCAGGCACGGCGCCGCTTTCCGGACCAGATGGTCTACCTCACCGGCGAGATCATCCACAATCCGCACGTCAACGAGAAACTGCGCGCGCTCGACATCCGATTTCTGTCCGACCCCGGCCATTCGATCGAATCGCTGGGGGCCGGCGACGTCGTCATCCTCCCCGCGTTCGGGATCACCGTCCGCCTCCTGGCGCAACTGCAGGGCCAGGGATGCACCCTCGTCGACACGACCTGCGGGTCTGTGCTGAACGTCTGGAAGAACGTCCGGCAATACGCTCGGGACGGCTACACGTCAATCATCCACGGCAAGATCCATCACGAGGAGACCCAGGCGACGGCATCGCAGGTCACCGAACAGGCGGACGGGAGGTACCTCGTGGTGCTGAACCGGGCCGAGGCCCAGGCGGTCTGCGACTACATCCAGGGCGGCGGCGGCGCCAGGGACGCTTTTCTCGAACGGTTCGGCGGCGCTGCGTCCGCCGGTTTCGATCCCGACCGCGACCTGGGCAGGATCGGCCTGGCCAACCAGACGACGATGCTGATGTCGGAGTCGCTGGAAATCGCCGAGATGTTCCGGAACGCGATGATCGCGCGTCACGGGGAAGAGCGGCTGGTCGACCGCTTCCGGGCATTCGAGACCATCTGTAGCGCCACGCAGGATCGCCAGGATGCGGTGGTCGCGCTCCTCGACTCCCACCCGCTCGACCTGATGCTGGTCATCGGGGGCTACAACAGCAGCAACACCGCAAACCTGGCGAAGATCTGCGCCGCCACACTCCCCACGTATCACATCACTGACGTCCCGGCTCTCATGTCGGCCGGGGAGATCAGGCACCGACCCGCGAGGGGCCGCGCCGAGATCGTCGAAACAGGCTGGCTGCCTCCATCGGGCCCGATTGTCGTTGGCATGACCGCCGGCGCATCCACTCCGGACAACATCGTCGGGAGGGTGGTCGAACGACTCTCGACGCTGGCGAACGGGTAAACGCCCTTCCCTCCGCCGTCGTAAATGGGTGTGAGGTGAAGTCGTGTGTCGAGGGCGTTCATGAGGCGCGTCATAGCGGGTGTGCTGGCGATGCTTCTGGTGGCGACAGTCGCGGTCGCCGGCCAGGCGCGCGGTGGCACGCAGCCGACCCAGAACCAGCCGCGCGACGGCCAGCGGGGAGACTCCCGCGGAGGATCACCTCAGGGTCCGCAGCGGTCCAAGTGGTGGCAGGACGAGAAGATCAAGGCCGAGCTCCGGCTCGCGCCCGAGCAGTCGGCTCGGATCGAGGAGATCTTCCGGGTGTCGTTCGTCACGATGAAGGATGTGGCCGAGGACTTGACCCGTCGTGAAGAGCAGTTGTCGAACTTGATCAGCGGCAACGACGTCACAGAAGCCCAGCTCGTCAGGCAGGCGGACCAGGTGGAGGCCCTCCGTGGCACACTGGGCAAGGCTCGCACCCTGATGCTGTTCCGGATGCGAAGGGTCTTGTCGGCCGAGCAGCGGAGCAAGCTGGTGGAGATTCAGAAGGCGCAGGAACGGGAGCGCCGAGGGGGCCGTCCTCCGCAGGATGGCCAGACCGACCGATAGCGCGCACCACACCCTCATTTCAATCCCAAACGTGGGAGGCAGATCCGTGAAGAAGTTGTCCAGCCCGATTCGAACCTTGTGCGTCGCGGCGTGTGCCCTGGTGGCCGTTGCCGGCCAGGCGCGCGCACAGGCCGTCTCCGACGCGAGGATTGCCGAACTCCTCGTCCAGGCGAAGACGCAGGTCCAGGCCCAGCAGCCGCAACCCGCCAAGGGTGAACCGGTGGGGCCCACGCAGAATCTGACGATCGACGAGGCCGTGAAACGGTCCCTCGACTCGAACATCGACCTGGGCGTCGGCCGGTTGAACCCTCAGCTCCAGGACCTGGCGATTGCTCAGACCCTGGGCGTGTACCGCCCGACGCTGACCTCCAGCTTCGGCGACAACTGGAACCGCAGCCAGCCGACGTCACAGTTGAGCGGCGGCACCAGCATCTCGACCGGCATCGAGAACGGCACATATTCGTGGGCCGCGGGACTCTCCCAGGCGCTGCGGTGGACGGGCGGCACTGCCACGTTGAACTGGACGAATTCGCGCAACAACACCACGAGCAACAACTCGATTCTCAATCCGACGTACCTGGCCGGGTTGCAGGCGCAACTCACCCAGCCACTGATCAGGAACCTCAAGATCGACAGCAACCGTCAGTTGCTGGCGACCGGGCTGATCGCACGCGAGAACGCCGATACGACCCTCAGGGCGCTCGTCATCAACACCGTCGCGAACACCAAGAATGCCTACTGGGACCTCGTCTACGCCGTGCAGGCGGTCGATGCCGCGCGCACGTCGCTGGCGCTCGCGCAGAAGCTCGTCGAGGACAACAAGATCCGCGTGGAAATCGGGACGCTGGCGCCGCTCGACGTCGTGTCGGCCCAGGCGGAGGCCGCCACACGTCAGCAGACGCTGGTCACCGCAGCAGCCAATCAGCGGACGTCGGAGATCGCGTTGAAGCGGCTCATCGTGAGCGGCACGTCGGACCCGATCTGGAACGTGACGCTGAATCCGGTCGATCGGCCGCCGACCGATTTCAACGAGAAGATCGACCTCGAAGCCGCGCTCCGCGTCGCGCTCGAAGGACGGACCGATCTCGTGATTGCGCGGAAGAACCTCGAGAGCAGCAATGTGTCGATACGCTACCTGCGTAACCAGATCCTGCCGCAGCTCGACCTGACAGCGTCGTATGCCACGAACGGGACGGGCGGGACCTACCTGCAGCGCAGCGCGGCGCTCGGCGGGACCATTACTGGAACCATCCCCGGCGGTTTCACGGACGCGCTGTCCGTCATGCGGAAGCTCAACTACCCCAGGTGGAGCGTCGTACTCAACTTGAGCTACCCGATCGGCTTCAGCTCGGCCGACGCGAATCTGGCGCGCGCGAGAGTACAGTACCAGCAGTCGCTCGCGCAGTTGAAGTCGCTCGAGCTGTCGGTCGCCACTGACCTCGCCACGGCGGCCCTGGCGGTGCAGAGCAGCCTGGAGCAGATACAGGCCGCCGCGGCCGCGCGGGAACTCTCGCTGAAGCGGCTCGAGGCGATGCAAAGCAAGTTCGAAGTCGGAATGGCGACCAACTACGACGTCGTCCTGGCGCAGCGTGACTTCCTGGATGCGCAGAACAGCGAACTGCGGGCGATCCTGAACTACAGGAAGGCGCTCGTGGACTTTCAGCGCAAGCAGGAAACGTCATCGTCCGGCAGTGGCGGCTCGAGCGCGATCGGCACCGTCAGCACCGGCAGCGGCAGCACCGGGACCGGCAGCACCGGGACCGGCAGCACCGGCACCGGCAGCAGCGGCACCGGCGGCAGCGGCTCGTAGTGCAGCCCAGAGGCAGGAAACCGGATCAGGCTGGCGGGCCGCTCTCCAGGCTCCGCCCGACAGGCAGCACGGCAGGCCAAAGGTTCTTATGAAAAAGACCATCATCACCCTTGTGGTTATTGCGGCGATCGCCGCCAGCGTCGGGGCGTACTACTACACCCGGCCGGGCCCCGAGCCGAAAGTCACGACCGCCGCCGTCAGCCGGGGCGATATCACCGAGTCGGTTGGCGCAACGGGCACGCTGGACGCGGTGACCGCGGTCACGGTCGGCTCGCAGGTGGGTGGCATCATCCAGGAGATAGGCGTCGACTTCAACTCGATCGTCAGGAAGAACCAGGTCCTGCTGAGGATTAACCCCGACGCGATCAACACGCAGATCGAGCAGGCCAAGGCTACGCTGATCCAGCGCCAGGCCGACGTCGAGCGGAATAAGGTCAGCGTGGAGGACTCCCAGATCAAGGCGAAGCGGACCCGCGAGCTGTTCGCGAAGCAATTGTCCACCCAGTCCGACCTCGACTCGGCCGAAGTCGCCGTGAAGTCGGCTGTGGCCTCGCTGAAGTCATCCGAGGCGGCGCTCACCCAGGCTCAGGCCAATCTCGATCAGCAGACGGTCAACCTCGCGCACACCGTCATCATGTCGCCGATCGACGGCATCGTGATCCAGCGCGCGGTGGACGTGGGCCAGACGGTCCAGGCCAACTACCAGTCGCCAACGCTGTTCATCGTGGCCGCCGACCTCACCAAGATGAAGTGCACGGCGAACATCGACGAGTCCGAGGTGGCCAAGATCCGCCCGGGCCAGTTGGCGCGGCTGCGCTTCGACGCATATTCCGGAGAGACGTTCCTGGGCAAGGTCGTCCAGGTGCGCCTCCAGCCGATCGTCGTGCAGAACGTCGTGACCTACGGCACGGTCATCGAAGTGCCCAATGCCGACCTGAAGCTGAAGCCCGGCATGACGGCGAACGTCCAGATCGAAATCGCAAAGAAGACCGACGTCATCCGCGTGCCCGCCACGGCCGTGCGGTTCCGCCCGACCGAGGAGACCTTCACTGCCCTCAACCAGCCGCTGCCGCCGGAACTTCAGCAGCAGGGGCAGGCCGGCAGGCGCGGCGACGTGGCCGGCGGCCGGGCCGGACAGAGCGGCGCCGCGACGACCCAGCCGCAGGCGCAGGGCCAGAACGCCCGCGCCGGTGCGACCACGACGACGCCGGCTGCGCAGCCACAGGTTGCTCGTGGCGAGAGCGGCCGCGCGTCCGAACGCGGCGGTGGCGACCGAGCGCAGGGCGGCCAAGGCCTCCGCGGTGAAGGCGGCCGGCAGGGTCAAGGCGGCCAGTTCGCGCGCGGCGAAGGTGGGCAGGGCATGGGTCAGGGCGGCGGACGCCGCAGCTTCGACCCGAACGATCCCCAGGCGCGGGCGCGCATGATGGAGCGCCTGAAGACGATGCCCGAGGATCAGAAGGCGCAGTTCATGGCCCGGATGAAGGAGCGCGGCATCGACCTGAGCGCGGCGGCCACCTCGGCCAGCCGGGCGACATCCTCGGCCGGCCCGGCGGGTCTGAACACCCATGGCGCGACGACGATCGACGCCCTGTTTGGCCCCCTCCCCGTGAGGAACACGTCGGGCCGCG
>DASVIS010000035.1:0-9073 GCA_036381995.1 Vicinamibacterales bacterium | reverse complement strand
CGGTAGTTGACCGCCACACGGACCGGCCGACGGGTCTCGGTCGACACGCTGAAGCGACCGCCCGCCAACGGGAGCGACAACGCCACCGCGAGCACGGCCGCGCCGATGGCTCCCCACGCGGCCCACCTCGGGGCACGAAATACTACGGGCAGCAAGGCGAACGCGGCGGGCACAACCGCGACGAGCGCCGTCCGGGACCCGGTCAGCCACAATCCAATGGCCAGGACAGGAACCACCGGCAGCCACAACAAACCGAGTCGGTGGCCAGCACCCGCGCGCCCGCCCGTCTCGTCGTGCCCGAGTGCGGCGAACGCCAGGCCCACGGAGAGCAGGAGGTCCATCGCCAGATAGGATCCCGCAGCATTCAGATCGGGAAAGGCCGCGGTGATCCGGATGGTATGGATCGACCTGACGAGGGCGTCCCAGACGTCACCGGTGCTCAGCGACGCCATGAGGAGTTGTCCGATGTTCAACGCCGCGACACCGGCCGCGCCGCACGTCACCATCGTGAGGAGACGATGTCCGAGCGCCCGGTTCTGTCCAACGAGCGTCACGCCCGCTACGAACAGCCCAAGCCCTTCAAGGAAGAACGCCGCATCGGCGATGGCACCGAACGTCGCGCGGTTGCGGAAGAAGTCCGTGTAGAGAAACCTGAAAACCATGCCGGCAAACGGCCACGGGTAGGCGACCGTTGGCTGGACGGCAGACAGACGGACGACGCCCGAGGCCGCGACGACCACGGCAAGGACCAGGGCTGGACGGCGCACCATCCGAATCCGCGCCTCGGTCGGCGGCCCGGGCCACACTGCGACCCGCAGAAGCCAGCCGGCGAGGAACGCGACCACGAGCGGTTCGCCGAGAGTGAACAGGGTGGCCGTACCGAGAGATGCAGAGAGGGGACCCGTCAGCGGCAACACACCGGCGCACAGGAGCAGCGCCGATGCCGGAGAGACGGCAGCAACAGCCGCCATCAACCCGACGATCGTCCTCGGCGCGGAAACGGTTTCGGTACTGAGATACGACCAGACGGGAAATGCCACCAGGATCGCGAGGACGAGCACACCGACGGCGCGACCCAGCCGACGCGCCATGGAGGCCGTCGTGGCCCGCACGCGATTCGACGGCCGCGGCGTCGCCATCGCGGACGCCGCGCCGGGGCTAGCGCTGTCGCTCTTTGACCGCCGCACGGGTCTCCCGCTCCACCTCGCGCCGCTTGATCGTCTCGCGCCGGTCGTATTCCTTCTTGCCCTTCGCCAGGCCAAGCGCCAGCTTGACGCGGCCGTTCTTGAAGTAGAGACGAAGGGGCACGAGCGTCATTCCGCGTTCGGTCGTCTTGCTGACGAGTTTCCTGATCTCCTGCGCGTGCAGGAGCAGCTTTCGCCGTCGCAGCGGTTCGTGGTCCGCGTATCCCCGGTGGCTGTACGGGCTGATGTGCACGTTCAACACGTACACTTCGCCCCCATCCACCCGGCCGAAGCTGTCGCGCAGGTTGACGCGCCCCTCGCGGATCGCCTTCACCTCGGTGCCGAGCAGCGCCACCCCCGCCTCGAAGGTCTCCAGGATGTGATAGTCGTGGAACGCCTTCCGATTCTCGGCGATGTTCTTCTCGGCTTTCTGGCGCTCGGTCTTGTCAGCCATGGCAACCGCGCTCATTCACGCCCCGGACGGCGACCCCGGGGTGGCCCCGGATTCGTCGTCGCCGCCAGCCGGGCGGCCAGCAACACGGCCTCTACGAGACTTCCCGGGTCCGCAACACCCTTACCTGCGATGTCGAACGCCGTCCCGTGATCGACCGACGTTCGGATGATCGGTAAGCCGAGCGTCACGTTGACCGCCTGGCCGAACGCCACCAACTTGATCGGCACGAGTCCCTGATCATGGTAGCAGGCCACGACGGCGTCGAACTCGCCCCGCATCGCGCGAACGAAGAGCGTGTCGGCCGGAAACGGGCCGTCCACCAGGATTCCCTCGGCACGACACGCGTCCACCGCCGGCCGCAGCACCATGTCCTCTTCGAGGCCGATCACCCCGTGTTCGCCGGCATGCGGATTCAGGCCGGCCAGGGCCAGCCGCGGGCTCGCGAATCCGAACCGGGGCAGCTCATGCGCGGTCAACCGGATGAGCCCGACGAGGTGCTCGCGCGTCAACATCCGCGGCACGTCGGCGAGCGCCACGTGGACGGTCGCCAGGATGACGCGAAGTTGGCGCGAGTAGAACATCATGGCCACGCGCGGCGCGCCCGTCAGATGCGCCAGCAGGTCCGTGTGCCCCTTCCACGGCAGTCCGGCCAGCGCCCAGGCCTCCTTGTTGATCGGCGCCGTGGCAATCGCGTCCACGCGGCCGGCGCGCGCGTCTTCGACCGCCCGCACCAGCGCCTCGTATGCGGCCAGACCGGCCTCCCTGGACAGCATGCCCGGCACGAAGCGCCCAGTCGGGGGCGGCCCATAGATCACGGGCTCGCACGCGGCCAGCACATGCGAATCGCGGACGGCTTTCTCGACCAGTTCGGGGCCGATGCCGGCAGGGTCACCAACGGTGAGCGCGACGCGGGGAAGGAGCGGCATGGAAGCAGGCGGCTACTTCGGTTGGTCGCCAACGTCAGCCAGGTCTTCGTCGCGAATCTCGGACTTCCGCGGCAGCTTCCCTTCGGGCAGTTCGTAACGAAGACAGCACTTGAGACGGCCGCACAGGCCCGAGAGCTTCGACGGATTGAGGCTCAGGTCCTGCTGCTTGGCCATCTTGATCGATACCGGCTCGAACGACTGCAGCCAGGCGCTGCAGCAGAGCGGCCTGCCGCACGACCCGTAGCCGCCCAGCATGCGTGCCTCGTCGCGAACGCCGATCTGCCGCATCTCGATACGGCTGCGAAACTCCGCAGCCAGCTCGCGCACCAGTTCGCGAAAATCCACTCGCCCTTCGGCCGTGAAGTAGAACACTAGCCGCGAGCCGTCGTACAGTTGCTCGACCCGCGTCAGCTTCATCGCCAGACCGCGCTCGCGGATCTTGAGCAGTCCGATACGGAACGCCTCGCGTTCGCGAACCTGCTGCCGGCGGCGAATGGCGCTGTCTTCCTCCGTGGCAATTCGGAGCAGGTGGGCCGCCCCGTCCGGGCGCGCCCCGTTCTTCCCGCCCGGGGCCTGACGGAAACCATCGACGCGGCCAAACGCCAGCCCCGTTTCGGTTTCGACGACGACAGGAACACCGGCGCGCAGCGGCTTCTGGACGGCACCTCGCGCGACGAAGCACGGGTGGGGCCGCCCGCTGCTGCACAATTTCACCAGAACGATCGATCCGTCCCGCTGGATATCCATGTCGTAACGGTCTCAGCCCTGCCCGGCTTGCGGCGCGCGCCGGTCGACCTGGGGCCCCAAGAAGAACCCGGGAAAGCCGCCAACCGCAAGTCGCAGCTCGCCAGGCGCCGGACGGCCCGCCGTCAGATGTGCACCGACAGCCAGGCGGCGACGATCTTCGGGCTCGCGTTTCGGCGGAGCGCCGAGACCGCCCGATCGGCCGCCGCAAACGCCCGCAGCGCGCGCGCGCTTCCGAACGACGCCCCCAGTTCCTCGAGGTCTGCCGCAAGATCAGCGTTCGCCAGTTCCCCGGCGCTTCCGCCCTCCGATACGAGCGCCAGGTCGCGAAGCAGCGAGGCCAGCATCGTGATCCGCGTGGCGAGTTCTTCACGCTCGCCCGCGGACGACGGCTTGCCGGCCGTGAGGCCCGCGGCAGCCTGGAGCCCCGCCTTCGAAGACGCTGCCGCGGCGGCTGTGCGGAGTGCCGACACCGTCGCGGATCGGGCCTCGCGGTAGGCCCGCGAGCCCGCTTCGAGCGCCCGCCCCGGACTGCCGTCCGCCACCGCCGCAATCGCGTGCGCTTCTTCGGCCTCGTAGCCACGGCGTTCGGTCAGGAACCGTGCAACCTCAGCGGCGCCCAGCCGCCCGAACCTCAACTGGGAGCAGCGCGAGCGAATCGTCGCCCTCAGCGTCTCGGGCCGCGACGTCACCAGGATGAACACCGACCCGGCCGGCGGTTCTTCCAGGCTCTTCAGTAGCGCACTCTCCGCGTCATCGGTCAGACGGTCGGCTTCGTCGATGATGACGACGCGGCAACGGCCTTCGAACGGCCTGTATGCCGTGGCGGCAATGGCCGCCCGCACGAACTCGATCTTCGTTGCGCCCGCGTCGGGCGGCTCGATGACCAGCACGTCCGGGTGTGTGCCCCTGGCGATCCGCCTGCACGCCGGGCAGGTGCCGCACGCGTCGGGCCCCTTTGGCGACACACAGTTCAGCGCCTCCGCGACCGCCTGCGCCACGAGCCTCTTGCCGACGCCTTCGGGACCGGTGAACAGGAGGCTCGGGGGCAGAGATCCGCGGGCGATGGACCGGGAGAGAAGGCCCAGGGGACGGGTATGACCGAGCACCTCGCTGAACGGCATGACACACACGACACTAGCACATCATGCGATCTGGCGATCGCAGGATTCGCTGTGCCCTATGCGGGGGCCTGGGCCTTCGCGAGTTCTTCGAGGCCGGCCTCGTAGCCCTTCCTGAACGCCCGCAGGTTCAGGTCGAGAGTTCCCGGCGGCACCGATTCCTTCACGGCCTTCTCCAGCGCCTCGAAGGGCACCAACTGGCTGACCGCGCCGAAGAAGCCGACGGTGATGATGTTGAGGACGATCTTCCGCCCGATTTCCTCGGCCAGGCGCGTGGCCGGCACGACGAAGTGTTTCGCGTCCGGCACCGGCGGCGTCAGCGTGACGAGGTCCGCCTCGGTGACGAGCAGGCCGCCCTTCTTGAGCGCGGGTGTGAACTTCGTGTAGGCGTCCTGCGAGAGGACCACGAGCATGTCGAGGTCCTTGACGTAGGGATACAGGATCGGCTCGTCCGCCACGATCAGTTCCGCGCTCGACGAACTGCCACGAGCTTCGGGACCGAAGCTCTGGATCAACGTGGCGTGGAGTCCGCCGTGAATCGCGGCGGCCCGGCCGATGATGATGCCGCTCAGGATGACGCCCTGGCCGCCAAATCCCCCGATGCGAATTTGCGTCTGCGCCATTTATCGACTCGCCCGCGCGTACCGGTCGCCCAGCTTGCGCGCATAGAAGGCTTCCATCGCATCCTGGTAGGTCGTCCGCTCGCGGTCGACGAACTTGCCCACGACGATCGGGCCGCCCATCCCGAGGTCCACGTCCTTGGTCTCGGCGCCGTTCTTGATCTGGCTGCGCGTCTTGTACGTCTTCATCTCGTCGAGCGAGTCGCCAATCCGGTTCCGGCGCCCGTAGAGCGTCGGGCACGGCGAAATGACCTCGACGAAGGAGAAGCCCTTCTTGAGCAGCGCCTCCTTCATCGCCTTCTTCAACTGCGTGACGTGGTAAGTGGTCCAGCGTGCCACGTACACCGCGCCGCACGACTCGGCCAGGTACGGCAGATTGAACGGGTGCTCGAAGTTCCCGTATGGCGACGTCGAGGCGATCGCCTCCTCGGGCGTCGTCGGCGTCAACTGGCCGCCGGTCATGCCGTAGGTCAGGTTGTTGACACAGATGACCGTCATGTCCAGGTTGCGGCGCGCGGCGTGGATGAAGTGGTTGCCGCCGATGGCGAACAGGTCGCCGTCGCCGCTGTAGACCACCACCTTCATGTCCGGGGCCGCCAGCTTGAGGCCGGTGGCGAACGGAATCGCGCGGCCGTGCGTCGTGTGGAACGAATCGACGTGCATGTAGCCGGCGACGCGCCCGGTGCAGCCAATCCCCGAGACGACCGCGAGGCGGTCCATCGGGATGCCGCTCTCGTCGATCGCGCGGGCGAAGCAGTTGACCGTGGTGCCGATGCCGCAGCCCGGGCACCAGATGTGCGGCATGCGGTCGATGCGAAGGTATTTTTCGACGGGATTTTCCACGCTCATCGGAGAGCCTCCGTGATCGCCTGGGCAATGACTGCCGGGTCGTGCACCGTGCCGCCCGCGTGCGGCACGCTGACGACCCGCGTGCCGTTCGCGCACCGTTCGACTTCGCGCACGATCTGGCCAAGGTTCAATTCGGGCACGACGAACGCCTTCACCTTCGTGGCGAGGTCGCGAATCAGGTGCTCCGGGAACGGCCACACGGTGCGCAGCCGCAGCGACCCGACGCGCCGGCCCTTCGCCCGCAGCATCTGCACCGCCTTCTGCGCCACGCGCGACGTGATGCCGTAGGAGAGGACCACCACCTCCGCGCCGTCCACTTGATCGCTGACGACGTCGGTGAGCGCGATCGCATTCTTCTTGATCTTGTCGGTGAGCCGCCCGAGCAGGCGCGCCTGGCCGGACACGGTCATATCCGGGTAGCCCTTCTCGTCGTGCGTCAGACCGGTCATGTGGAACCGGTAGCCCTGCCCCGCGCGGGCCATCGCCGGCACCATGTCCTGATCGGGTGCAAACGGCAGGTACTCGTCGAGAGGCGCGTTGGTCCAGCGGCGCGGGTAGATGTCGATCTCCTCGGGCTTCGGGATGACCACGCGCTCCATCATGTGGCCGACGCACTCGTCCATCATGACCAGCACGGGCACGCGGTACTGCTCGGCGAGGTTGAATGCCTCGATCGTGAGGTCGAAGCACTCCTGCGGCGAGTTCGGCGAAACCGCGATGATCTCGTAATCGCCGTGCGAGCCCCACCGCGCCTGCATCATGTCGGCCTGCGCGGGCAGCGTCGGCAACCCGGTGGACGGCCCGCCACGCTGCACGTTGATGAAGACGCACGGCGTCTCGGTCATGATCGCGAAGCCAATATGCTCCATCATCAGCGAGAAGCCGGGACCCGACGTGACCGTCATCGCGCGCTTGCCGCCCCAGACTGCGCCCGCGATGGCAATCGACGAGGCCAGTTCGTCTTCCATCTGGATGAAGATGCCGCCCACCTGCGGAAATCGCTGCGCGATGCGCTCGACGACTTCCGTGGACGGTGTGATCGGATAGCCGGCGACGAAGCGGCACTCGGCCGCCAGCGCGCCCTCACAGCAGGCGTGGTCGCCGTCGAAAAAGTGGGCGCCCGTCAGGACGCCAGCCGGATCGGCATGCATGAGTATCCTCGGAGATTGCCGACTGTATGGAGGATTCGGCGCTGACCCCTGAATCCCGACTAGAGCCTGTACCCGTAGATCGCGAAATCGGGACAGTACATCCCGCACAGGTCGCAACCGGAGCACGCCTCGGGCCTGACGATCTCCGGCGGATGATACCCCTTCGCGGTGAAAGAGCTGGAGAGCGCCAGCACATCCGTCGGGCAGAACTCGACGCAGAGCGCGCACCCCTTGCACCGTTCGGCGTGGATGACCACGACCCCTCGCACACGACGATTGGCTTCTGGCATACGGCTGACCCGAGCAAGCCCCGTTCCGTCGCGGAGCTCAACAGTGTAAGCGTCCAGTACCAAGAGCAATATGACGCTCTCGGTTGTCCTGCAGCAAATAAGTCATCCAGGGAACGCCGGGTTTCCGGCAAGGGGCGGGACGCCTGCAGGTGTCTGAGAGATTACACCGGATGGCGCATCGAAGGCCAGTCACCATCCGCACAACGGGAACTCGTATGGGATCGCCGCGTGGTCGATGTAATATCCGAACATGCTCATCCGGTCCGCGCCGGGCAGAGGACGCTCGCCACTGATCGTCACCGCGGCGGTCTCGGCCGCGCTGCTGGTGGCGGCCTGTTCGTCGCCGACGAAGCCGACACCCATCCCGCCAACAGAAGCGCCGTCGATCACCTGCCCGCTCGACGTGGCCGTGCAGTCGGCTGACGGGAACCCGGTGGCCGTGCAGTACACCAAGCCGACGGTATCGGGGGGCTCCGCGCCTGTCGCGGTGACGTGCACGCCCGCGAGCGACACGTTGTTCCCGGTCGGCGCGAGCACCATTTCGTGCGCTGCAACCGACGCCCTCGGACGCTCGGCGGTCTGCGGCTTCTCGGTCCGGATCACGCGAACCCCGCGGTTGCGCGTCTCCAAGTTCATGGCGTTTGGCGACAGCATGACGTACGGTGTCATCGCGCTGAACGCGCCGCTCTTCAGGCTGGTCAGCTTACCCGGGTCATACCCCGCGCGGCTGGAGTCGCTGCTCGTGGCCCGCTACACTGCCCAGACCATCGTTGTCCTCAACGAAGGTCTGGGCGGTGAAACGACGGACGATGGGAGAAGACGACTGCCGGGCGTGCTCTCAACCGACCGGCCCGACGTGGTGCTGCTAATGGAAGGCGCCAACGACGTGAACCAGAACCACGACCTGGCCGTCGATCTTGTGGCCGGCAACATGCGGACCATGATCAGCGAGGCGGGGGGGGCGGGGTCGCTCGTCTACCTCGCGACGCTCCCGCCCCAGATTCCTGGCGGAGCGCGCGCCGGTTCCCCCGAGAGTGTCCCATTGGTCAATGCCCGGCTGGCCAGCCTGGCCGTCGAGACCGGAGCCGTGCTCGTAGATATCTACGCGGCGTTCGGAGACGGAGCCGGTCTGATCGGGCCAGACGGTCTTCACCCGACTGAAGCCGGTTACCAGAAGATCGCGGAGACCTTCTACGACGCGATCGTGAAGACGCTGGAGGAGCCGACCACCATGTCCGCCATTGTCAGGAGGCGGTGACGGCCATTCGGCAGACACGATCCCACTCTTCAGGAAAACTTCAGTAGCGCGCCCATCCTGGTTGCGATACAACCTCTTCGCTGTGGCCAGCATCCTGGTGGTCGAAGACGAGTCGAAGGTCGCGCGAGCCGTGCGGGACGGCTTGAAGACCGAGGGCTACGACGTGACATTGGCTGTGACCGGTGTCGAAGGCCTGCTCGCCACTCGCGCGCGGGGCTTCGACCTGGTCGTCCTCGACCTGATGCTTCCGGGCCGGAATGGGCTCGAGATTCTGTCCGCCCTGCGGGACGCCGGCGATGCGACGCCCGTGCTCATCCTGACCGCGCGCGACACGGTGCTCGATCGCGTCGCCGGACTCGATGCGGGCGCCGACGACTACCTGGTCAAGCCGTTCGCGTTCGCCGAGCTGCTGGCCCGCGTACGCGCTCTCCTCAGGCGCGGCCGCCCCGAGGTGCAGGCCCGGCTCTCGGTGGGAG
>DASVIS010000034.1:0-6136 GCA_036381995.1 Vicinamibacterales bacterium | reverse complement strand
GACCGGAGTGCGCGCCCACCGCCGACGAATTCGAGGCGCGTGCCTCCGCGCAGGCGCTCGGCCGACCGCACGGCGATCAAGCCGACCGCGCCGGTCCGCGACACGTGCGTGCCCCCGCACGCCGACAGGTCGTAGCCGTCGACGTCGATGACTCGCAGCGTGCCGCCCCGCTCCGGCTCCTTGCGGAGCGGCAACGTCGCCACCTCTGCTTCGCCAACGAACCGAATCGCCACCGGACGATCCTCCCAGACGATTCGGTTGGCCTCGGATTCTGCCGCGGCAATTGCCTGGGCTGGCAGGTCGACCGACAGGTCCACGGTGGACACCAGGGCGCCGAGGTGGAAGCCCACCGTACGCGCGTGACTCAGTCGATCCAAGGCCGCCGAGAGAATGTGCTGGCCGGTGTGCTGCTGCATGTGGTCGAACCGGCGCGGCCAATCGACGACGCCGTGGACGCGCCGCCCCACCTCGACATCCCGATCGAGCACGTGCCACAGGTCGCCTGTGTCGGACTCGACCACGTCCACCACGCGCGCGTCACTCAGCATCCCGGTGTCCTGCGGCTGCCCACCCGAGGTCGGGTAGAAGGCGGTGGTGTCGAGCGCCACGGCGGGTCGCCCGTCCAGGCGTGTCGTGGCGCTCACGACCGCGTCGAACTCGATGCACTGCGGGTCGGTATAGTAGATGCGGTTCGACATCCTGATTCCTTCTACAGAGCGGGATCTTCAACTCCCGCTTCCGCGAACCCCTTCGCGCGGAGCCGGCAGCTGTCGCAGTGGCCGCACGGCCGGCCCGATCCGTCAGGGTCGTAACAACTGTGCGTCAGGCCGTAGTCGATGCCCAACTCGAGTCCCCGCCTGATGATGTCTGCCTTCGTCATCCGGATCAGCGGCGTGTGAACCCGAAGCGGCGCCCCCTCGACGCCGGCCTTCGTCGCCAGGGCCGCCAGATGCGCGAACGCCTCGATGAACTCCGGCCGGCAATCCGGGTAGCCCGAATAGTCGAGGACGTTCACCCCGATGTAGACATCCCTCGCTTCCAACGCTTCCGCCCACGCCATCGCGAGCGACAGGAGCACCGTGTTGCGCGCGGGCACGTAGGTCGTCGGGATGTCCCCGGCTGCCAGGTCGCGGTCCCTGGGCACATCGATGCGGTCGGTCAGCGCGGAACCGCCGAACGCCGACAGGTCCACCTGGAGTTCCACATGGCGAACCACACCCAGCGCCCGGGCGACCGCCCTGGCGGATTCGATCTCGCGGACGTGCCGCTGGCCATACGCGACGGTCAGCGCAAACAGCTCGAATCCCTCGCTTCCCGCGATCGCGGCTGCGGTCGCAGAATCGAGGCCGCCGCTGAGCAGGACGACCGCACGGGGTCGTGTGAACATGAGTGCCACCTCTCCCCGTGTTGAGCTACACGCCGCGCCTGGTGGGTCCCCAGATGAACTTGTGAACCTGCAGTTGCACACGCACCGGCAGCCGATCGGCCAGGACCCACGCCGCGAGGTCTGCCGCCGCCATCCGATCGTGCACTGGCGAGAACAGGATGTTCGCGACCCGTGAGGACAGGCGGTGGTCTGCCACGATCGTCTTCGCGTAGTCGTAGTCCGCCCGGTCGGCAATGACGAACTTCACCTCGTCGCGAGCCCCGAGGCGGGCGAGGTTGTCCCACTCCGTCTTCTCCGCCTCGCCGCTGCCAGGGCACTTCACGTCCACTATCCGGACGACACCGGCCGGCACCCGATCGAGCGACACGTGGCCACCCGTCTCGAGGAGGACCTCGTGTCCCGAATCGAGCAGGCGCTGCATCAGAAGATGGACGTCGGGCTGCAGCAGCGGCTCCCCACCCGTGACCTCAACCAGCCGGCATCCGTACGACTCGACTTCCTCCAGAACATCGTCCAGCTCGCGCTTGCGTCCCTCGTGGAACGCGTAGGCGGTGTCGCACCACACGCAGCGGAGGTTGCACGCGGTCAGCCGGACGAAGACACAAGGGAGCCCGGCGTAGCTCGACTCTCCCTGGATCGAATGAAAGATCTCGCTCACCGTCAGCATTCTTCCGTATTGTAGTCCACGGTGACAGCCAGCCGGGGGTCCCGGCCGCCGCGGCCGGCTATAATCATCCAATGCTCAAGCCTCTGTTCTACTGCAAGCCCACTTGAACGACCTGCCGCAACGCCAGAAGTTTTCTGGAGCAGGCCGGGATCGACATCGAGTTCAAGAACATCATCAGGGAACCGCCCTCGCGTGCGTTCCTCGAGAAACACGTCGACGGGGACCGATTTCTCGATTTCGTGAGCAGGCGTAGCCCGGTCTGGAGGGAGCGGCCGCTGCCCACGTCGAAGAGAGAGGCGATCGACCTGATGCTCGAGCAGCCAAACCTGATCAAGCGCCCGGTCCTGATCAAGGGCTCACGCATCATCTTCGGGTTCGACAAGGAACAATACGAAGCAGCGCTGAAGATCTAGGAATCCGGCGATTTGGATATCTGGGGATCTGGGTCGCAGGATCGCAGGATTACGAGATCACATCCGATGGCCATTCGTGTGGGAACCTCCGGCTGGAGCTACCCGTCCGGCCGTGGGACGTGGAACGGCATCTTCTACCCTCCGCGGGGAACAAGGGGCTTCCGCGCCGCTGACGAACTGCCGTACTACGCGGAACATTTCGACACCGTCGAGGTGAATTCCACGTTCTACCGGCCGCCGGATGCCGCCGCCACCGCCCGGTGGGTGGCGCACACGCCGGCGGACTTCGAGTTCTCCGTCAAGCTGCATCAGCGGTTCACACACGTGATGCCGGTCGGTCTTGGGACGCCGCCGCCGGCAGGGGCTCGAACGACGTCGACGTTGCCGCTGCCGCTGCCAGGGGAGGTCGACGAGTTCAAGGCCGGCCTCGAGCCGATTGCCGCCAGCGGCAAGCTGGGTGGGGTGCTCGCCCAATTCCCGCCCAGCTTCCATCACCACAGCGATTCGCTGGCCTATCTCGCGCAGTTGCTCGACGCCTTTCGAGGCTACCCGATGGCTGTCGAACTCCGGCACCGCTCGTGGAGCGACGCCGGCACGGACGTCACGGAACTGCTCGATCGATTTCAGGCGGCATGGGTCCAGATCGACGAACCCAAGTTCCGGCTCTCGATTCGTCAGGACTTCGCGCCGAACATCGGGCGCTTCTTCTACATGCGGCTCCACGGGCGCAACGCCGCCCAATGGTGGTCGCCCGAGGCCCCCGAGGATCGCTACAACTACCTGTATTCCGCCGAGGAACTCCGCCCGGTTGCCGACGGCGTCGCAACCGTCCGCCCGGACGTCCGGAAGGCGTACCTCTATCTGAACAACCACTTTGCTGCAAAGTCCGTGGTCAACGCGACGGTGCTGAAGCACCAGCTGGGGCAGCCGATCACCGGCGAGTATCGCCCCGAGATGCTGGATGCCTATCCGGAGCTGCGCGCCATCGTCCCGCCACAGATGGGTGAGTTGCTCTAGGTTAGGTCATTCAACAGAACTTCTGGGCCGTTCGAATTGCCCGGTCCCCCGTTGGTGGACTAAGATTTCTAGATCGTCTGACTGTGCCTCGCCCCCGGCACATCACCTGAGGGTTCCATGCGAGTCGTCTTGGCAGATTTGAAAGGTCGCGAAGGATTCGTGTCGAAGGACACGGTCTCTGGCGGCTACGGATCGCGCTTCAAGCCGTTCTCGAAGACCACCGTCTGGATTCACCGATTCAAGCGTCAGTCCCACGACACGCCCAGCGTGCACCTGGCCTACATCGCGGCCATGTTCGCGCAGCGGGGCCATGAGGTGGTCTTCACCGCCGACAAACCGGTCGAGGCCGATCTCGCGATCGTCTTGTCGTCCCTGGTCGATTACCGCCATGAGACCGAATGGGCCGACGCCGTGCGGGCTCGGGGTGTTCGGGTCGGATTCGTCGGGCTGGCGGCGTCCAAGATGCCGCAACTGTTCGCCGATCACGCTGACTTCATCGTGAACGGTGAACCCGAAGAGGCCATCGACCGGCTGGCACGGGGCGAACACTTGTCCGGGCTCTGCGCGAGCGAGCCGATCATGGATCTCGACTCGCTGCCGTTCCCGCGCTGGGACCTGATCACCAAGCGGCGCCCGATGGGCATCCAGTTGACCCCCAGGCCGGTGGGCGGCGCGTTCCCGCTGCTGGCCAGCCGCGGGTGCCCGGAGTTCTGCACCTATTGCCCGCACAGGATCCTCGCCGGCTACCGCACGCGTTCGGTTCGCAACGTGGTGGACGAGATCGAGCAGATGTGCCGCCGGGCGCGGCGGCCGTATGTGATCTTCCGCGACCCGCTGTTCTCGGAATCACGTGAACGCATCGTGGAGCTGTGTGAGCAGATCCACGCGCGACACCTGCGGATCGACTTCGAGTGCGAAACGCGCCTGGATCGGCTCGACGGCGATCTACTCCGTATGATGCAGGGAGCCGGGCTGCGAGCGATCAGCTTCGGCGTCGAGGCGGTGTCTCCCGAGACCCTCAAGACAGTTGGACGACGTCCCATCCCGCTGGACCACCAGCGACAGGTGATCGAACGCTGCCGCGATCTTGGAATCATCACGGCGGCGTTCTTCGTGCTCGGATTTCCGTCGGACGACTGGGATTCGATCGCGGCAACCATCGACTTTGCGACCGATCTGAGCCCCACGCTGGCCCAGTTCAAGCTCCTCACACCCTATCCTGCCACGCCGCTGTGGAAGCAGATGGAGCCGCTCGTATTCGAGAAGGACTGGGAGAAGTTCGACGGCTTCACGCCGACCTTCACTCACCCCAATCTGTCGTCGAAGGAACTGATGTTCCTGCTCGGCGCTGCCTACACCCACTTCTACATGCGGCCGTCGTACCTGGCGAACATGTTGAGGCTCCGCAACTCTCACGTGCGCGAGTGGGTCGGGCGACTGGATCGCCGCGTGTCGGCCCGCATCAACCGGCGCGAAACGGAGCTGATGAGACCCGTGACATGCTGACCGCGATCTCCCGGCACGGCGTGCAGGTGCCCTCGGAACCGCCGGAGCGGACGCACGTTTACTATCAGTATGGCCTCTACGGCCCCGACCGAGACGGGCTCGTTCGCGACTGCCTCCGCCGGGGCGTGGACATCGAGAGGCTGCACGTGGACGTGTGCACGCGCCTCGACCTGTTCGGCGCGGAGCGCTCGGAGGCCCCGGGGGCGGACCGCGCCGCGCAGGCGATCCAGGTGCCGGTTTACGCGGCCCTGACCGGC
Source organism: Vicinamibacterales bacterium (assembly GCA_036381995.1). Taxonomy (GTDB): domain Bacteria; phylum Acidobacteriota; class Vicinamibacteria; order Vicinamibacterales; family Fen-181; genus FEN-299. The sequence goes on along the minus strand of DASVIS010000034.1, from coordinate 889 downwards.
CCGCAGCTCCGGCGGGTGACGAAGGTGGTCCGTGACGCGCTCGTCCGACGGACCCCCGCAGCTTCCGCGGCGCCCGCAGCTCGGCGCCCCGTGGCCACCATGTGAACCCCGCCAGCTGGCCCGGCGGTCTCGCGTACCTCGTCGTCTTCATCGCGGCGATCCTCGAGGGCGAAGTCGTCTTCGTCACGGCCAGCATTCTCGTCGGCCGGGGCGACCTCAACCCGCTAGGCGTGTTGATTGCCGGCGCGCTGGGTGGGTCGACCGGCGATCAGCTCTGGTACTACGCGTTGCGCGGGCGGCTGCAGCGGTGGCTGCAAGGCTTTCCGCGCATCGCGCGGCACCAGCGTGCGGTGGTCGCGCGGGTCAGGAACAACTCTACGGTGATGGTCCTGGCCTGCCGGTTCCTGCCAGGCCTGCGCGTCGCGATTCCCGCGGCCTGCGCCTACGGCGGAGTCCCAGCCCTGAAGTTCAGCAGCCTGAACATGGTCAGCGCGCTCGTGTGGGCGTCGACGATCATGTCGATCGTCGCCTGGGGCGGCCCGGCGGCAATGGCGTGGATCGGCCTTGAGGGCTGGTGGGCGATTGTCGTCCCCGCGGCGATGATCGTGCTGTTCTTCCGATGGCTGGGAAGAGCATCCACCGCGCTCGAGGACGAGCCGTCGGAGTTGGGGCAAGGGCGTTCGCGCGATGGTTGACCGACCGCGGGGGTTCTCACGCTCGTTCCCCGATCGCCGCGTAGTCGAAATAGGTGAAGAGCAGCGCGTTCAGCTTCTCGACGTTTCCGTTGAACCCGTCGAGCACCTCGGCGAGACCGGGCGCGCCGGTCCGCAGCGTGAGGGACAGCGGCTGCAGCTTGGACTCGCGCGAACACGGCGAGCTGTAGCGGATG
>DASVIS010000033.1:0-14871 GCA_036381995.1 Vicinamibacterales bacterium | reverse complement strand
TTCCTCTATCACAAGTACGTCGGCCACGACGACAACCGAGATTGGTACATGTTCACGCAGAAGGAGAGCCAGATCAGCGTGGAGAAGATCTGGAACTTCTGGCATCCGCAGATCAGCTACGACCTGCACCAGATGGGCTCGACCGCCGCGCGCATCTTCACGCCGCCGTACGTGGACCCCTGGGATCCGAATGTCGATCCGATCGTGCGCGCGAACGTCACCTGGCTCGGCGCCGCGATGGCCAACCGGATCATCGGAGCCGGAAAGCAGGGGGTCGCCGTGCAGGCGATGTACGACGCGTGGACGCCGGCCCGCGGCTACGTGAATTACCACGGCGGTGTCCGGATGCTGACGGAAGCCGCAAGCGTGAAGCTCGCCAACCCGGTCGACCTCACGTTCGACCAACTGGCGCGCGGCATCGGCTACGACGCGAAGATCGTGTCGTGGAACTTCCCGCAGCCGTGGCGCGGAGGCACCTGGCGCCTGCGCGACATCATGGACTACGAGCATCTCGCCATCGACGGCGTGCTCGAGCACGCGGCGCGCAACCGCGAGCAGTGGTTGTCGAACTTCTACCGCGTCAACACGAACGCGGTCGGCCGGAAGGACCCGGAGAGCGGCAAGCAGAAGCCGTACGCGATCGTCATCACCGAGGACCAGAAGGATCGGGCGAGCACGTACAAGATGCTCTGGGCGTTGCAGTTCGGAGACGTCGAGATCTCGCGGGCGAAATCGGCGTTCGCCGCCGGCGGCAGGGAGTACCCGGCCGGCTCGCACGTGATTCTGATGGCACAGCCCTCCAGTTCCTACGCCAAGACGCTGACCGAGATCCAGCACTATCCGGACCTCCGCCAGTACCCGGGCGGTCCGCCGCAGCGTCCGTACGACGTGACCGCTTACACGATGCCGCTCCTGATGGGCGTCGATACCGTAACGGTCCAGGAACCCTTCCAGGCCGACCTCGAGCTGGTGAGGGAGCACATCACGCTTCCGCCGGGCGCCGTGGTCGGCGTGGCGATCAACACGGCGAAGGCGTACGTCTTCAAGCACGACAACGGCGGCATGATGGCGCTCAATCGGCTCGCGAAGAGCGGCATACGCGTGGAGTGGAGCACCGCGGCGTTCACGTCTGGTGGCAGCCAGTACCCGACGGGCACGATGATCGTTCCGCTGGCAGGCCAGCCAAAGACAATGAAGGCCGCCCAGGTACACCAGGCCGTGGCAGCGGCGGCGAAGACGTTCCCGGTGGAGTTCGTCGCGATCAAAGAGAAGGCGCTGCCGGCTGGCAAGGCCGTGAAGATGCCGCGTATCGGGATGTACAAGTCCTACGTCGCGTCGATGGACGAAGGGTGGACCCGATGGATGTTCGAACAGTGGGAGGTTCCCTTCACGTCGCTCGAGAACAAGGACGTCAGGGCGGGCGGCCTGCGCGCGAAGTACGACGTGGTCGTGCTGCCGCAGCAGGACGCGCAGAGCATGATCGACGGCCATCGTCAGGGCACAATCCCGGATGAATACGCGGGCGGTCTCGGGAAGGAAGGCGTCGCCGCGCTCAGGGAATTCACCGAGGCGGGGGGCACGCTGATCGCGCTCGATGCCGCGAGCATGCTGCCCATCGAGCAGTTCGGCCTGCCAGTGAAGAACGTGCTGGCGGACACACGGCAGCGCGGCAGCCGTGAGGCGCTGGGGCCCAACTCGGCGGCGTTCTATGGCCCTGGCTCGATCCTGAAGGCGGTCGTGGACGTGACCAGCCCGATCGCCTACGGCGCGGAACCCGACGGCATTGTCTGGTTCGAGCAGAGCCCCGCGTTCGAAGTGTCGGGCAACGCCAGGACCATCGTGAGCTATCCGACGCAGGGCTCGGTACTGCTGAGCGGCTGGCTGCTCGGCGGCGAGAGGTTGAACGGCCGCTCGGCGATCGTCGAAGCGCCGCTCGGCAAGGGGCGGGTCGTGCTCTTCGGTTTCCGGCCCCAGTACCGCGCGCAGACGTGGTCCACGTTCAAGTACCTGTTCAACTCGCTGTACTACGCGACGATGGAGGACGCGGCGGCGACGGCGAAGAAGAAGTAGGAGAAGCGTCCTATAGGTTGTACACGAGAAAGGCGCCGGGCAGTTCGGCGTTCGTCGCCGGTTTGGTCATCGTTGGGAAATGTCCAAACGCCTCGACGAAACGCGCGTTCGCGACGAAACACGCGGCGCGCCAGCCCCTGAAGCGCGAGAGTGCGCGTCCCATGCCGGCGTAGAGGTCGAGCAGTTTCTCCTCCCCTTCCTCTCCGCCGATGCGGACGCCGTACGGCGGGTTGAAGCAGAAAACGCCCGGCTTCATCCCAGCAGCGCGCGGCAGCATGCCGGCGATGTAATCCGGAGTCAACGCGCGCATGTCCTTCTGTCCGATGACGATCGAGTCCCTGTAGGACGCCCCGGTCAGACCCGCCGCGCGGAGGTTCCCCACCATCGCGGGAATTATCTCCTCGTCGACATCGAGCGCGAGGATCCGCGGCACGGTGCCGGGAAAGAGATCCGGCGTCTCGGTCGGCAGCCCGGCGAACGCCGCGAGGTGCCGAAACGGAAGATCCGCCGGACGCCGGATCGCGGCACCGACCGCCAGGCCGGCCGCCTCGATGGGGATCGTGCCGCTTCCGGCCATCGGATCCACGAGCGGCTCGGATCGGGCGTCCCACCGCGACAGCATGATCAGCTGCGCCGCCATGGTCTCGCGCAATGGAGCGGGACCGGCGGCGACGCGCGCGCCCCGGCGATGTCTCGCGCCAAGGCCGATGTCGATTCCGACAACGGTTTGGCGGCGCTCGGGAGTTCCGGCGCGCCGCACGACGAACACCACGTCCGGCGAGTCGGCGTCAACCTGCGCCGTGACTCCGCGCGACGCAAGCGCTTCGACGATCGCGTTCTTTACCACCCCTCGCAACTGGAGCGGCGACGCCTCGAAATCGTGTGCGGACCCAAGATCCACCGAGAAGCGCAAGCTCTTTGCGGCAGGCAGTCGATCGTCGGGCTGCAGCGCCGGCAAGAGCTCCTCGAAGAGCGGCTCGAGCCGCACGGCGGTGCTTGAAAAGAGATCCCACGAGATCCGCGAAGAGGTCCGGTGATGGCACGCGGCCACCCAGGCAATGCGGGCGTCGAATGGATAAAGGAGGGTCGCCTCACCCTCGCGCCTCGGTTTGGGAACCCGGACCTCGAAGGGTGACCGCATCACGAGGCGTTTCAACTCCGCCTCCATGGCGCGATTGGCGCCGCCAGACCCTGTCAGCCGAAGCTCGTCGCACCTCATCCGCGCAAGTATACGGGAACGCCCTCGCGCCGGGGCGAGACCTCGGCGTGCGTGATGGCGAAGAATGGCACCGGCCCGAATGTCACCTTCTTCACGCCGGGCTGCGCGGTGGCGCCCGTAACGACAAGGAGCCACAAGAACGCCGCAAGGGCTGGGTGGGTGCGGCATTGAGGCCATCCGCCTGGGAAGTCGCGCTGAGAGGTTGCGCTGATTGCGTCCGCTGGGCGTTTGCGCTAGAGTCGCCGTTGTTCGACGTTGGGCGGACGAAGCCAGCGTAAGGAGAGCTTATGAAGAAATATGTGCTCCTGGTGATCGCGCTGACCCTGCTGTGGCCAGCGGTCGCGAAGGCTCAGCCGCGGCGGGGTCGGATGGGCCGGGACGACCAGGGTGAACGGATTGCGCGCGTGATCAGGGACTGCGAACAGCGCACGAACGATTTCCTGCAAGCCGTCGAACGTGCCTGGGGCCGCGAACGGCACAGCGGCGACGAGCTGGACCGCGGTGCAGTACGGTTGGAGCGCGCGTTGAATCGGGTCCGCGACTCCTGGAACCGTGACCATGACTATCGGCGCACCCGCGGCTCTGTCGGAGCAGCCACCAATGCCGGCCGGGACATCAACCGTCTGCTGCGGCGCCATCGGCTGAATTCGCGTGTCGAGCGCGAGTGGATGGCGATCAGGACCGAGTTGGACAACCTGGCGGAAGTCTTCCAGCAACCACGAATCCGCTGGTAGCCCCGCCCGGCAGTCCGCGACAGGCCTTTCGCCCGGCGCTACTCCCAGAGTGCGCGCCAGAGTGGCAGGAGCCCGGTGAACACCCGGTCGATGGTGCGAACCAGCACCACTGGATCGGACAGGATTGCCGTATCGTCCGGCTGATCCGGCGAAAGCCACTTACCGAAGAAGACCCACTGCGTCCGCTCCGGATCGCACCCCGCGAGCAGGTCCGCGGCCTCGGACGGCTGGCGGAGGTCGAGCCTGGGCCCATTCTCGTTGAACTCGATCAAGCCGTTCTCCTTGATCATCCAGCCAAGGAACAGGCTCCGCTGCGTGGATGCCAGGATCGCCTGGAGGCGCCGGAAGTGATTGCGCACATCGCGTGCGCCGTCGGCCCGGTCGGAGTCGGCGCCGTCATTGGCCAGGTTGAACCCGATGCCGATGCGCAGCCAGTCGCCGATCTTCCCCGTTTCGGCATACATGCCGATGTTGAATTGCGGCTCCCAGCGCCCACCCATGTTGGACACGAACCACTGGGCCGGCTCGACGTGGACCTCGGTGCGGCTCGCCCGAAAGAGCTGCCGGTGGCCGGCTTCACGGATGGAGGCGATCTCCTCGCTCGACGGGAGCGCGTTGACCCGCTTGACGAGGTCCACGACGCGAGGGGCGAAGCGCGCCCGGACCTCCCTCGGCGGACAGGACCGCAGCTCGACAAAATCCCGATGCTGGAAGCCGTTGAAGATGAGCGGGACGGCAGTCTCGCTCGAGGAGGACGAGGCCTCCGTTCGACGCGCCGCTGGCGCACGACGAACGCGCTGGGCAGAAGGAGCGCTCGCCTCCTCGATGGCCGCCGCGCCCCGGCGGCGTTCCTGTTCGATCGACGCGAGGCCGCCGGCGGCGATCCGGTTCCGCGGATCCAGGCGGAGGACCTCGCGGCACTGGGCCTCGCTTTCATCGAGACGTCCGGCTTCGCGGAGACAGCGCGCCAGGCGGGTGCGTGAAGCGATATCCGACGCATCCGCCGCAACCAGATGGCTATTCAACTCGAGGGCCTCGGCGCCGAAATCCTGGGCGACGGCGAGCGCTCGCGCACGATCCTGTGACGATGACATGTGTGTGGGACCCTTCTGCGAAAGCAAGCGGCACGAACCGGTTCTCGCTCGCTCCTGATGCCGGGCAGTCAGCTCGGGTGGAACACTCAAGCCTACCACATCGTCCGCCGATACCGACCGAGACACACGAATCGCGCCCCGGCTACCCTCGCGCCAGTTCTCCGATCGCCTTCACGAAGGCTCGCCCCGAAATAGTCGCCATCGAGATCGGGAACCTCGAAGACGACGTGCGCGAAGGAGTGCGAGGCGGATCGTGCGCAAACATGCCGACAAGGCAGCGGTGTCCCGTGTAGAATCGTCCGCGCATGCTTGGTCGCCAGTCCTTTTCGCCAGCTCTCATCCTCGGCCTTGCTCTCGCTTTCGCCCTGTCGAGGCCGGCGGTCGCCTCCCCCCAGGCACAGCCGGTGGAACGTCCGTCAGCCCGCGCGGTTCGAATCACGGCCGCCATCCGGGTGGACGGCGCGCTCGACGAACCGGCCTGGGCGCAGGCCGCGCCGATCGGTCCACTCGCCCAGCGCGAACCGGACGAGGGCGCGAAGGCGAGCGAGGACACGGAGGTGCGGGTCCTCTACACCGCGACCGCGATGTACTTCGGCATTCTCTGCCGGGATCGCACGCCTTCGGCCATCGTCTCCAAGCACCTCACCCGCGATGCCGAACTCGAGAGCGACGACAACATCATCGTCGTCATCGACCCGTTCCTCGACCACCGCAACGGGTTCTTCTTCCAGGTGAACCCGTCGGGCGCCCGTATCGACGGCCAGATCGCCAACAATTCCGAGGACAAGAGCCTCGACTGGGACGGGATCTGGGAGGCGTCCGCGCGCATCACGCCCGAAGGCTGGGTGGCCGAGATCGGGGTCCCGTTCAAGACGCTCCGCTTCAAGCCCGGGCAGACGGTGTGGGGCCTGAACGTCGAGCGCCTGATCAAGCGGCGCAACGAATCGGACCGGTGGGCGACCCCGCTGCGCGACAGTTGGGTCACGAACCTGGATCAGGCCGGCCGTCTCGAGGGCATCGAGGGCATCCACCAGGGCCGCGGCCTCGACATCCGGCCGTACCTTTCGGGCGGCGAGGAGAACAGCGACGGCAAGGTGCAGGCGGGCATCGATGTCTTCAAGAACCTGACACCCAACATGAACGCGTCGGTGACCGTGAACACCGACTTCGCGGAAACCGAGGCCGACGCCCGGCAGATCAACCTCACGCGATTCCCGCTGTTCTTTCCGGAGAAACGCGCGTTCTTCCTGGAGGGTGCCGGGGTCTTCGACGTGGCCGCCACCAACGAAGAAAGTGTGCTCCCGTTCTTCACGCGGCGGATCGGCCTGCTGCGCGGACGCGAGGTCCCGGTCCTCGTCGGCACGAAGATCGTCGGGCGCCAGTCCGACTACAACATCGGCGTGCTGGATGTGCAGACCCGCGGTGTGGACGACTTCGGCGGCGACGGGCAGCGGCTGGAGAGCCAGAATCTTCTGGCCGCCCGCGTCAGCCGCAACATCTTCCGCCAGTCGTGGATCGGCGCGATCGTCACCCACGGAAACCCGGACGGCACGGGCCGCAATACGCTGGTGGGGGCCGACATCCGCCTCGCGACTTCGACGTTCCACGGAAACAAGAACCTGAGCGGCAGTTTCTTCGTCCTGCGTACCGACGACGAGGCCAGCGGCACGAGCGACTATTCGTTCGGCGGCAACATCGACTACCCGAACGACCTCTGGAACTGCTCGTTCGGGTGGCGGCAGATCGGCGACAACTTCCGGCCCGCGCTCGGGTTCGTCCCGCGCCGCGGGATCCGGCGCCTGTCGCCCGGTTTCTCGTTCAGGCCCCGGCCGGGCCGATTCGGCATCCGCCAGCTGTCCTTCGACGCGCAGCCGGTGTGGGTCAGCGACCTGCACAACGTGGTGCAGAGCTGGGAAGTGTACTCCTCACCGTTTCACGCCGAGTTCGAGTCCGGTGACCAGGTCGAGTTCAACGCGATGCCTCAGTACGAACGGCTCGCCGAGCCGTTCGAAATCGCGGACGGCGTGGTGATCCCGGTCGGTGGATACCGGATGAACCGGTGGGGCGTCCAGGCGGAGACCGCGGACAAGCGCCCCGTCGTCGTCCAGGCGGAGTACTCCTGGGGTGAGTTCTATAGCGGCGCCAGGCGAGACGTGCAGCTCGAGATAACGTTCAAGCCGAGCACGCACATCCAGGCTGCCGTGCAGTTCGAGCGGAACGACGTGTCGCTCCGCGAGGGGGACTTCAGCGCGCAGGTGTTGACCCTCCGGGCCGACTACAACTTCTCGCCGAATGTCTCGTGGGCCAACCTTGTGCAGTACGACAGCGAGTCGAGGCTGCTGGGCGTGCAGAGCCGCTTCCGCTGGATCCTGAAGCCGGGGAACGATCTGTTCCTGGTGGTGAACCGCGGGTGGTACCACCGAGAGTGGGACAACCGGTATCTCCCCAGCTTCGACAAGGGGTCGGTCAAGCTGCAGTACACGTTCCGGCTGTAGACAGGCGCGTCATCGCCCGCCTCGGCCGTGGTAGGCTACGGGGTCATGAGCCAGACATTCCAGCATCTCCTCGTGCTCGGCCGGCCTGCCTGCGGGAAGTCCGAGTTCATCGATTTCCTCAAGCACTCGCCCGACGAGATGCGGCGGCAGCGGCTGCACATCGGCCGCTTCGAAGAAGTGGACGACTTTCCGTGGCTGTGGGAGAAGTTCCAGGAGGATGTGATCTGGGAGAAGGCCGGGTACGGACGGCTCTACACCCAGGAGTACATGCCCGGCAACCCTGGGATGGCGCCCAAGGGCGCGAAGCTGTTCGACTGGTGCATGCACAAGTTCAACGACGTCATCGGCCGGCAGTACTTGTCGCAGCCGGACTTCTATCGCGACTCCACGCTGCTGATCGAATTCTCCCGCGGAGGCGCCAACGGCTACGGCCGCGCGCTCGGCATGCTCGACCCCGGGGTGCTCGCACCGGCGGCGATCTTCTACATCAACGTGTCGCGAGAGGAATCGTGGCGGAGGAACGTCGCCCGCTACCAGGAGAAGCTGAAGCACTCCATCCTTGCGCACATGGTGCCGCGCGAGACGTACGACTGCTTCTACGACACGAACGACTGGGACGAACTGACCGGCGGGCAGCCCGCTGGTCACCTCGACATCAACGGCGTGCGGGTGCCGTTCGTCTCGATGAACAACGAGCCGGAGTCCACGGACCGCGCCGTCCTCGAAGAACGCTATGCGGGCGCGTTGGAGCGGCTGTGGCAGTTGCGGGGTACGGGCGCATGAGCCCGGAAACCCGCCCGGACATCTTCGAACACCTCTTCGTTCTCGGCCGCCCGGCCGGCGGGAAGAGCGAGTTCATCGACTTCATGAAGAAGCTGCCGGCGGATGAACGGGCGCGGCGCTTCGGCATCGGCCGATTCGAGGAGATCGACGACTTTCCCTGGCTCTGGGAGCGCTGCCTCGATGACGATGCGCGGGAGGACAGAGGCGAGGCGCGTCTGGTGTCGGAGCGGACCCCGGAAGGCTACAACATCACGCAGCCCGGTTTCCGCAGTTCGCTCGTTGTGCGCTTCAACGAGGCGATTGGCGCGAAGTACCTGGCGAACCCGGCGTTCTACCAGGACGGGACGCTCCTCATCGAGTTTGCCCGGGGTGTCGGCGACGGCTTCCGCAACAGCCTCGAACGCTTCGACCCGGCCATCCTCCGGCGCGGCGCGATCTTGTACATCCAGGTGTCTTTCGAGGAGTCGTTCCGCCGGAACTCGGCGCGCTACAAGCCCGGTCAGGAAGAGTCCACGCTCTTCCACAAGGTGCCCGACCGCGACATGCTCGGCTTTTTCAGAGACAACGACTGGCACGAGATCACGGGCGGGGCGCCTGATGGCTGGCTGAACGTGGCCGGCGTGCGCGTTCCATTCGTGTCGATGGACAACGAACCGGAGTCCACGGATCCGGCCGTCCTCGGCCCGCGGTACGCCCGTGCTCTCCGACGGCTCCTCGAACGCCGCCGAGCGGCCGTCGCCGGATCCTGATTCCCCGTTCTCCGGTCTGGCGACCGTCAGTGCCCGGACCGCCCCTTCGGCAGGACGTTCCACAACCGCGACATTAACAGCGCGCCAACGACCGCGAATGGGATCGGGGCCCAGTGCCAGGCGTCCCACCCCCACGTGGTCGTGATGTAGCCCACCCCAAGCCCAACGAACGCACCGGCCAGGTACTGCATGCCGTCGAACAGCCCGGCGGCCGAAGCAGCCGCCTTGCGTCCGCCGAAGTCCATCGACGCCGCACCCCCGATCATGCCGTGCGCGCCATTCACGCAGAAGGAAAGCGCTACCAGCCACCAGGCGGCCGCGACGGGGCCGAGGCCCATGCGGTCCGAGACACCGAACAGCGCGAGCAGCACCGCCATGCCGATGAACCCGAAGGTGATCACCGGCGCGCGCCGCCCGCCGAACGTCCGGTCGGACGCGATGCCAAACGCGAAGCCGCCCGCGATGCCCGACAGAGCGATGCCCCAGGCGGCGATCATATAGGGCGCGTAGGTGGCGAAATGGGCCTGGTCGGCACCGTAGACGTCCACCAGGTACTTCGGCCACCAGGCATCCACGACGCTCCGGCGCACGAAACCGATCATCATCGAGGCGGCCGCGATGGTCCACATCGTAGGTGACGCGAACACCTTGCGAATGATGTCTCCGATCGCCAGCGGGCTATCCGACGGATCGACGTCGTCGCCCGTGTCGAACTCTCCCAGCCCGGCGTCCTTCGGCGAGTTCTCCATCCACTTCAGGTTGACGAGCAGGAATACCACGACGCACGCGCCAGGAATCCAGAAGGCGTACTGCCACGGGAACACCAGGAAGATGAGCGGCACGCCATAGAACGCGAGAAGCAGACCGAACCGGATCAGCACACCGAAGATCCCTGCGAACGTGCCTCGCTCGCGCACGTGGAACCACTGGGCGTTCACCTTGACGATCGACAGCGCGCCGAACGACTGGAAGTAGCCGTTGATGCCCCAGACAACGGCCATCATCGCGAGCAGCATGCCCCCGGACAGCCCGAAACCCAGGACAGCGGGCGTTGTGACGTGCTTCGCGAGACCCTCGCCCGCCCACACCGCCGGCGACACCACCGCGAGGCTGGCCAGGCCGAACAGCAGGTTCATGGCGGCCACGCCCGCGGCGCCCCATAGGAAGGCCTTCTTTCCGCCTACCCGATCGGCAAACGGCCCGTTGAACACCACGGCGAGGCCGTAGACGAGCGGCATCATCGTCTCGAAGATGCCGAGTTCGGTGTTTCTCCAGCCGAGCGTCTTGGCCAGGTACGGCGCGGCAGCGGTGTAGTTGTAGCGCGTTGCGTAGAAGAACGCGTACAGCATGCCGAGCGACATCCAGTTCACGGCGCGGCGGCGGCGGAATTCTGCGCTGTGTTCGGGGCGGGTGAGACTCGTTGGCGTCATGGTTGTAAGCCGTTGCAGCCGACAATCGTCGGAATCGCTCGACAGACTTTACTCGTTCCCGGTATCTTCGACAAGAAGTCAGCAAGGTGATGTCAGCGGGGTGAGAGCACCATATGGAACGCGACCTTCGCCACGTGCCAACCGTCGAGCTGCACCGACATTTTGAAGCCGGCCTGCGGCCGGAGACGATTGCGCGGCTGGCAGCGCGTCATGGCGTCACCCAGGCTCGCACCCGGTCTGGGCAACTCGTCCCGGGAGTCGATCCGCTCGACCCTGGCTCCATCCGCCGCCACTACGCGACAGTGGCGGCCGGCTTCGGCCGCGCCGATGGCTTCGCCCGGTTTGCCGACTCATTCGGCCTGCCGCTGTCGGTCCTGCGGTCGCTCGAGGATCTCGAGGAAGCGGTCTTCGATCAGATCGCAGACTGCGCGCTGTCGGGCAGCCTCCACACGGAACTGCGCGGCTCCCCTTACACCTATCAGGAGCACATTGCCGCCCCGGTCGAGGAGATTGCCGCCGCGCTGGTCGCCGGAGTGGATCGGGCGTGGGCGGAACGATCGGCCAGCGGCACGTTCGTGCTGGCGTTCAGCCGCCAGAAGGGTCTGCCTGGGTCCGGGGTGATCCCGGAGGGCGGCCAGGCGCGGGGCGTTGCCGAACTCGCCGCGCGACTCCACCGCCCGGACCGGCCCGTTGGCCTCGATATCGCCGGCTTCCCGGAGGTGCCGTATCCTCCGCGCATGTTCACCGAGGCCCTGGCGCCGGCGCGCGAGGCAGGCGTGCCGCTGACGGTGCATTCGGGCGAGCAGGGCGTGCCGCCGGATTTCGCGGATGCGCCGGCCGCGCTGATCGTCGAGGCGGTGGAACGCCTCGGGGCGAAGCGGATCGGTCACGGCACGTCGCTGGCCGCGTCGACGTCGGCGCGCGGGTTCCTGCGCAGCCGCGGCGTGGCCGTCGAGTGCTGCCCGGTCTCGAACGCAAAGATGGGGTTCGTCCCCGTGGCCGCGCATCCCCTGCCGCTGTTCCTCGACGAAGGCCTGTGCGTGTCGCTCTCAACCGACGATCCGCTGATGTTCGGCCCCTTCACGGTCGCGGAGACATTCAAGGCGATCGCCGCCCCCCTGGGCCTCGATGCTCAGTCACTCCTCGCGCTCACCCGCAACGGGATCGAGTCGGCCTTCGTCACCGACCCCCGGCGCGCGCTTCTGCGACAACGGCTGGAAGAACAGAGCCGGATCAACCACCAGGCGCACGCTCACTCGAGGTGACGAAAGAACGGGGTTCCCACAGCGGTACCCCAAATAGCGGGTGGGCAAGAGCCCGGAGGGATACGGCGTGGGGCGCGGCCTCGACCCGCGTGGTAACATGCCCGTGCGCAGATCCGCGTGCTGAAGGATGTCACATCCGTACCGGTCCCAGACGCCATGACTCACAATCCATCCTTGGCCATCGAGCAGGAGCCCCTGCCCCGCATCGAACAGATCGAATTCGTCACGGTCAGGCTCCCGTTCCTTCACCCGTTCGGAACGAGCGTCCACGTCTGGACCTGCAAGGAGGCTCTCCTCCTTCGGCTGGAAGCCGACGGCGTGACCGGGTGGGGAGAGTGCGTCGCCGACCCCGACCCGTTCTACCTCTCCGAGACGACTACGACGGCTCGGCACATCATCGAGGGCTTTCTCCTGCCGCTCCTCGAGCCGGGCATGCCATTCGGCGAGCTGCTCGAGCGGTTCAGCGCCGTCCGCGGCCACGGCATGGCGAAGGCGACCGTCGAGAACGCCCTCATCGATCTCCTCGCGCTCCGCAAGGGCCTGCCGGTCCACGAACTGCTGGGCTTCCCGGCCAGGCGGATCATGTCGGGCCTCAGCATCGGCCTGAAGGAGTCGCCGGAGGAGTTGCTTGCGGCCGTCCAGGTCGCCGTGGACAAGCACTATCACCGCGTGAAGATGAAGGTCGAGAAGGGACGCGACATCGAGTACGTGCGGGCGGTCCGGGAGCGTTTCCCCGACCTGCTGTTGATGGTGGACGCCAACGGCGACTACACGCTTGCCGACGCCGACCTTCTCGGGCAGCTCGACGAGTTCGACCTCATGATGATCGAGCAGCCGCTTTCCTATTCGGACATCTACCAGCACTCTCACCTGCAGAAGAGGCTGGCGACGCCGCTCTGCCTGGACGAGTCGATCCTTGGTTTCGACGACGCGGTGACCGCGGTGGAGCTGGGTTCGTGCCGTGTCCTGAACATCAAGCAGGGCCGGGTCGGCGGCCTCGTCGAGTCGATCCGGATCGCCGGGTACGCCGCGGCGCACGGCATCGGCGTCTGGTCAGGAGGGATGGACGAGACCGGAATCGGCCGGGCGGTCAACATCCACCTGCAGACCGCCGACGGGTTCACGATCCCCGGCGACACGTCGGAGACCGCCAACTACTTCGCGGAGGATATCGCCGATCCGCCGGTCGTGCTCGAGGGCGATGGGTTCATCGCGATCCCGCCCGGGCCAGGACTCGGGGTCTCGATCGATCCTGCCCGGCTCGCGAAGTACACCATCGACCGTGCCGCCGCTTCCACATCCCGTCGGTGATCGGCGCGGGGTCGTGCACGTGCGCGTCAGGCCGAGCCACTCGGCGCGGGGTTCGTCCTCGCGCTCTGACGAGGCTTGACACCGAGCGCCTCGCCGCCGGCCGCAGGCCGCCAGCCGGAGATCATGTCCAGGGCGGCTGGAGCCCGAGCGCCGAAAGCTTCTCCTCGAGTTCGGCCCGCTCGAGGTTCGACTTGAGCCGGCCCTCACCGTTCCGATGCAGCCAGCCTTCCTCCTCTGCCAGCCGCACCGCGGCGTCCGGCCTGCCCGACGCGAGCGCCGCAATGACCGCGGCCTCGGCGCGGGAGAGCCGCGTCGCCCGGCGGCGGTAGTCGAGGAAGGCCTCCCATGCGACCGGCACCCACCTGGCCACGATCTGTTCGCCGATCGTCGCGGCGTAGGCGCGAATCTCCTGTTGCGCGTGGATGTCCATCCGCAGGGCGAGGAAATGCAGCAGGTTGTGGAGGTTGATCTTCCAGTAGGCCTCGGTGAACGTGGCCAGCGGCAGGTCCTTCCGAGCCTGCTCGCGGGCCACGCCCGCGGCGAGACGCGCCTCGTACACGCCGCGCGCCCGGTCCTGGAGATCACGCTCCTCCGCGGACAAGCGCGCGCCGACGTCCTCCGGCAGCAGGCCTCCGCTGCTGCCCTGCCGGTTGACGGACGACTGCGTGCGCCAGGCGCCGGAAGCCGTGCGCTGCACCGCGTCGATCGCCTCGGAGTACCGCGTCGAGTACTCGTTGACGCTGGCCGTGCGGTGGCGAATCCACTGGCGCCAGATGTCCATCGGCACGCGGACGTGGAGCTTGATCTCGCACATCTCGAACGGCGTGGTATGGTCGTGGCGCATCAGGTAGCGGACGAGCGCACGGTCTTCGTGCACGCGCCGCGTGCCCTTGCCGTACGACACCCGCGCTGCCTGCACGATGGCCGCGTCATCGCCCATGTAGTCCACGACCCGCACGAACCCATCGTCGAGCACGCGTATCGGGTCGCCGAGGATCGCGTCGAGCGCCGGCACCGCCGGGCGCTCGATCGGTTCGAATCGCGGCGTTTCTTGCATCAGCGCACCATCGACCCCATCTCCATCGTCCTCAGCACCGGGTAATACGGCGCCTTGTCACCCATGAGGCCGTCGAGGATGTTCCAGGTCATCAGCCCGTCGTCCGACCGCGGATCGAACAGGATGAAGGCGAGCCGCGCGAGCGGTTGATCCATCGGGATGACGATCGACCCCGCGGGGATCGTCTGCTCGGTCGGTTCCCAGTGGCCCGTCAGCGTCCGCAGTTTGTGCGGGGCCGCGCCACGGAACTCCTGCGCGTCCACGGTGGACTGCTCGATCTTGAACCGCTCGCCTTTGAGCGCGATCTCCTTGTCGGTCCTGGTGTATTTCACGCCGTGGGCCTCGAGGCGGTCGACGACGGCGTTGAACGATCGGGTGGCGGGGTTGCCACCGCCGCGGCCGAAGCCGCCACCCATGCCAGGCGGAGGGCCGCCCTGGCCGCGGGCACCGGCCTGCGGCGGTGTCCCGGCTGGAGCACCCGGCGGCGGCCCGGCGGGAGGCTGCTGGGCGGCCGGAGACGCCGCTGGCACGGCCGGCACCACGTACGCGCGCGGCGCCATGCTCGACTCCGTCGGTTCAACGGTGGCGAAATGCGGCATCGAGATGATCCGCTCGGTGCCGTTGGCACGACGCAGCATCGCCACA
Source organism: Vicinamibacterales bacterium (assembly GCA_036381995.1). Lineage (GTDB taxonomy): Bacteria > Acidobacteriota > Vicinamibacteria > Vicinamibacterales > Fen-181 > FEN-299. Next base: position 19 of record DASVIS010000033.1, on the reverse strand, counting down.
TCCGGCACGAACGGATTTC
>DASVIS010000032.1:0-10245 GCA_036381995.1 Vicinamibacterales bacterium | reverse complement strand
GCGGCGGCTCCAGCCGGCGGCAGGTTGGCGGAGAGCCGATCGACGAGCGGCTTATAGCACGGTCCTGACGAGAGTGTCAATCGAGCTGGCCACCAGCCGGCCACCCCCTTTCGTCGAGGCAGATCCACCGGGCTGGATACTCGGCGTGGCCGGGGCCTTGGTCGACTACTGGGTTCTCGCCCGGCCCACCTGGAATCAGGTCACACGGGCGCGGTTTGGAGATTATGATAATGTCCGGCGAACCGTCCGGCCCCTCCGGTAGTGACCACAAAAGGAGATGACGATGGCTGAAGGATTCCTCCTCGAGCGCATGACCTGGCCCCAGGCGCAGGCCGCATTCAAGCGCACGTCGTTCGTCGTCGTACCGCTCGGCTCGACAGAGCAGCACGGCACGCACCTGCCCCTCGGTACCGATTTCCTGCTCGCGAAGGAACTGGCGCGCCGCGTCGGCGGCCGCGCGAACGTCATCGTCACACCTACCCTGCCGATCGGGTACGCGCAGTACCATGCCGTCTTCCCGGGCACCCTGTCGCTCAGCGAGGAGACACTGACGCGCGCCCTCATCGAGATTTGCGGGAACCTGGTGCGCTACGGCGCGACGCACTTTCTCTTCGTGAACGGCCACGGCGGCAACATGGTCGCGCTGCGCCGCTGCGGCGAGTGGCTGCGTGAGCGATGCGTACCGGCCGCGGTGTCGTGCTGGTGGGAGATGACGAACGTGGTCAACCCCGAGTGGCTGGCCCTCGGCCACGCGGACTACGTGGAAACGTCGGCGATCCTCGCCCTCGACGAGTCGTTGCCCGACATGCCCGCAGCAGTGCTCGCCGTCAACAAGCCGCTCACCGGCCGGATCGCGCTCGACGACCTGCGCGCGGCCCGTTTCAAAGGGGGGCACCTGGCGGTCAACTTGATCATGACGGACATCACCGACGACGGCGCGATGATGGAGTACGGAATGACGGCGGCCAAGGACTTCACGATCCCGCCAACCGCCGCACGGAAAGAGATCGGCGAGACGATCCTGGAGGGCCTGGCGGACTATCTGGCGGAGTTCGTCGAGGAATTCCGACAGGTCGAACTGCCGCCGATCGGATCGGTTGGCCCGCTGGCGGCATTGGGCACGGCAAAGGCCGGCCTGACGCAGTTCTAGGTTCCCGGACTGGAGGCTGTTCATGTCGAAAAACGTGTTGACGGTCGGCACACTGGCTGCGAGACCTGGCGAGAAGACATTCGGCGTCAATGAGTTCATGGTGCAGGGACAGCCGCATCGCCTGCCGATGTGGCTCGTCAATGGCACCGAGGAAGGCCCCACGCTGGTCGTCACAGGCGGCGTGCACGCCGCCGAGTACGCCAGCATCGCCGCGGCCCTCGACCTGGGCCGCACGCTCGATCCGCACACCCTGCGCGGCCGGGTGATCGTCCTGCCGGTGATGAACGTCGCCGGCTTCGGGATCCGCTCCATCTACCTCTGTCCGCTCGACGGGAAGAACCTGAACCGCGTCTTTCCGGGCGACGCGGATGGCTCGGCCTCGGAGCAGATCGCCGACTGGATCTTCAGGAACCTGATCAAGCAGGCGAACTACTACGTGGATCTGCACGGCGGCGACCTGATCGAGGCCCTTGTGCCGTTCACCATCATCTTCGGCTCGGGCAACGACTCGGTGGACCGCACCTCGCTGGACCTGGCGAAGGTGTTCGGCATCCACTACCTGGTGCGCAGCGAGACGGCCGGGTCGGTCTATGCCTCGGCCGCGCGCGCGGGCGTTCCCTCGATCCTCGCCGAGTCCGGCGGCCAGGGCATCTGGCCACCGGAAGACGTTGCGCGCCTCAGTACGGGCCTCGACCGGCTGATGCGCCACCTGACGATGATCCCCGGCGCCGCTCCCGAGCCGGTGCCCTGCACGCTGCTGGATCAGTTCCTCTGGCTCCGCAGCGAGCAGGACGGGTTCTGGTATCCGTCCGTGTCGGTGGACGACTCGGTCAAGGCCGGCCAGAACCTGGGGTGTGTCAGGGACTACGAGGGCAAGGTGCTGCAGACGGCCATCTCACCGGCCGATGGCAAGGTGCTCTTCCTGGTCACCTCGCTGGCCATCAACAAGGGCGATCCGTTCCTCGCAGTCGGCGCGTAGGTTCCAGGCGCTCGCCACTCGGCGGGCGCCCCACACCTCGGTCGCCGGCAAGAGCGAATGGCTGTCCACGAAGACGGTCCGCAGATCGAGCATGACGAGAATCCGGCGGGCGGCCGAACCCATGGAATAGGGCCGCACGCCTCTGAGGCCGCCATCCCCACGATCGAATGGCAGCCTGACGAGCCACGGCGAGGCGCATCGGGATCGTGCGCACCTGTGTGCGACGCGCGCTTCTTCTGTGTGAGGGAAGAGTAGTCAGGCGCGCCTCCTGGTCACCGCAGGCGGCCGTTAGTCGTCGATGATGAAGGTCACCATCATGTTGACCTGGTACTCCGCGATGGACTCGTCGACGACCCGCACGTGCTGCTCCTTGATCCACACGCTCCGGACCCCTGTTCATCCGGTCCGCGGCGATAGTCGCCAAACAACTTGTCGCCCCACGGCGTCTCCGCGATTTGCGCGCAATCCGTGCTGAGCAACGGCGCCTCCATGCGCGCGCCGCGAAAGTGGATCAGCCGGGCGATGAGTTCCTTGCCCGTGCCCCGTTCGCCCTGGATCAGTACGGGGCCGTCGAGATCCGCCTGGGCGTTGATCTGGCGCTACAACGTGCGCATCGCCGGCAATGTGCCAACGAGTTCGTCGTACTGCTCGGTGTGCGCGTCCTGGAGAAACCGGGTGAGTTCTTTTCCCTTTTCCTGCGCGGCGGCCATCGCCACATTGGAATCCCGAAGCCTGCGGGACACCATCCGCACGAATTCGCGCAGCAACTGGGGCTGGTCGGCGACCAACGCCTCGAACGTTGGCCGGTCGAGCGTGAGCGTCTTACAGTCGGTACTGGCCACGACGTCCGCCGACGTGACGTCCCCGCTCAACAACGACATTTCCCCGAAACACGCACTCGCGGACATCGTGGCGACGTTGATGACGGTGCCATTCGTCGCATGCACCCGGACCTCTGCCTCGCCACTGGTCAAGACGTGGAGATGGCGGCCGGGTTCCCCGTGGCGGGTGATGAACTGGCCGTTCGGATGCCTGGCCGGTCGCATCGCGGCGACCACGGCGTGCAGCACCGACTCGGATAACGTGGCCCAGACTCCGGACTCGCGCAGATAGCCCGCCCGCTGCTCGACGGTCGCGTCCAATGGGATGTTCACGTTCGCTCTCCAAAGCGGTCATCCTGCGCACCCGAGTCCCACGGACCCGTTGTCCCGCGTCCTGACGGTGAGCCCATGGCGCAGTCTATCCTGTGACTCACCTGGGTTGACGACGAAATGTCGGGTCCGGCTTTTGCAGGTATGATGCGGTACGGTCCCGTCGCCCGGGGATCTTCTCGTGGTGTGATCCCGGGCAGTGGCCAGGAGGCCCGGCGGCGACTCGGTTCTCGGAAGGAGTGTTCTTCATGCTCCGCAACTTGGCTCTCGTCCTCGCCGGCGCCATCGTGGTCGGCGCCGTGTCCGTCTCCACCTGGTCGGAAGGTCCCATGACGACGACTCAGACTTCAACGCCCGCCGGCGCGCGTTCCAACCCGCTCATGTCGCAGAGTGCGTTGCCGTTCGGCGCGCCCCCGTTCGACAAGATCCAGGACGGCGACTTCAAGCCGGCGTTCGAAGCGGGCATGAAGGCCCAGTTGGACGAGATCGCGGCCATCGCCAACAATCCGGCGCCGCCGACGTTCGACAACACGCTGGTGGCCCTCGAAAAGAGTGGCCAACTCCTGACACGGGTGGGCCTCATCTTCAATGGGCTATCGTCGGCGAACACGAACCCGACGCTGCAGGCGCTCCAGGAGGAAGTGGCGCCGAAGCTGGCGGCGCACAGGGACGCCATCTTCCTCAACGATAAGCTGTTCAAGCGGATCGAGGCCGTCCACGCCCGGCGCGCCACGCTCGGGCTCGACGCCGGGTCGCTTCGCCTGGTCGAGTACTACGACAAGCGCTTCGTGCGCGCAGGCGCCAGGCTGTCCGACGCCGACAAGACCACCCTCAAGGCGCTGAACGAGCAGGACGCGGCCCTCAGCGCGAAGTTCATGAACCAGTTGCTGGCCGCGGCGAAGGCCGGCGCGCTGGTGACGTCGAACGTCGCCGAGCTGGCCGGATTGTCGAACGACGACCTCCAGTCGGCGGCGCTGGCCGCCAAGGCGCGGGGCTTCGACGGCCAGTGGCTGATCGCGCTCCAGAACACCACGCAGCAGCCGAAGCTGTCGTCGGTGACCAACCGCGCCACGCGCGAGCGGCTGTTCAACGCGTCGTGGACGCGCGCCGAGCGGGGTGACGCCAACGACACGCGCGAGACGGTCGCGAAGCTGGCCATCCTGCGCGCCAGGCGTGCGTCGCTGCTCGGGTATCCGAGCCACGCGGCCTGGTCGCTCGAGGACCAGATGGCCGGCACGCCGGCCGCGGTCGAGCAGTTCCTGTCGCGGCTGGTCCCGCCGGCGACGGCGAATGCCAGGAACGAGGCGCGCGACATCCAGGCGCTCATCGACCAGCAGCACGGCGGCTTCACACTGGCGCCGTGGGACTGGGACTTCTACGCCGAACAGGTGCGCAAGGCCAGGTACGACCTGAACAACGCGGCGCTCGCGCCCTACTTCGAGCTGAACCGCGTGCTCCAGGACGGCGTGTTCTACACCGCGCACGAACTCTACGGCCTGACGTTCAAGGAGCGGCACGACATCCCGGTCTACCAGGCAGACGTGCGGGTGTTCGAGGTCTTCGACCACGACGGCACGTCGCTGGCGCTGTTCTATTGCGACTATTTCAAACGCGACAACAAGAACGGCGGGGCGTGGATGGACAACTTCACGCAGCAGTCAACGCTGCTCGGGGGGAGGCCGGTCGTCTACAACGTCGGCAACTTCGCCAAGCCTGCGCCAGGCCAGCCGGCCCTTCTCAGCTACGACGATGTCACGACGGTGTTCCACGAGTTCGGCCACGCCTTGCACGGAATCTTCGCCAACTCGAAGTATCCGACACTGTCGGGCGCGAACGTGGCGCGCGACTTCGTCGAACTGCCCTCGCAGATCAACGAGCACTGGGCGCTCGATCCGAAGGTGCTGTCGCACTTCGCCATTCACTACCAGACCGGCAAGCCGATGCCACAGGACCTGGCCGACAAGGTCCGCAAGGCGGCCACGTTCAACCAGGGCTATAGCCTGACGGAAGTTCTGAGCGCGGCCGAGCTCGACATGATCTGGCACTCGCTGCCCGCTTCTTCGCCGGCGCAGGACGTGGACGCGTTCGAGACGGCGGCGCTGAAGAAGGCGGGCGTCGACTTCGCGCCGGTCCCGCCGCGCTACCGGTCGAGCTACTTCCTGCACATCTGGGCGAACGGCTACGACGCCGGCTACTATGCCTACCTCTGGGCCGAGATGCTCGACAACGATGCCTTCGAGTGGTTCACCGAGCACGGCGGGCTCACCAGGGCCAACGGCGACCGGTTCCGGGAGATGATCCTGTCGCGCGGCAATGTCGGCGACTACGCCAAGCTGTACCGCGAGTTCCGCGGGAAGGACCCGAGCATCGAGCCGATGCTGAAGCGGCGCGGGATTTCCACCAAGTAGCGCCATCGGCGAGACGGGGCGGCGACGCGGTACTGGCCGTGTCGCCGATCCGCCCGCGCTCCGCCGGCGCCCCGGAGCAGGGCGTCACCGACGGCAAGGGCCATGTCTATGTCGTCATCCAGGACAAGGCCAACGTCGCGGTCATCGACGCCAAGGCGATGAAGGTCACTGCGCACTACGATTTCGGTGACAAGGGCAGCCGGTGCAACGGGCTGGCGCTGGATGCCAAGAATCACGTGCTCTTCGCGGCTTGCGGACAGTCTGGCATTCCGCCGGTGACACCAGCGCAGCCCATGATGATGATCCTCGACGCGGACGACGGCAAGATCATCACCTCGGCTGCCGCTGGCCGGCAGTTCTGATGGCGCGGTGTTCAATCCGGCGACCATGGAAGTGTTCAGCTCGCACGGGAACGGCACCATGACGATCGTCAAGGAGAAAAGTCCGACCAGCTTCGAGGTGGAGCAGAATCTTCGGACCATGGCGGGCGCCAAGTGCCTGACGTTGGATACGAAGACGAACCACATCCTGACGGATGCGGCCGAGTATGGCCCCCCGCCGCCACCTCCGCCGCGGTGATCGATCAGGGCGGGGCCGGAAACGGCACCCCTTCCGGGCTCGAGCGGCTCGCGAGCACGAGCCCGACCCTGGTCTTCATCCTGCTCCAGCAACTCGAGGCGCTCGGGTTCGACCTGCCGGTGATATTGAAGCAGCTCGCCGGAGCGCCGAAGACCGACGCGGGCACCGCGACGAATTCGCCGGCTGCTAGCCCGGCGCCTGCGCCGCCACCACCTGGTCGAGTCTGACGATGCCGTCGCGGTTGAAGACCAGCCGGATTCGTTCCATACGCTCGGCGCTCTGTTTCTTCGCGTCGATCGACCGGTAGGTGAACACGATATTGACGTGGTAGACGCGCTGGCACTGCACGTGCTGCAGTTCCCCGGTGGCAGGATCGAGGTGCAGGTAATCCACGACCGGGTCGTCGGCCTGCTTGAGAAAATCGTCGATGTTCAGCCGCATGATGTCGTTCAGATCCCGCCGCCGTTCGTGGAAGCGCGAGATCCTCGCGGGCAACAACGACACCTCCTTCTCGTACTTGATGATCCGTTCCGGCTTTCCCTCCTCGTCGACCGATGTGATGTTGTCCACCTGGCGACAGTGAAGTATCGAGGCCGGGATCCGGCTCTCGTCCGAGAAGCTGAAGGCCTCCTTGAGATTGCCTATTACCCGCCCACTGTACGGATCGCGGATGCGGATCTTGCGGTCCGCCGTCCACCTCACGAGGCCACGGGAGAGGAACAGCTTGAGCCAGTCCTTCAATCGGTCCTTGAAGACGTAGCTCACCACGACGACCACGATGAACGGGATGCTGTTCGTCGTGTACCTGTTCTGCGCGAAAAGGGTGACCACTGCCGCGAACAGCATGGCGAACCCCGCGGCAATCACCAGCGGGATCTGCGAGAGCCCTTCCCACTCCGAGATCTCAGTGTTCAGGTAGAGCACATTGGAGATGAACTTCTTGAGCACGCTCCTGCGATAGAGAAGCGTCGAATCGGTCCCGATCGTGGACAGCACCGACGGATAGCCCACCGACTTCCGGTGCGACTGCTCCCCGACGATGATCGCGGCGATCGCGTCGTCGACGCGCGCGAGCAGTTCCTTTCGATCGGTCCGGCCTCTGACGGCGTGGAGCAGCGCGGACAAGTAGTCCTGGATGGTGAGGCTGATGAACTCGTCGAAGAACAGGAAGCCCTCACGCAGCCTGAGCGGCACGGCCGCGTCCCGCATCTTTCCTCTCAGTTCGCGCACGGCCACCAGATACGCGCCGAGGTCGGCGAGGAAGGCCTCCGCGTTCCGCTCGAACCCCAGTTCGGCTGACGCGTTGGCCGGCTGGACAGCCGCGAGGTCGCCCAGCAACCCCTTGACCGCGTCGCGGATGGCCCCCCTGGAGACGGCACCCAGCAACTTCGTCTCGCGGAAGATCGCATCGAAGGTCTCCCCGGCCTGGGAGGCCGCGGGCACGCGTGGGAGCTCCTTCCTGATGCGAACCAGCGGCGAGGCGTCGTTCGACGGATCGATGATGCTCCGCAAGGAGAACTGCGGCGTCTTGAAGCGAATGTACCGCTGGATGCTGCTGTAGAACAGGTCCTTGGAGTAGGTCGTCGGGTTGACGTTCAAGGCACGCGGCACGAAGAAGTACGTGTCCACCCGGTAGCCGCTCGCATCGCGATCGGCCAGCTCGATGTCGAGCTTGATCTCGAAGCGATGCCGGTCGTGGATGGTGATCTTCGAATCCGCTATCTCGTTGACTTCATCTCGCAACGGTCCGAACAGCATCTCTCGTGGTCCGCCCCTACCGCGTGAAGATCTTCTTCGACATCCTGACGTGCACGCCCTTCGGCCCGTCGACGACCTGCGTGATCACCAGATCGCCCGCCGCGCTGGTCAGCATGTAGGCGTCCTCGCGCGTCATCTTCTTCGTCGTCGCGAGGAAGTCGATCATCTCGCGCGTCGCGATTCTCGCCGCTTCGGTCAGGTCGTCGTCCATCCCCATCGTGATCCATTCGGTCGGCGTCTCGGCGCGCGGCCACGACAGGTGAAGGTCCTTCCGAACGAGGAACTGGAACGTGCCGACGAGCGAGGTCTCGAGCGCGGTGATGTCCACCTCGCCGTCACCCTGCGCGGCGTGCCCGTCGCCCACCTCGAACAGCGCGCCCGCCACCTGAACCGGGATGTACAAGATCGTGCCCGCCACCAGTTCCTTGTTGTCGATGTTCCCGGCGTGACGCCCGGGCGGGGCGCTGCCGACGCGACCCGCCGCGGGCGGCGGCGCGACGCCCATGCTGCCGAAGAACGGGCGGAGCGGGATCTCGATGCCGTCGGCGAATCGGCCCACCATCCGCTTCGCGTCGAGCGGTACGATCTTCATCGCGCCGGCGGTGAAGTCCTTCGGGAGAAAGCCGCCGCGCGTGCTGAAGGCGTTGTACGAGTACGGGATCGCCAAGTCGATCTTCCGGATCCGGACCTCGAGCACGTCACCTGGTTCGGCGCCGTCGATGAAGATCGGACCGGTCAGGATGTGGCCGCCGGGCCCCTTGTTCGTCACCTTCTCGACCACCTCCCGCAGGGCGGGCTCCACCTGGTCCTTCGCGACGCCTGCGCCCTCGAGGCGCGCGGGCGTGGAGGTGATGAGCGTGTGAATGCGGACGATGTCGCCCGACGCGATGCGCATGACGGGCGGCGTCGCGGCGTCGTAGTAGCCATAGGCCACCGTCGAGGGCGTGGCCTGGAGTTCCTTCACCGCGCTGCCAGCCGGGGTGGAGGGACGTTGTGCGTAGGCCGCAGCCGGCATCAGCGCGACGATCAGGAGGACGGAGGGTCGGAGTGTCATTGCCGGGCATTGTACGCCCCCGGGACTCCTAAAGACTTCCTAAAACGCTCGGCCTGGGTGTTAGCCCGAGGTAGGATGGGGCGAATGCCATGCACCCGGCCTGGCTAACACGCGCTCACCGGCTCTTCGAGACGCGCTTTCGGCGGGAACCGCCGCGCGCGAACCTAGACCAGAGCTCACTTGACTTGACCATCCGGGCGGGGCCTGTCGGCGAGCAGCCCCACCCGTCCTCGGCCCGACAAGCACTCCACCAGGGGCGGGCCTGCGCGGCGGGCGGGGCGCCCCGCTCGCCGCCACCCGCCATTGCTGCCTGGCAATCAACCGCGGGTCTCATCGTCAACTCAAGTGAGCTTCGGGTCTAGTCCGACGTCGTCAGCGCGTAGAAGGTCCGCCTGCCGTCCCGGCGATCGCGGCGCGGTTGCGTCAGGCACTACAATGCACGGACCATGGTCCAGCCTGCCGCCGTTGCCTCTGCGCGCGCCGTTCCGCATCCATTTGTGTGGATGGTCCTCTACTTCCCGCTGGGCCTTGCCATCGGGTTCCCGTCCGTCGCGCTCGGATATCTCGGCAGCCGCGCGGGCCTCGACGTCTCCGCCGTGGCGGCTATCGTCGGCATGACGTTCGTGGCCGGCGGGTGGAAGTTCCTGTGGGCGCCGATTGGCGATTACACGCTGTCGCGCAAGGCGTGGTACCTGATGGCCATCGCGGCCGTCGCGCTTGGGCTCCTGGCGATGACGGCGATCCCGCTGTCGAAGGCGACGGCGCCGCTGCTGTCGGCGCTGACGCTAATCACGACCGTCGCCGCGACCTTCAGCGCGTTCGCCACCGAAGGGTTGATGGCGCACAACACGACGCCCGCGACGCGAGGCCGGGCGGCGGGGTGGTTCCAGTCGGGCAACCAGTTCGGCCAGACCGCGGGCGGCGGCATCGGCCTGTGGCTCGTCGCGCACTCGCCGGCTCCGTGGGTGGGCGGTCTCGTGCTCGCCGCGATTCTCTTTGCGTGTGCGCTCGCGTTGATCGGCCTCGAAGAGCCGCCGCGCGCCCTGGTGAACGCGTCGGTGGGCGCGCGCGTTCGCGACGCGTGGCATGAACTGGCCGACGTCATGAAATCGCGGATTGGCCGAATCGCGATGATCCTGGCGATCCTGCCGATTGGCACCGGCGCG
>DASVIS010000031.1:0-8847 GCA_036381995.1 Vicinamibacterales bacterium | reverse complement strand
CGGCGCCGTGCCGGTCCGGAGGGTTCCCGGCCGCGGGCGGTTGTACTCGTTGAAGGGAACATCCGGGTTCAGCCGGAACCCGACGGCCGCCAACTCGGCGACGAGTTGGGCGTCGGTCAGGAAGCACTGCGGCTGGCCTGAAAACTGAGTGAAGACGAAGGACTCGCCTGGGACGGGCTCCGTGTCGGGTGGGAACGTGTTCCGCGAGAACGTGAACACGAACAAGCCCGCCCCACGCCTGGCCACCCGGGCCGCCTCGCCCAGCGCCCGCCGGAACTCCACGGCGGAGCGCGCAAGGTTCCAGATGCCATGGGCGATCACGAAATCACAGCTGCCATTGCGAACCGGAATTTCGTCCATCCGCGCGAGGGCCATGTGACACCGGTGGGCGACGTGACCGTCACGGGCACGCTGCGTGGCGGCACAGAGCATGGGGATGGAGATGTCGATCCCGAGGACATCCCAGCCCAGGCGTGCAAGCGGAATCGCGTTCCGGCCAGCGCCGCAGCCGAGATCGAGCACCCGCCTAATCGCAGAGCGCCAGAACTCGTCTTCCGCGAACCGCATCAGGACGGCATTCGGGAGCGACTGCGCGAAACCCGCCACCAGGTCGGGGGCGTTCCAGGGTGAGAGGGGTGGCCGATTCACGGTGGTAACATGGCACGCGGAGCCGCCAGCGAACCTCGGACTCCGCTAAAGAGGCGGGGCGCGAGACGGTCAGCTCTCGCCTCGACAACGAAGAAAGGACGACCTGATGTCCACAACGCCCCAGATGATTCCTGCGGCGGAAGCACTCCTGCTGCAATCGCTCGTCAGCCCCACCGAGCAGGGCATCGCCAGTCGCGTGCTGGCGAAGACGAGTGGCGGCAACCTCACGCTCTTCGCCTTCGACGCGGCGCAGGGACTCACCGAGCACACGTCGCCGTTCGATGCGCTCGTGATGGTGCTCGAAGGCTCACTCATCCTCACGATCGGCGGTACACCCGTCCGGGCCACGCCGGGTACGATCGTGCGCATGCCTGCCAACGTTCCTCACGCGCTCGACGCGCCCGAGGCAGCTCGAATGCTGCTCCTGATGCTACGGGATCGACAGGAGGGCTAGCGCACTCAGCCGATAGGTCCTTCCTGCACCGGGCGTACAGAGAGTCAGTCGGCGCCGGGACGCACGAAGACGAGAACTCAAGAACGGTATTGACTACCCGACCGTTTCGGTCCTATATTAAGTGACGACGTGAACACATATTCACATACCCGGTCCTCAATGCCCGTCTCCAGCGCCTACGATCGTGCGAACCACGATTCAGGAGAACAACATGAACAGGAAATCTCAACGCTTCGCTCTCGCATCGGCGGTCGTCCTGGGGCTCGCCTGGTCGCCAGGCACGGCCAGCGCCCACTGCGACACGCTCAACGGTCCTGTTGTAGCGGCCGCGCGCCTCGCACTCCAGAAGGGCGACGTCACGCCGGTCCTGAGGTGGGTGAAAGCCGCGGACGAAGCGGAGATCCGGCGCGCGCTCGAGCAGACCCTCGTCGTGCGCAAGGCCGGTCCGCAGGCCCAGGAACTGGCGGACCGCTACTTCTTCGAGACCCTGGTCCGGATCCACCGGCAGGGCGAGGGTGCGCCGTATACAGGCCTGAAGGCGGAGACCGCGCTCGATCCAGCCGTCGAGGCAGCGGACAAGGCGATCGAAGACGGTTCGCTCGATCGCGTGGTCCAGCTCGTGACCGGTGACATCGGCACGGGGATTTGGCGCCGCTTCGCCCGCGTCGCCGAGGCGCGAAAGCACGCGGATGAGACCGTCGTTGCAGGCCGAGAATTCGTGGAGGCGTACGTGGAGTACGTGCACTACGTCGAAGACCTCCACCTGTTGGTGACCGGAAAGGCCGAAACCCACGATGCGGCACCGTCTCGCACGTTGGCCGGCACCCACGACCACAAATAGCGTCCGCCGCGAACGCGAGGGACGGACCACGAGAGGAGACCAATCATGAGGCCGACGCAGGAACTGATCGCTGAACACGATGCGGTGCTGGTAGCGCTGCAGATCCTGGAGGAGGTTGAGACTGCGCTTACGGCGGGCGATGTGCAAGCCGCGGACGACCTTGGCCAGCTGCTCGATTTCCTCAGGGTGTTTGTCGACCGTTGCCACCATGGGAAAGAGGAGGACGTCCTGTTTCCGGAGATGGAACGGCTCGGGGCCAGGCGCGATGGCGGGCCGATCGGCGTCATGCTCATGGAGCACGAGCTCGGCCGGGGACACGTCCGGGCGATGTCGGAAGGACTCGACCGCCTCCGGCATGCGGACGCCGCCGCGGTGACCGCGATCCTGTCGAGCGCGCGGGCCTACCGTGAACTGCTCCGGGCGCACATCTACAAGGAGAACAACATCCTCTTCCCGATGGCGGACCGCTTGGTGCCCGACGAGGTGGCCACGAAGGTCGTCGAGCAGTTCGCCGCCATCGAGCGTGACCGCGTGGGGGAAGGCAAGCACGAGGCGTTTCACGTCATGCTGCACACTCTCAAGGACCGTTACGGCGTGGCATGAGGAGGGAAACGGACCATGTCGGAAGACACTCCGATGGCTGATCGCGATCCCTACGCCGTGCTGGCCCGCGAGCACCGTCTGATCGAACGAGCGCTCGACGTCCTCAGCCGAATCTGCGACGAGGCGCGGCGGACCAAGACATTGAACGCCCCGGACGCCACACTGGTGATCCAGTTCCTGCGCGACTTCGCTGACCGGACGCACCATCTCAAGGAAGAGAGGGTCCTGTTTCCGGCCATCGAGTCCAGGGCCGACTTTCCAGGCTGCGGGTTGGTCAGCGAACACCAGTTGGGTCGTGAACGCGTGACGCGCATGGCCAGTGTCGTGGAGGGCGCGTCCGACGGTGATGCCGAGAGCCTTCAAGTCTTCGTACGTCAGGCGCGATCCCTGATCGGCCTGCTCCGGGACCACATCGCGAAGGAAGACGACTGCCTCGCCAACGTGGTGCACCGCGAGTTCTCGGGCGAAGACCTCGTTCGCCTCACGGGAGACTTCGAGGAGATCGAGCACCGCGAGTTCGGTGAGCGGACGTTCGAGCCGAATGCTGCCATCGTGGAGGCACTGGAGGCGAAGCACCCGCTATGACATGGATCATCAGCAGGCCGCCAACGCTTTCCGTAGCATGACAGCGCTGCCGGGCGTGTAGTCTTGCAGAACGAGCCCGACAGGGATAGATTTCAGCTCTGCAACCGGGTCGTTCCTACGGGTCGCGTTGGGTCGAATGCGTCGGGTCGGTCGGCGGCCTCGGGGCCGAAGTTCGGACCGTCGAGTCGAGATGACTGAGCAGAAGTGTACAAGCCCTGGGTGAGCGTTCCGCTCCCTTACGGCAAGACGGCGCGGCCGGCCGATGCGGCCGCGCCGGGATCCCGCATCGCGGTCGTGGGCGCGGGACCGGCAGGCCTGGCCGCGGCTCACGACCTGGCGCTCCTCGGGTACGGGGTAACGGTCTTCCTGTCAGTCGGCGTCTCCAAAGGTCGCGACATCCAGGTGCCCGGCATGGAACTGGACGGCGTAGTCAAGGCGGTGGACTACCTGCTCAACGTCAACCGGGGGTACCGGGCGGACCTCGGCCGGCGTGTCGTCGTGGTTGGTGGTGGCTTCGTGGCCTTCGATGCGGCGCCGACTGCCTTGCGGCTGGGTGTGGAGGAGCAGGTGGACGCGCTCAGCGAGATTGCGGCCGAGTCGGCCTCGCACGCGAAGGAGGCGCTCGATTCGGCCCGGGCGGCGCTCCGCGGCGGCGCCCGCGAGGTGACCATTGTCTCGCTCGAGAGTTTCGGCGAGATGCTAGTTCTTCGGACGACCCAGGGGCACGAGGAAATTCGAGGAGGCGAAGAAGGAGGGCATCCGGTTCGTTCCCCGCCGCGGGCCGAAGCGCTTCGTCGGCCAGGGCCGGCTGCGCGCGATCGAGCTTCGGGCCGTCACATCGGTCTTCGACGCGGCCGGGCGATTCGCGCCTGTCTATGACGACGCGGACGTCATCACGCTCGAGGCGGACGCGTGCGTGCTGGCGGTCGGCCAGCGCGCGGATCTCTCGTTCCTGAGGCCGGAGGACGCCGTTGAGCTGACACCCGGCGGGACGGTCGTAACCGCACTCAACTCACGCGACGACTGGTCAGGGATCTTCGCCCTGGTGGAACGCGATCGCGTGCGCATCCGTCCGCTTCCGCCGTCCGTTGGTACAACCTGACGCCGACATCGCCGCCTGGACCAAGCGGCATTGTCCTTCTGGCTCGCTCCCAAAAGGTCACTCAACACTGCGCGACTAGTCAGGACTCTCCGCCGGCGCGGTGCCCGGGGGGAGCATCAACGGTAGCCGAACAGGGGCGGGAACATGACAACCACCAGTGCCGCCCATACGGCGTACACGGGCAGATAGGCGATCTGCCATCGCTCCAGGACGACATACGAGCCCCGGTGACGCACGAAGCGCGCATAGAGCCACGCCGTCCATGCCAGGTTGACGAGCAGAATGAGATTCTCGCCAAGAGCCGCCACTCGGTTGGGAGTGAAGCCAAACTCGGAGATGCGGGCTGCGATCGCCGCGAGCGCCACCCCATCGACCACGAGCGCGCTGACCACAAGCAGCAGTTGCAGCCCGTCGAACAAGTCGGGCGGTGCCTGCGGGTCGCGCGCGGAGGCAGCGTAGAGCACCAACCCGACGACGACCGCGAGCAGCAAATCGAAGCCGATCAGCACCTCCCGCTTCACGTTGATGGGTCTGCCTGTCCACGCCATCGTGGCCAGGAACACCAGCAGCAGAACGGTGAACAGCGGCGTGAACAGCCTGGTCAGCACCGGTGCCATGTTCTCGACGACACTTTGCTTCGCCTCCACCAACCAGGATCCGATGATGACGGCCCCCGCCGCCCCGCACGGGATCAGCCAGCCCCCTATAAACCACTCAGGCTTCATCCCGAGGGCAGTGAACATCATGACCGTAAAGCCGGCGAGGACGCCGCCGCCGAGCGCGATGAGCACGTAGTAGATCGCCAGCTCGCCCGAGAACCGGACGAAGTGCATGCGCCCACCATCGTCGAACCAACGGCCTCGGACATAGGCGAAGCCGACGGCCATCCATAGGGCGATTGGCAAGTGCAGAATGGTTAGCACCTCAGTGTCACCGCTGCAGCACCCTTTGGTGCCCATGGGGAAGGGGAAGACGTTGGCGAACACAGCCCCGGCCGCGAAGGGCAGCGCGAGCCAGAGGCCGCTTGCAACGCCCGACCCACGCTTCCACACGAAATAAGCCGCGAGCAGTGGGAACACGAATAGGCTGGCGTTCCGGAAGTAGAACGATTCTTCCCCAGTGTCGATCCGAAGACCGAACAGCGCCGGCACCTTGATGGCAAGCGCCGCGGCGACGGCAAGGCCCAGGACTACGAGCGTCTCGGCGTGTGCGGTGTTCGCCGACTCATCGGCAGCGTCGGGGGCAATGACCAACTGCTTCCACAGCCGCTCGGAGTGCGCGCGTGCAAACTCGCGTGACAGCACATCGAGGCTGCCCATGCGCTTGACCGCGACCAAGAAAGCTTCATCCGCTGCCAGGCCGGCCTCGGTGAGCGCCACCAGCTGGTCGCGCAGATGTCCCTCGCGCTCCTCCACGTCGGGACCGTGAAGGGCCTGCCGGCGGCGTACGTACGCCCGCCACTGCGCGATTTGCTCCTCGAGCGGTGGATCGGCGAAGGTCGTCATGCCGTGCACGCCTCCATCCAGATACCCCGCAGGGTACCGTCCACGGCCTGCCACTGCTGCCGCCGGGCTGCGAGCTGCGCCCGGCCTTGTCTAGTGATCCGGTAGTACTTACGCCTGCGGCCGTTCTCGGAGGCGGACCACTTCGCCGCGACATGACCTAGGCGTTCGAGCCGGTGCAGCACGGGATAGAGCATGCCGTCGGTCCACTGAAGGTGCCCGCCTGACAACTCGGCCACTCGCTTGATGATGGCGTAGCCGTAACTGTCGCCTTCGGCAAGGATGGCGAGCACGAGCGGCGTGGCGGAAGCAGCAACCAGGTCCTTACTCATGTCCATACGTAGGAATTTTATACATTGTTGTTCTATGTATGTCAATGATCTGAGGTCAAGCGTCTCGATTGATGGAAGCAGGTGGGAGGTTGAACAACCGCGCTGCAGTTGAAGTGAAAACGGAGGCAAACAGACGCAAGCGGACGGGAGAATCGGATAACGCCAAAGAGCAGTAGGGGCTCGCACGCGCGGAAACAGGCGCGTCATCGCGAGTTGCGTCGCGCTGTGCCCTACGTGTGCCCGATTCGGTGTCACCCACCCGGAACCGACGCCGGCTACTACCCCATGCAGTCACGCTGGTTGTTGGTACACGGGCGGCTGATGTACGACGACCTGCTACTCGTGTTCTGCTGATCCCTGTGCGGTGGATACCCATTTCCCCTGAACCCGTTTGACACCCACCGAGCCGCGGCAATAGTGTGGACGTCCGGGACGAGTGGGGAGCACGCCTGGAGGCCCGGACGGCCGAGCTCGAGGCCAGCCGCGAGAAGGCCCAGACGGCCCTGAACGACTACCTGGAAGTGCTGGGGTTCGTCGCTCACGAGCTCAAGAGCCCGCTGGCCGGCGCGAAGATGCAGCTCCAGCATTCCGAACCTCTTTCAGAAGTTCTACCGCGTCCATGACCCCGCAACCACCACGACGAAGGGAACCGGCGTCGGGCTGTACCTCGTCCGCCGGTTCGTGGAGCTGCACGGCGGCCGCGTCGGGGTCGATGGGGTGTACGGGTCGTGGGTCACGTTCTGGTTCGAGATCCCATGACACGAGCCCGGCGCCAACGCCGCGCCGGAGAATGAGAGGACGAAGACGCACGATCGCTGCTGTGCGAAGTGAAAGAGCGAGGGCTGCGGAATGGTCTCTCGCAGCCCTCGCCCGTCACCGACCGCTCTCGTCGCTCCTAGAACCGGAGGCCGACCGAGAAGCTGAACAGCCGCGCCGACTGATAGTCAGCAGGCGCCGCCGGCTTGCCGAAGGTGGGGCCGAGATCCCAGTTCACGCCCTGAACCGGTGTCGCGGTGAACGGGTTGAAGGTCGTGTAGGCCTTGTTGTTGAAGTTGGTGTTGATGGTGATGTCGCCGTTCACCACGCCCAAGTTGTTGAACACGTTCGTGACGACGCCGCGGAAGAACACCTGCGTCGCGCCCACGCCGAGCCTCTTGGACCAGCTGACCGACAGGTCCGTCGTCCAAATGTTGTCCCACCGGAAGGATCCTCGCGGCAGGAAATAATAGCTGACGCTCGAGATCGGCGCCAGGTATCCGGGGTTCGGGACGTACGCGCGCGAGTCCACCGAACCGCTCGGGTCGCCCGCCGACGAAACCCCCGAGTCGAAGCGCTGGACGAAGCCGATGTCCATCGTGCCAATCGACTGCGGAATCGGGGCCTGATAAACGACCATGCCCCGGAACTTGTGGCGCTGATCGCCGGGGTTGTAGCCCATCGGGTAGTCCCAGCACTCCGCGCGGTACTCGGGGTAGGTGTCGATCGTCGCCCGGATCGGCCCGCTGCCGACGTTCTCGCCGTTGACGTTGCCCCACATCTTCCCCAGGGTGTAGTTGGCGGCCATCGTGACCCTGGCGAGTCGATAGCTGAAATTCGCCACCATCGCCTGGTAGGTGCGCTGGGCCTTCGGCGTGTTGCCGACGAGTACCAGGTTGTAAGAGCGGCCGGCCGGGTCCTGAACGACGCCCGTGGACATGTCGAGGAAGTCGCCGTACTGATCCGCCGCCTTGCGGTAGATGTAGTCGAGGCGCCAGATCCCCTTCTGCCCTAGCTGGTTGGCCACGCCGACCGAGAACTCGTTCGAGCTTGGCGACTTCACGCCACTCTTCACCTTGGTGCTCACGCCCGGGATGCTTGGCGCGCTGCGCGTGGCCATGTTGTTGCCGCCCGCCGCGTCGAACCACGCCCACAGGGTGGTGAGCGCCTGTGCGGACGTGACGTACGGCCCGGCGCCGGTGTTGATGTTCGGCCCCTTGTAATACCAGCTATAACTGGCCGTCCGCCCGCCGGCCGACCCGGCGTCCACCAGCGCCGTGCTGACACCCGACACGTACCGGGAGTACGCGGCGTTGACGGTCCATTTGCCATCACCCTTGAGATCGTACGTGACGCCGACGCGCGGGCTCCACTGTGAGTCCTTCACGACTGCGGTGCCCGACTGATCCGAGGACCGGTTCATGTCGAAACGTGCGCCGAGGTTGAACGACAGCTGGTTGTTGAAGCGCCAGGAGTCGTTGGCGTACGCCGAGTAGGTGCGAATGTCGTTCCCGACCGTCTCCTTCACCAGCGGCGTCCAGTCGATGAACGTCGTATTGTCGTTCTTGAACACCGGGTAGATGGTGGTCCCGTCGATGATCGACGAGGTGGCGCTCACACTGTAGGAGCTGCCCGACTGCCAGTTGTTGTTCTTCCGCCACTCCTTGAAGTTGTCGAAGCCGAACGCGAAGTTGTGCGACCCGGTCTTCTGCGTCGAGAGGAAATAGCTCAGCTTGACGTAGTAATCCCAGTTGTCGCGGTGCTCGAGCCAGCCAACTCCGGTGCTGTCGTAGCAGACGGCGCAGAACGTGGGGGAGTTGAACGTGGGATTGGTGGTGCCGACGAGCCGCGACCGGTCCGAGATCAAGGTCCCCTTGATGCGATCGGAGAACTGCGACCCCGTGTCCATCGTCGCCGAAATCTTGCGCGAGTACTGGCCCTCGAGGAACAGATTGTTGCTCAGCACGCTGGTGTAGTTGAACACCATCAGGTTCTGGTTCGTCGAGGGGTTGTACAGGCTCTCC
>DASVIS010000030.1:0-9493 GCA_036381995.1 Vicinamibacterales bacterium | reverse complement strand
ATGTTCGGGAAGTGCTCGGGAGTCCGGTCCACGCGCCACGGATTGACGGCGGTGACGACCAGAAGGGTGATGATTCCGAGCGCGAGGAGCAGGTTGGCGACCGACAGGACCTGCGCGCTCGTCCCCACCGGCAGGAGCCCGCTCATCAGCAGCCCCCCGAGCGCGAGATACGCGGCAAAGCACACCAGGGCCAGCCGCAGCTTGCTGCGGATGAGCCCGTTGCCGGTGACCACGCGCACGGCAAGCGTCACGATCAGGCCGACGACGCCGACCAGGAGTTCCTGAGAGTGAATCATCTTTCCGCCTGTCCGCCCGTGACGCGCGCTACTTCAGGTTCCCTTCCTTCTTGAACGCGTTGATGTCGGCCATCTGGACGTTCACAACGACGATGGCGGGGTTCGAGCCGCCCTTGGCGTTGCGCTCGGTGTCCACGCCGCGAGAGGCACCCGATCCGGTCACTTCAGCCGACTTCGATTCGGACCCGGTCGGCTTCAACAGGCTGCCCAGCCCGAACCCCTTCTTCTTGGGCTCGGCCTTGGGCTTGGCCGACGTGCCGCCGCCCGCGAGCCCGGCCGATCCCGCCTCCACGCCGGCAATCTCGGCCTGCGGCTTCGGCGTGTAGGAAATGAACTTTCGGTAGCGGGCCTCGAGTGTCGCGGTCCCCGAGAGCTTCTCCGCGGCCGCCTGCCTGGTCAGCCGGTCGATCCGTTCCTGCATCTCGGGATGCGATGCGAACAGCCCCTGCTTCTCACTCGCCGACTTGTTCCGATCGGCCAGCCGCTGGAGGAACGTCTGAAGCCCTGCCGGCGCGTAACCAACCTGGTTCGCCAGCCGCAACCCCTCGCGGTCCGACTCGAGTTCCTCTGCGCGTCCGAACCCGGCGAACACCAGTTCGCTCGTCTTCTCCACCAGCTTGCTGAACACCGCCTGGTTGTGGAGCGTCTCTTCCGCGCCGATCTGCACCATCTTGCCTTCCCGAACCGCCTTGATGGTGTGCTTCTCGGTCACGTGCGTGATCTCGTGCGCGAGAACTCCGGCCAGCTCGGCCTCGTTGCCGAGCAGGCTGAGGGCGCCGCGCGTGATGTGGATGAATCCGCCCGGCGCCGCAAACGCGTTGACGCCGTCCGTATCGAGAACGATGAACTTCCAGGGAAGGTCGGGGCGCTTGCTGGAAATGGCCAGGGTGGCGCCGACCAGCGTCACGTAGCGGTGCACCGTCGCATCCTGGACGACGCCGTAGCGTGCGCGGACCTTCTCGCTCACCGCCTGGCCGAGGCGAATCTCGTCGCTCTCGGTGATAACCAGCTCCCGGACTTGCTGGGCGCGCTTCAGGATATTCTGAAGCTGGGGCACCTGCCCGGTGTTGGCGGGCGCGGCAGGAGCGGCAGGCGCCAGTCCGCTGGTGCCGATCAGCATCGCCATGGTGACGAGAAAGGTGCGTGTCATAGGCTCTCCGCTCTCGTACTGTCCCGGACCTCGAAAATAGCCACGGGCTGCGTCTTGCCCTTGACCACGACGTCGCCCAATGGACGGATATCATACCGCCCCTCGAGGCCCGCGCGCGTCGCGTCGCTGATGATGATTGTCGTCCCGTACTGCTTGTTCAACGATTCGAGCCTCGACCCGAGGTTCACGGCGTCGCCAATCACCGTGTAGCTCATGATCGATTCCGACCCGATGTTTCCGGCCACCATCTCCCCGGTGTTGATGCCGACGCCGATTGCCAGCGTCGGCCGGCCCTGGGCGGTCCACGTGCGGTTCAGCGCCTCGAGTTCCTGCAGCATGGCCAGCGCCGCCTGCACCGCGTGCTCCGCGTGCTCCGGATCCTGCAGGGGCGCGCCGAACAGCGCCATCACCGCGTCGCCGACGAACTTGTCGAGCGTGCCCCGGTGCGCGAACAGCACGTGGACCATGCGCGAGAAGTACTCGTTGAGCTGCTGAACGATCTCCTCGGGCTGGCCCCGCTCCGAGAACGTCGTGAAGCCGCGGATGTCGGAGAACAGAACGGTCATCGTCCGGCGCTGCCCGCCGAGGCTCGCCTTCGACGGATCCAACATCAACTGGTCGAACACGTCCTTCGACACGAAGCGCGAAAACAGCCGTTTCACCTGCCGCTTCTCGCGGCCTTCGACGAAGTACTGATGCGACACCCCGCCGAATGCGGCCAGCGTGAGCGCAAGCGCCGGCTCCACGACGCGGAGCCACACCCCCTGCTGGAAGAGCCCGATGGCTGCGGCGACGAACGCGATCGCCGCCCCCGCGCTCAGCGCGAGGCCTGGCCAGACGCCGAACCGCACGAACCCGATGCCGGCCGCCAGCGCGCACAGCACCAGCGCCGCCGCACCCATCCAGCGGGGCGCCGGCTGCATGAAGCGGCCAGACAGGACGTTGTCGAGCACGCTGGCGTGGATCTGCATCCCCGGCATCTTGCCCTGTGCGAACGGAACGGTGATGAGGTCGGAGAGGCCGGGCGCGGTTGTGCCGACGATCACGACGGCGTTCCTGAAGCGCGCAGGATCGATGAGCGGCTTCTCGCCCGCTTCAATCTGCTTCTCCGAGTAGAACAGGTCGTAGAACGAGTAGTCGGCGTAGGTGGGCCGCTTGCTCTTCGGGTCCAGCAGGCCTCCCGGATACCGGATCAGCGCGCGCCGGCTTGGATGCCTGCGCCCGTCGTAGCTCGGAAGCTCGGCGTCGATCAACGGCACGGCGTGGCCGCCGATGTGCAGCGCCGACTCGTCGGTGACGACGGCCGACGGCGGGACCGCGCCGGCAACGATCGCCGCCGCGATCGGCAGCGAGGGCAGGTACTGACCGCCGCCGCGCACGAACGGCACCGCCCGGCGAACGGGGCCGTCGGGGTCGAGCACCACCAGGTTGTGACCGAGCGCCCGGCTGGCTTTCGCGAGTTCGGGAAACGGAGGCGTGACGACAGGGCGCTGCTCGATCCGGTCGTCGAGCCGGTACGGCGCCTGGACCGCCAACGGCTCCTGCGCGGCGCCGCCAGCCTCGGCCGCAACGTCCACGACATGGACGACGTTGCCGGACCGCGCGGTGGCCTCGACCAGCGCGCGGTCCGATTCCTCGCCGCTCCAGGTGTCGTCGCCGACCATGAACGATCGCCGGTCCCGCTCGGCAAAAATCACGTCGTAGACGATCACTTTCGCCTGACCGCGGGATAGGTAATCGAGGAGCGACGCGTGGATCATCCGCGGCCAGGGCCAGCGCCCGACCAGCGGCTCCAGGTTCCTCAGGCTCGACTGGTCGATGGCGACGAGAACGATGTCCTTGCGGGCCGAGGACGGGTCGGCCGTCCACTGGATGCGCCAGTCGTAGGTCTTGCGCTCGATCGTCTCGACGAACGGGACCGTTCCCAGGAGCGCCGCTACGACAGCAGCCGCGAGGCCGAGGGTCGCACCGATGAGAACCTTGCGCACGGTTGGAAGAGGGTAGCACGAAGGGCCGTGCCGGGTCCCCCGCTCGAACAGTGTCAACGCAAGTGGCGCCCGCGCGCCACCGTCAGCGCTTGACCAGGAACCGCACGTCGCGACGGACAACCTGGTGCCCCGCGGTCGCCTGCACGGTCAGCAGGTGCGGCCCGGGCGCGAGCGTCGAGATTGGCACGTCGAACTGGTAGTCAGCCGTCCGCGCGCCTCCGAACAGGTCGCCAGCCAGAGTCTCGGTCTTCTCCTGGACCGTCGTGCCGAGACGGTCAACGATCCGCAGCGCGATCGTCACCGGCTGAACTGGCCGCCTGGCGCCCTGGTAGACCCGCAGGTAGGCCCCCACCGCTTCGTCCCGGTAGAACTCCCGCAGCGTCGTCGGGGTGACCGGAAGGAGCGGAGCGAGCGCGCGGGGCGGGCCGGACACCACCGGTGGCGAGACGCTCAGCACGAGACCGGAGAGCGTCAGCGGCGCATTCAGGAAATCAGGCACCTCGAGATCGAAGTAGACGCTCCCGCTCCTGGGGCTCGTGTCCTCGCCCGGGCCGATCAGGGCAACCTCGGGGGCCAGTCGGGAGAGGCGGATGCCGTGCACCGAACTCTCGGCCGCCAGGCGAACCTGGTACCGCCCTGGAGCGAGATCGAGGCGCGTCAGCAACTCGAAGCCGACCGCCGCACGCTGCCCCGGCTGGTTCAGCGTCACCGGCACCGTCTGGCGGCGCGACGCGCGACGCCGGCCATCCGGGCCGTATGCGGCCATTTGTAGATCGACCTGCAGAACCGCCCTGGTAGCGCGGAGTACCGTGGACTGGCTCACCCCGAGCACCACCGCGACGCCGGCCTCGCGCCGGCCGGGCACCGCGAACGGCGCCGCCGTCACCTGCAGCGCGAGATCGGCCTTCGGCACGATGCCAGCCGACGCCGTGTCCAAGGCTGATGGAGGCGGACTGGCCTTCGCATTCTTCACCGGACGCGTTTCGTAGTAGCCGTTCCGCGCGCGCACCGTCGAGTCGGGCCGGTCTACGCGGACCTCGATCTTCCTGAACCGACCCTGGGCGCGGGGATTGGTCGAGGCAAACCCGAGCAGGTAGTACGAGCCGTTTTCCCGAATCACCTGTCTGATGCCCGGTTCCGGGTCGTTCGTGTCGACGACCGCAAAACCGCCGGTGCTCTCCGAGAGAGTCTTGAGGAACCACCTGTTCGGCCGCCCGGGGTTGGCGGGATCTTCGCTCGCCGCACCGCTGTAGGGCGCGCGGAGGCCGGCCGGGTCGAATCCATAGATGTTGACGTTGGCGCGCTGCGCGGCGCGGAGGCACTCGTCGACGTCTTTGAGGACCTGCCGCGCCACGCCGCCCCTGTCACTCTTCCCGACGGGAGCCTCATCCGGTCCAGCCGCCGTGAAGTCGAGCGGAATGCCCACGCTCACGAAGAACAGCGCCTTGCGGCGCTCGGGCAGGTCCGCCAGGTGCTCGGCGACGGTTCGCAGCGTGCCGAGTACGGCCGCGTAGTTCGTCGCCTTGCTCCCGTCGAGCCCGTCGAACGACCCGGGAGTCGGCTGGCCGGCGGGCACGCCGAGGGTCCCCAGGGGGATCGGAGCGTTGAAACGGTCAACTGCCGCCAGCAGGAGGGATCGGTCTTGCGTGAACTCCTGGCCGGCACGCTGGTCCATGGCGAACACGACCGCGGCGAGGTCCCCGGGCGCGAGCCCGTCGATCACGCGCCGCGCGAGCGCCGGGTACTGGAGCACATCTTGCGTGGCCACCGGGGTTGCATCGTCGAGCACGATGACGACGACCCGCCGGTCCTTGAAGTCGGTGTTCTTGCGAACGTCCGGCGCCACGTCGCGCGCCCATGGCGCGTCCGTTGCCCTCTCGTCCACGACGTCCGGCAGGTCGATCGCGTCGAAGGTCGCGACCTTCTGCGGCAGCCCGTCTTCGAGGATCGTGAAGTCTCCCGCCGAGAGCCCACGAACGGGGCGACGGTCACGATCCAGCACGGATACGTCGAGCAGCACCAGATCGACACCCGTCCGGAAACGCGGGATCGGCTGCACCGTGTCCTGGCGGGCCGCGGTGAGGATCGAAAGCGCGCTGGCGACGATGATGATGACTGCCCCAATCCGTGTCGCGCGGTTCATGGGACCTCCTGCCGGCGGGCGGCGCTATCAAGGAACGTGCCGCGTGATCGCGTGCCGTCCCCTATTTCTTCGGCGGCCGGATGATGTAGTCCGGCCAGCACGAATCGGCATTCAGCGGCCACGGCGCATCCTCGATCGCCGGCCGAATTGTCAGGGCGCCGCCGGCTGTCGCCGCGGCGTTGAACTTGGGATCCAGGATCTTCGCGACCATCGGCCGGGCAGCCGGCGCGGGCTTGGAAGCGGCGGCCGGCGTCGCGGGCCCGGCAACGGGCGCCTTCTTCGGCGCCGACGCGCAGGCCGCCAGCGACACGGCCAGGCGGGTGACCAGGATGGCTCTCATGTGATGTCTCCTCGACCGGCAAGCCCGGGGCGTCGCCCGGGATGGACCGCGTGATTCTACTTCAAGGAGGACGTGCCTCCCGAGGAGATGAAGGGGCGCGCCGCCAGGATGATGGCGCCGTAGGGAGCGAGGGGTGGCGGTCTACTGCACCGAGAATCGGACATCCCGACGAGCGCGCCTGTTGCGGAGCGATGCCTCGAGGGTGAGCAGGTGGGGACCGGGTCGAAGGCGTGCGATTGGGAGGCTCAGGCGAAAGTCCGCGGAACGTCCGGTCGCAAAGCGCTCGGGCGCCAGCGTCTCGGTTGTCTCGAACGCCACCACGTCGTGGGCGTCGACAATCCTCACACCGACCGGAACTCCGGCGATCGGCGCTCTTCCGCCCTGGTAGACACGAAGGAACACCGTGACCTGGTCCGTCTGGCCGAACAGGCGTTCGGCCGTCAGGGTGATGGGCAACAGCGACGCGAGTCTGTTCTTCGGAATCGACACCGGCGGCGGCGCCACCGCCAGGACCATGCCCGACATGGATAGGTCCGCCTTGGAGAAGTCGGGCACATCGATGTCGTAGAACACACTGCCGCTCTTGTCGAGGGCAGAACTGTGCGCGGCAACTCGGAGCTGATACCGCCCCGGCTTCAACCGGAGTTGCGACACCACCTCATAACGCACCTCGTCGTCCACGCCGGCACGCAGGTCCAGGCGAAAGGCGACGCGGTCGGCCGCGCGCTGCTGCGCCCGCATGTCATAGGCCTGTGCCACGACCTGAACGTGGTCTGCCCCGGCCGTGGTTCCTGCGAGCGCCGCCTGGCGCACGGCCAGGACGATGGCGACGTCCGCGTCACTGCTGTCGGGCCGGGCGAACGGCGCTGCAGTCATCTGCAGAGCGAGGCCCGTGCTCGGAACAAGCCCTTCCAGTGCGCTGGTCAGGGTCGACGGCCTCGCTCCAGACACAGCACCTGATGTCGAACCACGTGGCTCGAAGTAGCCGCTGCGGGCGCGCACGGTGACGCCGGGCCGATTCACTCGAACCTCGATGCGTCTGAACTTCCCGTCGGCTCGCGGGTTGGCCGGCACGTAGCCAGCGAGGTAATACGAGCTGTTCTCCCGGAGAATCTGGGCAATCCCCGCGCCCGGTTCGTTCGTGTTGGCCACCACGAAGCCGCCGGTGTTCAGGGCCACCGTCTCGAGGAACTCCCTGTTCACCCGTCCGGGGTTTGCCTCGTCGGCGCTCCGGACGCCTCCCTCGTTGGGCGCGCGAAGCCCGCCCGGGTCGAGACCGTAGATGGCGACGTTGGCGCGTTGGGCGGCGCGGAAGGCGTCCTGGAGTTCCTTGATCAGCTGGCGCGTGATGCTTCCGGCGTCGCCAGTCCCCTCCGTCACAGCGAGTGGACCCGCCGCGTCGAACTCGAGCGGGACTCCGACGCTCACGTACACGAGTGCCTTGCGGCGTTCCGGCAGTGCGGTCAGGTACTCCGCAACGGTCGTCAGGTTGTGGACTGCGGCTTGGTAGAGTGTTGCGGCACTCGGGTTGAACTGGTCGAACGCCCCGCCGAGCACAGCTCCGTCTCCACGCCTGTCTGGTCCCGGCATGTAGTCGATCGCGCCGTTGAACTTGTCGACCGATGCGAGCAGGCGCGCGCGGTCCTGCGTGAACCCCTCACCGGCGGCCTTGTTCAATGCAAAGACAACCGCTGCCAGGTCGCGCGGCCCCAACGCCTCAATCGTGCGACGCGCCAGAGCCTTGGCTCGCAGGACGTCAGGGGCCGGCATGGGCGTCGCGTCGTCCAGTACCAGGACAACCACCCGCCCGGCCTGGGATCCCTCATTGCTCCGGACGTCCGGAACCACCTCTCGCATCCAGGGTGTGGTGTCCTGGACCATGACGTCCGGCATGTCGACCGCGCTGAACGTCTGAATGGTCTGGAGTCGTCCATCCTCGAGAATGGTGAAGTCCGCCGCGGTCAGCCCCCGGACCGGTCGCCGGTCGCGATCGAGCACCGACACATCGAGCACGACCGCCTCGACACCCCCTCGGAATGTCGGAGGTCGCTGAGCCATGCTGGAAACGGAAACGAACGCGACCGCGGTCAGGATGAAGGGACTGACGCGAAGGAGAGCACGCATCGACACCTCTGGAGGGAACGCCGGCAGGCACTGGCCGCGCCAGTATACTCTCCAGCTCGAGTGGTGGGCACGGCGGCGCGTTGATTGGTGAACCAACAGCTCGCTGGCCCAGGCGACCCCCTCAGCGAGAATCTCCAGAAGTAATCGAGAGATGGCGAGTGGGAGCTCGATGGGATCAACGCTGGCGGCTCACTGGCTCGCTGATGAGGGAGTGGACGTCCCCCGCAGTCGTTCCAGGGGCCAGTCCCGTTGTAGTGGAACCTCGCTGGGCGATCTCGGCCGGCAGCATCAGCGGATGCACCTGCTCGAGCCACTTCTTCCACTCCTTGTCTGGCATCGACGCCGCGAGCTGCGCGAACGCCACGGCCGAAAGGCCCACGGCTGCGAGAACCGCGACGAAGAGTCTGGCCCGCACGGGTGAAATATACCGCGGTGCCAGGGCGGGCACAAAGCAACTGCCGGTGTGCAGTCGAGGCCAGTCAGATCCGAGAAGAGCGGGGCGCTACATCGTCTGCGCGTCGCGAAGCCGTTCGCGCGGTCGCCTTCGCGACGAAGGACGGGCCCTCGGCCGCACTGATGGCGGCGGTCCACACGGCCAGGCCTGGGAGACAGCGGACTACTGAACGGTCGTGAAGGTCGGCGCCGGTGCAGGGAGGAGTGAGTTCCATTCCAACCTCTCACCGGACGGATCCCCCTGCGTCATGTGCCGCTTGACAATGTGTCTCGGCATGCGTGACACTCGTCTCCGGTGATCAAGAGCTTCAGGCACGCGGGCCTCCGCGAGCTGTTCGAAACGGGGAAGAGCCCGCGGGTCCGTCAGGACCTCCAGCGTCGGGCGCTGGTTCGCCTGAAGGTGCTCGATGAGGCCGCATCTCCCTCGGATCTGAACGTGCCGGGGTTCAACTTCCATCGGCTGCAGGGCCACCCCGACCGTTACAGCGTGCACGTCAACGGACCGTGGTGCCTGACGTTCGATTGGGCGGGCCAGGATGCGGTGCGCGTCAACCTCGAGCCGTACCACTGAGGAGTGTCGAGATGGCGAGGGAATATCCCGTTCGGCGGCCCGTTCAGTCGCCACCCGTTCACCCCGGCGAGATCCTTCGGGAGGACGTGCTGCCGGCCTTGCGGCTCTCGGTGACCGCCGCGGCCAGGCAACTGGGCATCGCCCGTCAGACTCTCCACCGAATCCTTGCCGAGCGCGCGGCGGTGACGCCGGAGATGGCGGTGCGGCTCGGGAAGTTCTGCGGCAACGGACCGGGCGTCTGGCTCCGTCTGCAGCAGGCCCACGATCTGTGGCACGCCGAAAGACGCCTGGTCGACATCGTGACCCGGATCCCGTCGCACCGCTCGGCGGCGTGAGATGCGGGCCCGGAGCGACGCAGCCTGCATGCTCTGACCTGAACCCGTCGCCAATCCGCCGCGAACGCTTTCCGTGCGGGGGTGGTCGTCCTC
>DASVIS010000029.1:0-5335 GCA_036381995.1 Vicinamibacterales bacterium | reverse complement strand
GAGAGAGACACCTTCCAACCCGGGGCCTCCCACCATCGCTCGGTGAGCGCCATCAGCGCGCAGACCATGCAGAACGAGTACGAGTGGCTGTAGACCCCGTCGTACACGCCGTAGTGGAACAGATTGGTGCCCCAGGTAAGCGCGGCCAGCGTCGCGAGGGCGATGCCATCGCTGCAATGCCTGCGAAGCAGTCCTCGCAGGATATACAGCCCCCCGAGCAGGTACGCCAGGCCGGCGAGGCCCGCGGCGTGCTGATAGTAGAGCGAGAACCCATCAGGCGGCAGGTTCGACCAGCGCGTGAGCGCGTGCGCGAGGCCGAAGAACGGCGCCATGAGCACCGCCTCGCCGATCGGGTGGGCATTGACCCAGCGACCGGTCCCCGGCCACCGGATGATTGCCGTGAAGTCCGGGTAGGTCCCGCCGCAGCAGTCGTCGGCCACGGATTCGAGCGTGGCGTCGTGGAAGAGGAACCAGGAGGGAAGGTAGACGTAGTAACTGTACCCGTCGG
Source organism: Vicinamibacterales bacterium (assembly GCA_036381995.1). Lineage (GTDB taxonomy): Bacteria > Acidobacteriota > Vicinamibacteria > Vicinamibacterales > Fen-181 > FEN-299. Next base: position 4,827 of record DASVIS010000029.1, on the reverse strand, counting down.
ATCGAATGGGAGCGAGACCCGGCCGGCTCGCATAGAGGCCGACGTAGCAGAGGAGCCCGATCATGCCGACCAGCGCCACGAACCGGCGCAGGAGGAAGACGCTGACGCGGTGGAGCGAGAAGCCATGGCCGCCCATCACGGCCGCTCCGACGCCTCGGGTCCCGCGCCTCGCGCGTCGAGGCCACGCCCGAGCAGGGCACGCACCCGCAGGCGCCACGGCATCAGCAGCGACTCGGCCAGAATTCCGATCGAGAGCTTCGACGAACCCTCGCGTCGCTCGACGAACACGATCGGCACTTCCGCCATACGACACCCGCGGCGCGCCGCTTCGAAGAGCGTCTCGACCATGAACGCATAACCGTCGGACCTGATGCGATCGAACGGGATTCGCGCGAGCGCGTCGCGCCGCCAGCAGCGGAAGCCGCCCGTGCAGTCGTTGACGGACAGGCCGGTCACGGCCCGGATGTAGCGGTTTGCAAGGACGCTGAGAATCAGCCGCCGCAGCGGCCAGTCCACGACGCTGACGCCATGCAGGTATCGCGATCCGACGACGAGATCGGAATTCTCCGCTGCGCCCACGAGGTCGCGGAGGTACTTCGGGTCGTGCGACCAGTCGGCATCCATCTGGCAGATGAGGTCCGCATCGGTCGTCAGGACCTGCCGGAAGGCATCCACGTAGGAGCGCCCCAGGCCGCGCCGGCCCGTCCGATGAAGGACGGTCACGCGACCCGGAAAGCGGGCGGCCACCGCGTCAGCAACCTCGCCCGTGCCGTCCGGCGAGCAGTCGTCCACCACCGTCACCCGGTACCCCTCGAACGCGAGCACATGCTCGAGCAGCGGTCCGAGCGTCTGACGCTCGTTGAACGTCGGCACGACCACCATCACCTGCATGGGTCCCGGATTCTATCAGCCGGTCAGATGGAACGCTAGAACGGTCAGGCGACGAGACCGGTGTCGGCCGGGCGTCCGTGCGGTCGGATGCGGGACCAGTGGCTCCGCCGGCGTGCGTCCCTGTAGAATCGCCGTGTGGCCAAGCCCCGCCCGCTCGATCTCTTCCATCCTGCCGTCCGCGATTGGTTCAGTTCGTCGTTCGGCAATCCGACGGCGCCGCAGTCGCTCGGCTGGCCGGCCATCGCCCGCGGCGAGTCGACACTGATCCTCTCCCCCACCGGGAGCGGAAAGACACTGGCCGCTTTTCTCTGGGCAATCGATCGCGTGATGTTCTCCCCGGTATCGCCGCCGGACCGCCGGTGCCGGGTGCTCTACGTGTCTCCGCTCAAGGCTCTCGCGGTGGACGTCGAGCGCAACCTTCGCTTGCCGATCGCCGGGGTTTCGCGGGCGGCACAGGAGCGGGGCGACCAGTTCGTCCTGCCGGCCGTGTCGGTGCGCACGGGCGACACGCCTGCGGTCGAGCGCGCACGCTTCCGCCGCGAGGCGGCCGACATCCTCATCACGACACCGGAGTCGCTCTACCTGCTGCTGACGTCGCGCTCGCGCGAGGTGCTCCGCTCGATCGAGACCGTCATTGTGGACGAGATCCACTCGCTGGTCCCGACCAAACGCGGCGCGCACCTGATGCTGTCGCTCGAGCGGCTGCAGGCGCTGTGCCCCCGGCTGGTGCAGCGCATCGGCTTGTCGGCCACGCAGCGTCCGCTGGACGAAGTGGCGCGGTTCCTTGGAGGCGCGGTCATCGACCCGACGGGCGGCGTGCGGCCCGACCCGGCAGGCGTCGCCACGCCACCCGGTTCCGCGGCCGTCCACGACGAGTTCAACGCGGGCCAGGCGGCCATCGGCTACAGACCTGTGACGATCGTCGATGCCCGCCAGCCGAAACGACTGGCGCTGACGGTTGAAGTGCCGGTCGAGGACCTGGCGAAGCTGGCGAAACCGATCGAGATTTCCAGCGGCCCGGCCTCCCGTGGGCCGGTTGCGGCGTCGATCTGGTCGAGCATCCACCCGCGGCTCGTCGAACTGATTCGCGCCCACAACACGACGCTCCTGTTCGCCAACAGCCGGCGCCTCGCGGAGCGACTGGCCGGCGCGATCAATGAACTGGCGGGCGAAACGCTTGCACGGGCGCACCACGGATCGCTGTCACGTGAACAGCGCGTCGAGATCGAAGATGCCCTCAAGGCCGGCCGCATTCCGGCCCTCGTTGCGACGTCCTCGCTCGAACTTGGCATCGACATGGGCTCGATCGATCTGGTCATCCAGATCGAGGCGCCGCCGTCGGTCGCCAGCGGGATGCAGCGGATCGGCCGCGCCAGCCACCAGGTGAACTCGGTCAGCGAAGGGATCGTGTTCCCGAAGTTTCGCGCCGATCTCGTCGCGTGCGCCGCTGTCACTCGCGCGATGCACGAGGGGCTGGTCGAGGCCACCCGTTATCCGCGCAACCCGCTCGACGTTCTCGCCCAGCAGGTGGTGGCGATGGTCGCCATGGACACGTGGCGCGTGGACGACCTGTATGACGCCGTCCGCGGCGCTTCTCCCTTCGCAGGCCTCTCGCGCACGATGTTCGAGGGCGTCCTCGACATGTTGTCGGGCCGGTATCCGTCCGACGAATTCGCCGAACTTCGTCCGCGGCTCACCTGGGACCGCATCAGCGGCGTGCTGACCACGCGCCAGGGTGCCGGCCGGGTCGCCATCGTCAACGGCGGGACGATCCCGGATCGTGGGCTCTACGGGGTGTTCCTGGCCGGCGCCGCGAAGGGCGCGGCACGAGTGGGCGAACTCGACGAAGAGATGGTGTTCGAATCGCGGGTCGGGGAGACATTCGTGCTCGGCGCCTCGACCTGGCGGATCGAGGACATCACCCACGACCGCGTTGTCGTCTCCCCGGCGCCTGGCCAGGCCGGCAAGATGCCCTTCTGGCACGGCGACCGGCCCGGGCGGCCACTCGAACTCGGCCTCGCGATCGGCCGCCTCGTGCGTGAACTCCGGGGCATGCCGAAGGCCGCCGCCATCGCGCGGCTGATCAAGGACCACGATCTCGACCGTACCGCCGCGGAGAACCTCCTTCAGTACCTCTCGGACCAGGAGCGGGCGACCGGGTCGGTTCCCGACGACCGCACGCTCGTCATCGAGCGTTATCGCGACGAACTCGGTGACTGGCGCGTCTGCGTCCTGGCCCCGCTCGGCGGGCAGGTGCTTGCACCGTGGGCGATGGCCGTGGAGGCGCGCATCCGCGGGCAGCGCGACCTCGACGTCGAGACGATGTGGTCGGACGATGGGTTCGTGGTGAGGTTTCCCGACACCGACGAGCCACCCGACCCGTCGCTGCTGCTGCCGCCGCCCGAGGAAGCCGAGCGCCTGCTGTTCCACCAACTGGGGGGCACCGCGCTGTTTGCCGCGCGCTTCAGGGAAGTGGCGGCGCGGGCGCTGTTGTTGCCCCGGCGGCGTCCCGGCGCGCGCACGCCCCTGTGGCAGCAGCGGAAGAAGGCGTCGGACCTGCTGGCCGTTGCCGCCCGCTTCGGTTCCTTTCCCGCGCTCCTCGAAACCTACCGGGAGTGCCTGCGCGATCAATTCGACGTGCCGGCGCTGCTCGACGTGCTCGGCCGCGTGGCCGCCCGCACGATGGGCGTGACGACGGTGGATACGGAGGCCCCGTCGCCGTTCGCCTCATCGCTGTTGTTCGCGTACACGGCGAACTTCATCTACGACGGCGATGCGCCGCTGGCGGAGCGCCGCGCGCAGGCGCTCCTCGTCGATCAGTCGCAGCTGCGCGATCTGCTGGGCGACATCGAGCTGCGGGAGTTGCTGGATGCCGGGATCATCGAAGAGGTGGAGGCACAGCTCCAGCACACCGATCAGCGATACCGGGCGAGGAACGCGGATGCGCTGCACGACTTGCTGCTCCGCATCGGCGACCTGACGCGCGAGGAGATCGGGGCCCGGTCGGCCACCGACGGCGTGGCACGCGCGGTTCGGCCGCTCGCCGCCGCCCGGCGCGTGGTCGAGATTCCGGTCGCGCGCCGTCAGCGCTTCATCGCCGCAGAGGACGCGGCCCGGTACCGCGACGGCCTCGGCGCGCCGTTGCCCGCGGGCTTGCCCGCAGCGCTGCTCGAGCCGGTACCCGACCCACTGGGCGACCTCGTCCTCCGCTTCGCTCGCACGCACGGCCCGTTCACCACCGAGGCGGTCGCCACGCGCTTCGGCATCCCGCCCGGCACCGCCGCGGCGGCACTCGCCCGCCTGGCCGCCCGCGGCCGGGTGCTGCAGGGGACGTTCACCCCGGGGCGAACCGGGCGCGAGTGGTGCGAGAACGACGTCCTTCGGGTGATCCGGCAGCGGTCCCTCGCGCGACTACGGCACGAAGTCGAGCCGGTGAGCGCCGCCGCGCTCGGCCGCCTTTCGATGACCTGGCACGGCCTGCTGACGCGGCGAAACGGACCTGACGCCCTGCTCGATGTCGTCGAGCAACTCCAGGGCGCGCCGATCGCGGCGTCCGTGCTCGAGCGCGAAGTGCTGCCGGCGCGCATCGAAGGATACCGACCGTCGGACCTGGACCTGCTCAGCGGCGCGGGCGAAGTGGTCTGGGTTGGCGTCGGGCCGCTCGGCGAACGGGACGGGCGCATCGCGCTCTACCTGACCGACCACCTCGCTCAACTCCTGCCGCCCGTACCCGAGGCAGCCGACCTGGACGATCGGGCCCGCCTGATCCTCGAGTACCTGCGCCGCGAGGGCGCGTCGTTCTTCCCGGCAATTCACCAGGCCGCCGGGGCCGGCTATCCGGGCGAGACCGTCACGGCGCTCTGGGATCTCGCATGGCGCGGCCTCGTCACCAACGACACATTCCATGCGTTGCGGGCGTTCACCGAGCCCGCTCCA
>DASVIS010000028.1:0-19361 GCA_036381995.1 Vicinamibacterales bacterium | reverse complement strand
CGCGTTCCAGTGCATCAGCGTGGCCACCGACGCGGCCATCGCGGACAACGACTGGCCGGCTGCGGCCTCGGCATTGCAGGACTACGTGACGCGCGTGCCAGGTCACATCCCGGCGCTGATGAAACTCGTCGAAGTGTGCGTCGACGGCGGCCTGGAAGCCACGATGTACGCTGCGCAGGCTCAGCTGGCGGATGCCTACCTCGAGGCGAATCGCGCCAACGAGGCGCGTGTCATCGCCGAAGACCTCGTGGCGCGCGAGCCGTGGGAGCCTGTCAATGTCGAGCGCTTCCGCCGCGCACTGATCATGCTCGGCGAACCGGATCCCGACTCGGTGATCGCCGATCGTCTGAGCGGTGAGTCTCCGTTCACCAGCACGGACTTCACGCTCGATTTCAGCTTCAACGAACTGGCCAGGCGTCCGGAACGGCTCGATGCATCCAAGGCCGCGGGAGCCGCTGGACAGGCTGGAGACGCTGCATACCGTCCAGGCCCCGCGTCGATCGATCTGGTCGGTATCCTCGGCGACGAGGCGAAGGCCGCCGATGGCACGGGCAGCGACACCATCGAGATCGATCTCAGCGAGACGTTCGGCGAGCTTGGCGACGGAGAGGCGCCCGAGGCGGGTCTGGGAGCCGCCGTGCCGGCTGGCCTGGCGGGCCTCGAGCGCGTGTTCGAGGGGTTCCGCGAAGAAGCGGTTCGCGGCGGGGCCCAGGGTGCGGACGCGCAGTTCCGGCAGGCGTTGAGTCTGCACGAGGCAGGGGAGACCGAGAACGCGGTGAAGATTCTCCAACAGGTGGTGCGCCTGCCCCGCTATCGGTTCAGGGCGGCCGCCGAGCTGGCGAGAATCAGTCGGGACCTCGGGCATGCCAGCGAGTCGATCGAGTGGTTCGAACGGGCGGCGGAATCGGCGCCGGCAGGCACCGACGAGAGCCGTGATCTGCTCTACGACCTCGGGCTGTTGCTCGTGGAGACAGGAGAAACCGAGCGGGCGCTCGCGGTGTTCCTCGAACTCCAGGCCGATGCTCCAGACTACCGCGACGTGACCCTCCAGGTTGGTCGTCTGTCGCAGAAGGCGTGAGGGCTTCCCCTGCTGACGCGATTCCTCCTCGTCGCCTACTTCCTGGAGGTGGGCCTCCTGCTCGTATTCCTGCCGTGGTCCGCGTTCTGGGAGCGGAACTACTTTGCCGGCCTCGTGCCTTCGATCGACTGGGTGCTGAGGAACTACTTCGTGCGCGGCGCCGTCTCCGGCCTCGGCCTGGTCAACCTCGCGGCGGGTCTCACGGAGCTGTTTTCGGTGTTTTCGTACCGGCGGCGATGAGGTAACATGAAGCCTCGATTCGGCCTGCCGATGCGGTTTCACCCCCACGGCGTGTGACGATCCATGCCTGACGACCCGACCCGTGAATTTGGTGCCTATCTGCGAGAGGCGCGCGAGCGCGCCGGCATCTCCCTGCGGGCGATCGCGGCCAGCACGAAGATCTCGGTGCCGACCCTCGAGGCTCTCGAGCGCAACGACGTCGCACGACTGCCGGGGGGAATCTTCGTCAGGGCCTTCGTGCGTGCCTACGCGAAAGAGGTAGGCCTCGACCCGGCGGAGGCGATCCGGCGGTTTGTCGCCCGCTTTCCTGACGCCTCCGTCGAGGAAAGCCCCGCGACGTACGAGGCCAACCCGGAGAAGATCGTCGTGGACGGCGAGCCGACGGCCGGTCGCTTGTGGCGCACCGTTCTATGGATCTTGCCGATCGTTCTGGTCATCGTGTACTTCGGGTTCGGCGGACGACTGAGCTGGTGGCGCAACGCGGCCCAGCCGGCTGTACCGCGTACCGAACAGCCGGCTGAACAACCACCTCCGGCGCCAGCCGCCCCGGTACTGACCACGCCAGCTTCGATTCCCTCCCCCGAGCCATCGTCGGCGCCGGCCAATGCCGGTTCGGGTGGTCCAGGTGTCGCGGTTCCGGCGGCGACGACACCGCTTCTGACGGGCGAGAGACCGACGCAGGCGGGCGACACGACAGGAGCGGCCGCCGGCGCGGGACGTTTCCAACTGACGCTCGCACCCCGCGGGCGCTGCTGGGTGACGGTCAGGAGCAACGGGAAGGTCGTCTTTTCCGGGACGATGAACGTCGGCGATCGGCGGGACTTGATCCTGGACGGCAATGTCAGCCTGACGCTCGGCAACGCGGGCGTGATGGGCGTCGTCATCAACGGCCAGCCGGCACGGTCGCTGGGCGGCGAAGGCCAGGTCGTCACGGCCCTGATGAACATCGAGAATCTGAAGACCTTCCTCGAATCGCGCTGACGCCCGTGGACCCCTTCCGCACACCGCTCGTCGAGTGCTTCATGCACGGGGATGTGCCGCGTGACGTGAGGCTGATGGGCGCGCGAGGCGGCCTCGCGCTGCCCGCGCAGGAACAACTTTCCCTGCTGATGCTGCTCGTGTCGGATCCCGATCCGGAGGTGGGGGCCATCGCCGAGGCGACGATTGGCCGCCTCCCCTCGGCGCCGCTGGCGGCGTTTCTTGCGAGCCCGGATGTGCCCCCTCGAGTCCGGGCGTTCTTCGCGAATTACGAGGCTCGGCCTGGGAGGCCGGAGCCACCCGATGCGCCCCCGCCGGCGGACCCGGGCGCGGCCGAGGTGACGCCCGCGTGCGACACGCCGGCCGATATCGAAGCCGACCCGGACCGCCGGGGGACGGCCCAGCGTCTCTCGATGCTGACCGTGGCCGAGCGCATCAAGGTGGCGATGCAGGGAAACCGAGAGGAGCGGATGGTTCTCGTGCGCGATCCGAACAGGCTGGTGTCGTCGGCGGTTCTGAGCAGCCCCAGGCTGACGGACAGCGAAGTCGAAGCGATCGCCCGGATGACGAACGTGTCCGACGACGTCCTCCGCGTGGTCGGCACCAACCGTGTCTGGACCAAGAGCTACCCGGTAGTGGCTTCCCTCACGCGCAACGCCAAGACGCCGATCGGAATCGCGCTGACGTTGCTCAATCGCCTCACCGAGCGCGACGTGAAGATGCTCTCGACCGATCGCAACATCCCGGAACCGGTGCGGCTGGCCGCCCGGAAGATCTACACGCAGGGAGTGGCGCGGAGGCATTCATGAATCCCGTGGCTGAAATCCGGAAGATCTATCAGCGCACCGGCCGGGCGACCATCACCCGGGACCTGGAGCGGGCCATCGACCTGCTCAAGACGATCGAGACCGAAGACGAGCGCGAGCGGGCCGCGGTCTACATGGACGGCCTCTCCCAGATGCGGTCGGAGTGGAAGGAACACCCGGAGGGTGCCGACTGATCACTTCATTTCCTGGCACGGTTCCGTCTAAGTCCCGCCAGGAATCCGTCGGCGTCCCGGGTATTCAGGACATCCTCGGGCGAGAGCCAGGCGCGTCTGCCAACGGACACGCCCCAGCGAAGCATTCCGAATCCGCCCTGCGCGTGCGAGTCCGAGCCGATCACCAGTCTGACGCCACGGTCGCGCGCCAGCCTCGCGTGAATATCGTTCAGGTCCAGCCGGTCCGGCTGCGAATTGATCTCGAGGGCGACGCCGTGACGTGCGGCCGAGTCGATGACACGCGCCATGTCGATGGCGAAGGCATCGCGCCGGAGCAGCAGTCGTCCGGTGGGGTGCCCGATGATGTCCACGACCGGCGACTCGATCGCCCGGAGGACCCGCTCGGTCATGGGGGACTCCTCCAGACCGAACCCTGAGTGGACCGAGGCAACGACGACATCGAGTTGCGCCAGACAGTCTTCGGCGAGGTCGAGCGTGCCGTCCTGGCGGATGTCGCACTCGATGCCCGCCAGCAGCCGGATGCCCTTCAGCCGGCGCGAGATCTCCCGAACCCGCCGCGCGTGCCGCAGCGCGGCCTCCTCGTCGAGACCTCCGGTCATCGCCAGCGCACGGCTGTGGTCGGTGATCGCCAGGTAGGAGAGGCCGGCCGCGAGCGCCGCCATGGCCATGGCCTCGATCGTGTCCCGGCCATCGGTGGCGTCGGTGTGACAGTGCGTGTCGCCCCTGAGGTCCAGCAGCGAAAGCAGGTGGGGAAGCCGCCGATCCGCCGCCGCCTGGATTTCACCGCGGTTCTCGCGCAGCTCTGGCGGAACGAACTCCAGCCCGAGCGCCTCGTAGATGGAGTCCTCCGTCTCGCCGGCGATCGCCGCCCCGGTGGTGTTGTCGAAGAGACCGTACTCGTTCAGCTTCCACCCGCGCGACAGGGCCATGTCGCGCAACGCGATGTTGTGAGCCTTCGACCCGGTGAAGTACTGCAGCGCCGCGCCCCGGCTCGACGGAAGTACCAGCCGGAGGTCCACCTGGTAGCCTCCGCGCAGGAGCACGCTGCCCTTCGTCTCGCCACGGCCGAGGACGCGTTCGGCCGCCGGGTAGCGGACGAAGGCGTCGATCACGGCAGCCTCGCCGCCGATGGCCAGGATATCGAGATCGCCGCACGTCTCTGCGCCGCGCCGGAGGCTCCCGACCGGAATGAACTCGGCGCCTGGCGCGGCATGCCGCATGTGGGCGAGCACGGCCGCCGCCGTGTCGTGGGTGTCCGCGAGCAGGTGGCGGCCGGCGTGCCGCTTCCGCTCGTCCAGCGCCTTCAGGATCAGTGCCTCCTTCTTCGCGCCCATCCCGCGCAGATTGCGGAGACGGCCAGACCGCGCGGCCGCCTCGAGTTCGTCGGGAGTGGAGATGCCGACCGTGCGGTAGAGCATCGAGACGGTCTTTGGCCCGACGCCCTGCAGATGCATCAGCTCGAGGAGGGTGGCGGGGAACTCGGCCAGCAGTTCCCGGTGGACGGCCACCGCGCCAGTGTCGACCAGTTCGCGGATCCGTCCGGCCAGGTCGCGGCCGATGCCAGGCAGTTGGAGCAACTGCTCCACGCTGAGCGACGCGACGGGCTCGGAACATGCGCTGACGGTGTCGGCGCCGTTGCGATACGCCCGAATCTTGAAGGGGTTCTCGCCCTTGATCTCGAGGAGGTCGGCAATCTCGACGAGCACCCTGGCGATGACGAGGTTATCCAACCCGCAGTCCCCCAGTCTCGATCTGGTAGTCGAGGATTCGCGCGCCCAGTCCGGCGACCGCCTGACGCACCGCGTCGGTGTCGGACGGTTTCGCGAAGAAGAAGATGCATCCGCCGCCGCCTGCGCCGCACACCTTCGCCCCCGAGGCCCCGGCGCTCCGCGCCCCGGCCATCAGGTCTTCGATGAATGGGGTCGTGACGCCGGGCGCCAGCCGCTTGCGGTTCTCCCACTCGGCCGCGATCTGACGGCCCACCTCGTCCCAGTCCTCGCGCGCGAGCGCCCGCCGCATGGCCACCGCGGTGTCCCGGATCCGCTCGAAGCAGTCGAAGACCTCGCGATTGCCGTCGATGTGGCGCTTGGTCATCTCCCAGTTGTTCGTGCCGGAATTGCGCGGCACTCCGGTATAGGCAAGGACGATGCGGCGCTCGAGTTCGCGGGGATCGACGTCGAGAGCAACGCGCGTGACGGCGTCCACGCCGAGTTCGACGGCCGAGATGCCGCCGTAGAGCGCTGGCCGGTAGTCCTGCACACCCGTCGGCACTGCGATCGCCTGCGCCTCGACGTTCATCGCGATGCGAAGGAGCGTCTCCGCGTCGTAATTCGCCCCCGTCCAGCGGGACATCGCGCCGCAGACCGCGATGTTCAGCGCAGACGATCCGGCGATGCCGGCTCCCTCCGGCGATTCAGCCCTCGTGGTCAGCGTGAGGCCGCGCGCCTTGAAGAAATGAAGCAGCCAGCGAAGCAGGCCGAGATCGCCGTCGAGCGCCAGCTCGCGCCAGTCCGCCACCTCGACCTCACGCCCGGTGTCGACCGAGCGAATCGCGATCCGCTCGTCATCGCGCGACTCGACTTCTGCGTGGGCCAGGAGGCTGATCGCGGCGTTCAGTGTCTGGGCGCCGTCGTGGAACAGGTAGAGCGGCCAGATGTCGATGGTGCCGCCGGCCAGGTCGATGCGTGTCGGGGCGGAAGATTCGATGCGCACGACTCATTATAATGGGAGGGTGCCTGTAGCTCTACACCGCCAGATTGGCCAGTTGGCCGTCATCGGCTTCGAGGGGAAGACGCTTCCCGCGGAGATCCGCGCCCTGGCGCGTGAGTTCAACCTGGGCGGCATCATCCTCTTCGCGCGCAATGTGGAGTCGCCCGAGCAGGTGGCCGGCATCGCCGTCGAGGCCCAGCAGCTGGCGCAGGATCTCCCGCTATGGGTGGGCATCGACCAGGAAGGTGGGCGGGTCGCGCGCATCAAGCGTCCGCTGACGGAGTGGCCGCCCATGTCGACGCTCGGGCGGGCTGACGATGAGGCGTTGGCAAGCCGGTTTGCGGCGGCGCTGGCGCGCGAGCTGGTCGCCGTGGGGATTTCGATCGATTTCGCGCCCGTCCTCGATGTGCTGACCAACGCGCAGAACCCGGCGATAGGCGACCGGGCCCTCGGGGCGCGCGCGGAGACGGTGGCGCGCCTGGGTGCCGCGATCGTGCGAACGCTTCAGGCGGGCGGTGTCGCCGCGTGCGGCAAGCACTTTCCGGGGCACGGTGACACCAGCGTCGATTCGCACCTCGACCTGCCGCTCGTCGAACATCCGCCGGACCGCCTTCGTGCCATCGATTTCGTACCGTTCCGGGCCGCGATCGACGCGGGTGTGGCCGCGATCATGACCGGCCATTTGCTCGTGCCCGCGCTCGATGACGCGAACCCGGCGACGCTGTCGCGACGGGTTGTCTCGGGCATCCTCCGCGGCGAGTTGGGCTTCGACGGCCTGGTGTTCACCGACGACCTCGAGATGCGGGCGATCTCGGGCCGGACCACCCGCGAGCGCGCGGTGGTGTCGGCGATCGACGCCGGGTGCGATGTGGCGCTGCTGTGCGGCGTCGATGTGGGAACGCACGCGTCGGCCCTCGAGGCGCTGATCCGGGCGGTGGAGCAGGAGGAGCTTCCCTGGGCACGCGTGGAGCAGGCGATCCTCCACCAGCGCCGGGCGAAGGAACGGTTCGCGGCCATGAGGGGTACGACCCTGGCCCGCGGCTGGCGACCCCTGCCCGCCCCTGAACTGAGAGCGACCGTCGGCTGCGCCGCGCACCAGTTGGTGGCCGACGAGATGCGCCGCTTCCTGTAGGACGGGGTTTCGGCCCTGCGATCGGGTGTTGTCGAATGATCCTCAAACCTCGTGCCCTTCACTCCGGTGGCCGCATCGCCGTCGTCGCGCCGGCCAGCCCGTTCCGGACCGAGGAGTTCGAGGCGGGGCTCGGCGAACTCCGGCGCCTGGGTTTCGACCCGGTGTACGAGCCGAGTTTGTTCGACCGCCAGGCCTACGAGGCTGGTACCGCGGGTACCCGGGCGGAGGCGATCTCGCGCGCGCTGAGCGACGACTCGATCGGCGCAATCATGGCTGTTCGGGGCGGGTATGGCAGCGTGCACCTGCTGCCCCTGATCGATCCGTCCGAGGTGAGGCGCGCGCGCAAGCCGATCGTCGGTTACAGCGATTTGACGTCGCTCCTCACGTTCATCTGCTGCAATTGCGGCATGGTCGCCTTCCACGGTCCGACCGTCGCCGGACGTCTGGAACGCGGCCATTATGGATACGACGAGGCGACATTCCTCGGCGCGTTGACGCATGCGGACCCGCTCGGGGCCCTGACGCCGCCGCAATTGGAAGTCCTGCGGCCGGGCGAGGCAGTAGGCCAGCTGGCCGGCGGCAACCTGACCCAGTTGGCGGCGTCGATGGGGACTCCATTCGCCTTCGATCCCCCGGCCGGCTGCGTGCTGTTCCTCGAGGACGTCAACGAGCGGCCGTACCGGCTCGATCGCTTGTGGACGCAGCTGCGCCTGGCCGGGATCATCGAACGCGCCGCGGCCATCGTCTTCGGCGATTTTCCCGGGTGCGACGAGCCCGGCGAGCAGCTGCGGGGATGCGACACGCTTGCCGAGCTGTCACACGACTTCCCGGGACCGGTGCTGTTCGGTTTTCCGTCGGGGCATACGCCCGGCGCAGCGCTCACGCTGCCGCTCGGGGTCAGGACACGCGTTGTGACGGGAAGCCGTCCCGCGGTCGTGATCGAGGAAGCAGCCGTGTCCGAGCATTGACGGGGCTCCGGTGGAACAGGGCTTCACACCCATGATCAAGATTCATTTGATTGGCATCGGCGGAACGGCCATGGCCACGCTTGCCGCGATGTTGAAGCGGAAGGGACACGAGGTCCGCGGATCCGACCTCAACATCTACCCTCCGATGAGCACCTTTCTCGCCGAGGAGCGGATCGAGACGCTCGTCGGATACCGCGCCGAGCACATCACAGCCGACCTCGACCTGGTCATCGTCGGCAACGCCGTGTCGCGCGGCAACCCCGAGGTCGAGGAGGTGCTCGATCGGAAGATCCGCCACTGCTCGCTGCCGGAGGCCATTCGCGAGCACTTCCTGTGGGGCTCGCGCTCGATCGTCATCGCCGGGACCCATGGGAAGACCACCACGACGGCGATGGCCGCATGGTTGTTGACGTCAGCCGGCCGCGATCCGAGCATGCTCGTCGGAGGGATTGCGGGCAATTTCGGTGACGACGGGTCGAGTTACCGGATCGGCCACGGCCGCGAATTCGTGATCGAGGGTGACGAATACGACAGCGCCTTCTTCGACAAGACGGCGAAGTTCCTCAAGTACCTGCCGGATATCGCCGTCATCGGGAACATCGAATTCGATCATGCCGACATCTACGCGGACCTCGATGAGATCCGCGTCGCGTTTCGCAGGCTCGTGAACCTCGTGCCCCGGCGCGGCCTGCTGGTGCTGGGCGCGGACAGCTCTGAAGCCGCCTCGATGCGTGCGTTCGCCCGCTCGCCGGTCGAGACGTTCGGCTTGAGCGACGACGCCGACTGGCACGGCTACGACCTCCGGGTGACGAGCACCGGGACCACGTTTGGTGTCCGCCATGCCGGGACGAACGTCGGCCGGTTCGACGTTCCGCTGCTCGGGGCACACAATGTGCGCAACGCGCTGGCCTCGATTGCCGTGGCGTCTGCCGTCGGCGTCGACGCGCAGGCGCTGATCCATGGCCTCGCGGGATTCAAAGGCGTGAAGCGGCGGCTCGAGGCGCTGGGAACGGTCGATGGCGTCACCGTCTACGACGATTTCGCGCACCACCCGACGGCCATCGCCGAAACGCTCGCGGCTCTGCGCGCGGCGCATCCGAAGGGCCGCGTCCGCGCGGTGTTCGAACCGCGCTCAGCCTCGTCGTGCCGGAAGATCTTCCAACAGGCGTTCGCTGATTCGTTCCGCGCCGCGGATGACGTGATCATCGCGGCCGTGTTCAGGTCGAACCTCCCGGAGGCCGAGCGGCTGTCGGCGGAGCAATTGGTCGCCGACATCCAGGCGTCGGGCACCCCCGCGCGCTTTGTACCCACGGTTTCGGAGATTGTTGATCTCCTGGTGCGCGAGCGAAGGCACGACGACCATATCGTCCTCATGTCGAACGGCGGGTTCGGCGGGATTCATGGGAAACTGCTGGACGCGCTGCGAGCGGCGGGGTGAGGCGCGGGTCTTCAGACCCGCGGGTAGTAGGCGGAGGCAGTAGTGCTCAGCTGTCAGTGGTCAGCAGATCACGCGCGTTACGCTGAGGTGGCCGCGGGCCGCCAGTCGCAAGTCGGAGAGCTGCACGGCGCAGTCGTTCATGGCGAATGATCCGTTCGATCAATTCGTGGCCGCGTTCGGTGCGGCCCGTGTGCGGTGCGACGCTCCGCTGGCGCCGTTCACCACGTTCAAAGTGGGCGGGCCTGCGCAGTGCCTGGTCGAGGTGCACGACTCGCGAGAGCTGGCGTCAGCATGGCACCTGGCGGCGCAGACTGGCGTCCCGTCGACGATCCTCGGCGGGGGCTCGAACGTTCTCGTGAGTGACGCGGGCGTTCGCGGAGTCGTCATCCGAACGCACGGGGGCGTGATCGCTCTCGAAGGAGAGGCTGGTGTTCGAGCGGATGCGGGAGTGAGCCTCAACAGCCTGGTCCGCTGGACGATCGGCCGCGGACTGGCGGGGCTCGAGACATGGGCTGGCACGCCAGGTTCGGTCGGCGGAGCGGTGTTTGGCAACGCACACTACGGAGGCCGATCGGTCGGCGAGTTGATCGCGTCGGTCCGGCTTATCGGCGCGGGCCACGACATCGTGGACGTCCCGGCGCGCGAGATGGAGTTCGCCTACGATCGGAGTCGGCTCCAGCGGACTGGCGACGTCGTGCTGTCCGTCCTGTTCGCGCTGAGCGCGTCGGCCGACCCGGCGTTGCTGCGCGAGACCGCGAGGCGTTCGCTGGCTGATCGGAAACGCACGCAGCCGCTCGACACGCCGAGCGCCGGATGCATCTTTCAGAACCCCGATCCTGCAGTGGACAGCGTGCCGGACGGGATCCCGGCGTCTGCCGGCGCCCTCATCGACCGCGCCGGGTTGAAGGGCCACGCGATCGGGGGCGCCAGGGTCTCGGCCGCGCACGCCAACTTCATCCTGAACGAGGGCGGCGCCACGGCATCGGACATCAGGCGGCTCATCGACCTCTGCCGCGACGAGGTTCGCGCCCGCTTCGGAGTGACACTTCGCGAGGAGATCCGGTATCTCGGTGGATAGACCGCCAGATTCCCGGATCCCAAGATCGCAAGATACCTGGGTCGCAAGAGTTTCCTGTGGGGTGCCTGTGTCGACACTGTTGATTGAAGGCGGTCGGGCCCTCTCGGGGCGCGTCCTGGTCGGCGGCAACAAGAACGCCGCGCTGCCGCTGATTGCCGCGTGCCTCCTGACCGACGAGGAGTGCGTGCTCACCAACGTGCCGCGGATTGGTGACGTCGAGGTGATGGCCCGGCTGCTCGTCGACCTTGGGGCGCACGTCGACGGGCTCGGGACGGGAACGCTCCGGATTCGGTGCGCGAAGGTCGAACGCGACGAGCCGGAGAGCAGCATGGTCGGCCGGCTCAGGGGATCTGTGCTCCTGCTTGGGCCGATGCTCGCGCGCCGTGGCAGGGCACGGCTGGCGCCCCCCGGAGGCGACTTTCCGGCCCGGCGCAGCATCGCCATGCACCTGGGCGCGTTGCGCGCCATGGGCGCGCGCGAGCTGGAAGGCGAAGGCCATCTGCTCGAAGCGCCGAGCGGGCTGGTCGGCGCGTCGATGTACCTCGAGGAAGCGTCAGTCACCGGTACCGAGACGGCTCTGCTTGCAGCGGCGGCCGCGCGCGGCGTCACCGAGATCCGTCATGCCGCCTGCGAGCCCCATGTCGTCGAACTCTGCCAGTTCCTGCGGAAGATGGGGGCCGGCGTGACGGGGGAAGGCACGCACACGATTCGTGTCGAGGGCGCGGCACGTCTGCACGGCGCGGCCCATCGGCTCAACGGAGACTATATCGAGGCCGGGAGTTGGGCGGTCGTCGCAGCGGTGACGGGTGGTTCGATCGATGTCGAGGGCGCCCGCGCGGCCGACCTGGAAGTCGTGGCCTCGGTACTGCAGCGCATGCACGTGCGCTGCGAACTCGAGGACGCCCGCTTCAGGGTTGAGTCGTCCACGCCTGTCGGCGAATCGCGGATCGTGACGGGACTGTGGCCAGGCGTGCCCAGCGACCTCATCAGCCTCATCACCGTGCTCGCAACGCAGGCGACCGGACGGACACTGCTTCACGATTGGATGTACGAGCTGCGCTTGTTTGCGCTGGAGCAGTTGAGCGGGATGGGCGCCGACCTCTTCCTTTGCGACCCTCACCGCATCATCGTGACGGGACCGCGCCGCCTGCGCGGCAGGACGCTCGATACCCGCGACCTGCGCTCGGGAATGGCACTGGCGGCCGCCGCCCTCGCGGCCGAAGGCCAGAGCCGCCTCGGCCCGCTCGAGACCGTCGAGCGCGGCTACGCGAACCTGACCGAACACCTGCAGGCCCTCGGCGCCCAGGTGACCCGGGAGCCCTGACGCCGCGAGCTGCGACCCGCTAGTCTTTGATCGGTTTGGGCAGATCCCGGGGCGGTGCGTCCGGCGGCAGTTCCATGAACGTCGCCCCGCTGTCGCGGCCAATGCGGAACGGCCGCAAATCGGCCTCTGACAAATCCAGGATGCGGATGATGTGCGGCGTGAGGGTCAGGATGATGTCCGTCTCCTGGCGCTCTCGGTGGTTGCGCGCGAACAGACGGCCCACCAACGGCAGGTCGGAGATGCCCGGCAACCCCTCGAGGACCGTCCGCTCGTCGTCGCGAATCAACCCGCCGAGGATGCTCGTTTCCCCGTCCTTCAACCGAATGACGGTCGAGACCGACCGGTTGCCGAACGTCGGGAGGCCGCCGTACCCGGTCCCCGAGATGCTGCTCACTTCCACCTTGAGTTGCAGCGACACGTCGTCGTCGTGGTGCGTGCGCGGCGTCAAGTCGATGTTGACGCCGATGTTCTCGTAGTTGAACGAGGTGACGGGTTGCTGCGCGACACCGCCCGTCGCGATGGGCGAGAACGTCGTCATCGGCACCGGCACGCGGTCGCCGAACCGCGCCTGCGCCGCGACGCCGTCGGTCGTGCGCAGTTGCGGGTTCGCGAGGATGCGCGTGTTCGTGTCGCTCTTTATCAGGCGGTAGTACAACGCGGGCAAGCCCGAGAGAAACACGCCCGACTGTGTGAGATTGCGAAGGTCGAGCAGCGTCAGCCCATTGCGGTTGGTGTCCACCGTGCCGTTGATGCCGGGATTCTGCGTGGTGCCCGGGGACGCGATCTGAAGCCCGTACTCCAGCAGGTGGGTCCGGTTCACCTCCAGCAGTTCGACGTCGACCACCACCTCGGGGCGCGCCTTGTCGATGGCGGCGATGATCCGGCCGGCGGCCTGGACACGCTCCGGCGTGTCCCTGATCGACACCGCGTTCGTCCCGGTGATCGGCGCCAGCCGGCGCAGGTCCACCACCATCCGCAGCAGGTCGATGGTCTCTTTCAGGTCCACGTTGCTGAGGTAGAACGTGCGGACGATCTCCTCTTCGTACTCGCGCCGCTTGGCCGGCGTGTCCGGAATGATCGTGACGGCACGCGGCGCCGTCACCCGGTAGAAGGTGTGCGTGGTGCCAGAGACCGCGTTCACCGCATCCTCGAAAGTGCTGTTCCGGAGGTCGATCGTGATCGGGACATCACGGAACGCCGGATCGAACAACAGGTTCACGTCGGCGAACCGCGCCAGCGCGGTGAAGACATCGCGGCTGCTCGCTTCGCGAAAGACCAGCGAGGCCGGCAGCGCGAGCCCCTTCGGGAGATCGAGGCCGGGCGGCGGGGCGTCCCGCGTGCGGTCGATCAGCGTCTCCAGATCGGTCTTGCCTTCACGCACGACGGACACCTTGGCGCGGAGTTGGTTCCGCGCCAGCCGCAGTTCCTTGTCCACGTCGCTGCTCGCCGGATTCAGTTCCGCGGCAATCTGGAACTCGACGACGGCGTCTTCCAGCTTGCCGGCGGCCGCCAGGCGGCGGCCCCGGTTGAAATGGAACTCGGAGGCGCGGAGCTTCGAACGTTCCAGCGCCAGCCGGGCCTCGGTGTTGTTCGGGTTCTTCCGGAGAGCTTGCGTGTATTGCGCGACCGCGCGGTCGTAATCCTGGGCCGCTTCGGCCTCGCGCGCCTGGTGCATGATCGACGTGGTGGCGCACCCCGCCAGCGCATGCGAGACCACGACGGCCGCGAGCCAGAGGCAAGGCTGAAGCCTCGGCCTGCGGGCAAGGCCGAAGCCTCGCCCTGCTTGATTCTCAGTCCTTGCGGCGTCCATCGGTGATGACATCGACCCCGCGCGGAATTGTAAAGCCGAACGCCTTGTCAGGCAACCCGACGTTTTCGCGCAGGCCCGCGAAAACGAAGGTGGACGTGCCTCCCTGGGCGTCGGTGGTCACGAGCCTGCGGATCTGCAGGCTGGTTCGGTCGAGGACCAGGATGATCCAGTCGTACTCGCGCTGGGGAGTCGTGGGCACGAGTCTGAGGGCGACGTCCGACGCGGTGAGCCCAGGGACCGAGGTCAGGGACGCCGTGAAGTCGCGGAGAATGTCTCCCTTGCCAGCCAGGAACAGCGCCGGACTGCTCGCTTCGTCTGACGGCGTGACGGTGCTGACCATCACCTGCTTGTCCTCCGGCACGTAGGAGTAGAGCCTCCGCCCGTCCGATACGAATTCCTTCTTTTCCGGAAAGGTGTAAGTCCACCGCATCATGCCGGGTTTTTTGATGAGTAGCGTGCCTCGCTCGGTGACCTTCTTCCTCAGCACACCGCCCTGGTAGACGTGCTCGAAGTCGGCGGAGAAGTCGCGCACCTTCTCGTATTTCCGCTGCAGGTTTCGCGCGACCTCCCCGGCCGATGGCGCCGGCTGGGACGCCGCGACGGCAGCGAACAGCGACAGGACGAGCAGAAGTGGACGGATCACGGCAGGCCCCGGTCAGAATCCTCACACAACGATATCACGGCGGGGGCTGGTTCCTTGGCCGGACGATGAATCGTGGCTGCGGCGCGAACAGGCCGCTGGCCCAGGCGCGGAGCGTGGCGCGGCCATCCTCATCCAGGGCCACGAACGACACCCCGCGGTCGAGCGCCAGTCGGTGATGCCGGTTGACGATGACGTGGCCGAAGCCCGCCCGGCGGATGGTGTCGGCGGGCAGCCAGCACTCGATCCTCACCTCCACCGTCTGGCCCGACAGGGAGGTTTGCAGGCGAAAAGGTTCCGACCCTGCACGGTGCGCCACTGGCGGTTGACCGACCCGGCCGGCAACCACGACGTAGCGGCCTTGCGGCAGATTCCGGTCGGGGATCCCCAGGCGGCGTGCGGCTTCAGTCAGGTCGGCCTGGTCGATGGGGGATTCCGGATAGGGTTCGATGACGGCAAGCACGTAGCGCGCACCTGGCGGCAGTGCAGCGACGCGGTCGGCCAGCGACGGAACCGGCACGCGAGGATCCTGCTGGATCTCGTAGAGGTGGCCGTACAGCTGCCTGACCATCGACGCCGATCCATCGGTCAGGATAACCGTCCGGCCAAGTTCGGCATTCTTCGACACGACGAATGGAAAGTAGAGCAGCGTGTCCGGCAGGTCGAACACGACCAGGTCCTGGCGCGTGTACTTTGCGTAATAGTCGAGGCCATTGTGCAACTGCCAGTTCATGTCGGTGCCGAGGATTTCTCGTCCACCGTCCATGCCCGCGACTAGCCGGTCGTAGAACCGGGTGGGCTCCAGGTCGCCGCTGCGGTCCATCGCGGGGTAAGTGTCGTAGGCCCGCCAGGCCGGGTAAGCGAGCAGGAGAGTGGTCGCTGCCCAGACCGCGGGGCGCCCGCCGATCGTTCGAATCGTCGACACGATCCATCCCGCGCCACACCCCGCGGCCAGCGCGATCACCCAGTGCGACGGAAGATAGAAGACGTGCGTATCGCCGACGTTGTAGGTGAACGCGAACCCCCAGTTGACGAGCCACAGGATCGCGAGCATCGTCCCGAGCCGCCACCGACGCCAGAGCATGGAGACCAGGCCGACCAGCGCCGTCAGGCTGCCCGGCACGCCGAACTGCTGCCGAACATCGAACCAGTACATCGCGAGCCGATCGGGCAGCGTGGACCACGGGATGCCGTAGACCATGTTGGCTCGCCAGTCGGACTTCGTCACGTCGAACCAGAAGGTCCGCAGCAACTCTCCGGAGGTGGCCTCGCGATGTTCGAACAGCAGCCACGCGAAGTTCCAGGCGTATTGGAGAGCGAAGAGCGCGGCCAGGCCGAGCGCGACGAGGACCACTTGCGGGCGCAGCAGCGACCGCGGCCCGCTGGGGGCGGCGATCAGCAGGAACACGGCGAACCCTGGAAGCAGCAGGACCATCGACAGATGGTTGCCGAATCCCAGCGCGCAGAGCGCGAAGAAGACGGCAAGGCGCGGCAGTGACGGGCGGCGATGCCATGCGAGCAGGGCCAGCAGGCAGCCGCTCGCGATCAGCAGGTGGAGCGCGTAGACCTCGGCGATGATGGCCTGCGACCAGAACGTGTAGGAACCGGCCAGCAGCAGGCCTGCGACCAGGCCGGCCGCGAGCGTCCCGGCCAGTTCGGCTCCGACGAGGACCACGAGGCCGACGGCGACGGCTGCGGCCGCAGCGGACGCGAGGTTGGCGGCGCGGGCGGCTTCCACCGGCAGCGCGTGGACGAACAGGCCGCTGAGCGCGAAGTAGAGGGGATAGCCTTGCCGGGGAACCAGCAGGTGGTCGCCGGCAATCGTCTGGAACGAGGCAGTGTCGCCCAGGTCCTGGCCCGGAAGCAGCGTCGAGAAATAGAGGAAGAAGGCGATGGCTGCCAGTATCCCGGCGACCACGAGGCGTATGCGCAGTGGGTGCACGTCGAATCCTGTGTTCGTCAGGTCTTGGCGGGCGGCGGTGTGGATTTCGGGGCGCTCTTGGTTTCGATCGGGAAATTGGCGCCAGCCCACTCGGCAATCCCGCCCTTCAGCACGGAGGCCTTGAAGCCCTGGCGGATGAGGTCCGTAGCCACGCCGGAGCTGGTGACCTCGTTCGGATCGGAGTCGTACGCGACGACGTCGCGGTCACGCGGCAGCTGCGCGGCGTTGATCGCATCCGCCATCATGCGCACGGCGCCCGGAAGTCGGACCGTGCTGTGTTCGTAGGGATACTTCAGCCGAACATCGAGGATGGTCGGCTTGGCGGACTCGTCCTGGCTCTCGAGCCGTTGTTTCAGGTCTTCTTTGGTGATACGGGGAACTGGCATGCGGTATTCTCCCCGCGGCACGCCGGAACAGTCAAGCGTCAGGAGTGCGGGCGCAGGATCAGATGCATCAGCGGGCGCCGGCTGGGGGGCCCCGCGGCCCGCATGACCTGCGCGGGTTCCTCCAACTGCCAGCCGTCGGACCGATGTCCGCAGCGCAGGCAACGAAGGTGAATCGATCCGCGCTCGCATGACACCGTCTGCTGGTGCCGGCCGAGAAGATTGCAGTTGATCCAGTCCCACATGGCAGAGTCCATTCAACACTGAAACCGGGCTCACGGAACCGTAATGGACACGAACCGGTCGACGATGGAAATGACCCGGGAATCGTGATGGTGCGCGCTGTCGGCGCTCTCGCGTGAATACAGGGGCAATTCGAATGCCAGTTGGTACGGGCTTGACACGCTCTCGAGATCGGAACGGCTCGAGGGACACTCTGCCGGGCATGGCGCGGGTTTGAAGACCCGCGATTGTGAGTGTGGGCGTTCTATCGCGGTGATCGTGGAGTCAGCTCTTGATTCTTGGAATATCTCGGGGCCTGACCGACACTTCGTGGGGTTCCGCCCCCACGATTCGTTGCGAGGGGTTGAGGTGGCGTGCTAAAATCATTATTCTCGTCGGGGGGCTGCCGACGAGAGTCCTACGGAGTGGGCGGCTAGCTCAGCTGGGAGAGCGCCGCGTTCGCAACGCGGAGGTCGGGAGTTCGAGCCTCCTGCCGTCCACCAACTTAAGTCCTTAAGAAACGCGAGGTTGCGGCCTCGCGTTTTGTGCGTACAACGCCTGGTGAGCGGGCGTTGTGGCTGCTTTTGTATCCGGCAGTTCGCGCCAACGTGCGACAGCAGACGTGCGAGGTGTCGGAAACACCAGCGAAATCGCTATGGACGGCGCCGGCAGCACTCCGGTTGTCCCGGTCTGATTGGCGGCAACGCGGAGGTCGGATCGCCGCTAACCTCAAGCAGCACGACGCGTGAGAGCCATCGTTCAGCGGGCGCGGGGGATTTCTGTGGCCGGGGCGACACGATGCCCCCAAGGGACGCGGTCCGTTTCTGCGAACGGCCACTCTGTTACATTCGCGGAGCCCAGACCCCGCTAATCCGGCCTATCCTCGGAACGTTGTCCCTACCAGAAACTCCATCTCCATGGGAACGCGCCAGCGTTCAATCGTGCAGGACCATGGTCAGCAGCACACGCAGGCGGTCCGGGAGTCCGGCGGGCGTGAACAAGATCCTCGCGGCGCTGCGCGGGGTGCTGAAAAAGGCGTGGCGGCTGGGCCAGATGGATGCGGAGACCTACAACCGGGCGGTCGATCTCACCGGTGTCCGAGGTAAGCGGCTGCCGCGTGGACGGGCGCTCACGCCCCACGACCTCCGGCGGTCGTTCATCAGCCCCCCGGCTCGACGCGGGCGCCGACATGGTGACCGTGCAGAAACTGGTCGGGCACGCGAACGTCCAGACCACCGCACGGTACGGCCGGTGCGGCGAGGAGGCGAAGCGCCGGGCGGTGGAACTGCTGAAGGTGCCGTTCGTGGCGCGCTAGGCCGACAGGGCGCGATCACCCGTTTCGCGCCGTTCGCACGTGACGACTCGATGGCCGCCCGCTCCATCCCTCGCCTCCCGCTGGCCAGCGTGCCTCACGCGCAACCCGGCCCGCCGCAGGTCGGTCGCTGCCAGTCGGCCCACCTCGGCCAGCCTCGTGGCTTCGCCGCGCCTTGCCCCGCGGCTCGTCTCGGTTGGCACGCGGTGCTGTACGGCGAGGCAAGTTGCTGAACAGGATGGCGACGAGCATGCAGGTGTTCTCACCTGGCCCGGGCAAGCAAACCGGACAAGCCAGAGTAGCGCCGATTAGCCGCCCCTGAGGAGGCCGACTGCTCGCGTCCCCATGTGTAGTACAGCCCTAGATACCCCACGGTGTGCCGCTCACCGCTGACAGTATGCCCGAGCATGAAGAGCAGGCTCAGGTTCTCACGAACATTGTAGTACCCGCCTTGATTGACGAACGTCGCCTGCCGGCCGCCAAGCAACTGCGCTTCCTGGTGATAGATTTCCGAGCCAAGGATGAGTCGTTTTGTCAGCTGCCGCTGAACCAACCAGCCGGCAAAGAGCGAATCCTTCATGCCGGGTGCGTGATTGATCTGGTAGCCCGCTCCTCCATATGTCGTCCATGGGCCATAGCTCTTCTGGATCCAAAGCGGCAAGCGCGCCCAGACCTGCCCGTTGCCGAGTCCACGCCTGCTGCTGCCCGTCGGAACTTCGAGTAGCGGAAAGATGCCAACTTGCGGGCGTGTGGCCGTTTCCTGTATGAAGCGATACTTCGCGCCCAACTCGATATCCCCGATGCCGTACGAGCCCTGTGGTGTGACGTAGGAGCCAGGAATGACGACGTGCAACTGCAAGTTGGGCGCAGCGCCCATGTTGAATTCCATCGCCGGCAGGGCCCAGGAACTCATCCCTCGGCTGCGATCGACTGTGCCGAACAGATAGGCCTCGTAGTGATGCCAGGGCACCGGTTCAGGATCGTCAGTTTGAAAGGGAGGCCCGGCAAACACTGTCGTTGAGCCAACGACAATCAGCCAGAGCACACGACCGAGGCGGTGTCGACAGGAAGCCATGGCGCCCACCCCGCGCACAACGAGCCTGCCGC
>DASVIS010000027.1:0-5646 GCA_036381995.1 Vicinamibacterales bacterium | reverse complement strand
CGGCCATCAAGCGCGCCATCGAGCGAGTCGCGAAGGGCGCACCAACGACTTACGGACATCAGGCTGTTTGAACTGGAAGCCGTTGTCGTAGCCAGACTACGACACGGTCGAAGAAACGAAAGAAACGAAACCGTCTCTCGCCACACTGCCCGGTGATGACTGAACCGGACAGGCCAGTCGTGCCCAGGCATGGCGATGGGCGCGGTGATGAGCCGTAGCCACGCCCGAGGCGCGCATCAACTGGCGCGTTGCAGGGCGAGGATCTTCCGACGAACGGCCTGAGGGAAATCCACGAGTGCGAACTGAGTCCGACTGAACAGATAGTCGTCCCCACTCTCATCGATGATTCGGAGGAGGTCGTCCTTGGCAGCGCGTGGGTCCGGGATGACCTGGTCGAGCCACTACGCCGACCGCTTCTTGCCTACCTGGTCCCTCGCCAAGTCGAGCAGGAGTCGAAGGGCTCGGTTCACCGAGGCGGAATCCGGGAAGGCCTTCGCTACGTCGTCATCGAGCAGGATGACGTTGGTTCCGGCGCGGTAGGCCGCGTGGTGCTTTCCCCGCACACCGTGCGAGAAATCGTACTCCGGGCGCATATCGTCGTCAGGTCCGTGGGTCCCCTGTTTCATATGCCCTTCGCTCGCGCGCGGTCGTTTCCCGCGCGCTGATGATCCGCATTCTCGTGCCCCGTTCAGCGTACGCCACGACGAGGAGACGCCCTGCGTCGGACTTCCCCAAACTCAGGAATCGGTGTTCGCCCTCCGAGTGATCTGGGTCCGAGATCGTCACCTCGAGGGGGTCGCCAAACACGGTGACGGCCTCAGCGAAGTCGACGCCGTGCCGGTCCAGGTTGACTTCAGCCTTCTCGGGATCCCACTCGAAGTCCATCAGGGAGAGTATACGTTTGTCCTCGGTGACGTTGCACCATGCGACCCGAGCCCTGTCCGTCCCGGCGGTGCTGACCGGTGGGAACAACGGTGGGACTTGTTCGAGCACAGGTGAGAAATTCGAGGAAATTCGTAGCGGAGCCGCGTTCGGATTCCCCCTTCAAAAAAAGCAGTGACGGGCAAGCGGTGGGACTTCCGGCTGGTGGCGCCGGTGGGAGAAACGGTGGGACTCTGCCCGGAACCGGTCTACTCGATCGTCGGAATGCCAAGATCGCGCCGGTAGTTGAACGTCGGATCGCCGTGAACCGTAGGTCCGCATCCCACGTCACACAGACCCAGTCCAACTCGAGTCCCTGGATCTGGAACTCCGTCGCCCCGTCCAAGACCCGCTATCAGACGCCAGCGTCCAATCCGGCCGCCGTCTGGTCATCCGGCCGCGCGAGCGGTCGATGGTGGTGCCTGCTTGGGGTACCGGCGTCGAAGCTCGGCGACGGACTCCCGGACGAGCTTCTCGAGCACGCGAACGTCGACGTCCGACAGGCGCTTGACGTACAGTCAGCCCTTGCCCGCCTTGTGTTTCCCCAGCGCAGCCAGGAGGGTCTGCGTCGCCTCCAGTCCGGGCATCAGGTAGAGGCTGATCTCGGCCTTCCTCGATGAGAATCCGGCGAGGCAGGCGTCGCCTTCATGGCCGCTGTCGTACTTGTAGTGGTAGCTGCCGAAGCCGACGATGCTGGTGCCCCACATCTTCGGCTCGTGCTTCGTCGCGCGGCGCATGATGGCCGCCAGCGTCCTGCAGTCGTCGCGTCGCTGGTCGTCCTCGATCGCATCCAGGTACGCCTCGACACTGGCGTCGGTCTGCTTCGTCTTCAGTTCGCCCATCGTCTCCTCCCATCGGCCAGGTTCGCTACTGACCTTCCGGCGGCTGCCAGAGTTCGACCTTGTTGCCCTCGGGATCCATGACCCAGCCGAACTTCCCGAACTCGGACTCCTCTGTCTTGTCGACGACCTGACAACCTTCGTCGAGCAGCAGCTGCAGCAGGCCGTGCAGATCGTCGACGCGGTAGTTAACCATGAAGATCGATGTGCTCGGGGCGTAGTCGTCTCCGTCGGCGGAGCCAATCGACCACACCGTTGTCCCCGCCTTCGCGTTCCCGGCGTCGTCGGTCCACCGAAACGCCGTTCCGCCCCAGTCCTGAACGTCGATGCCCAGGTGCCGTTTGTACCAGGCGCGTAACGCGACCGGGTCCTTCGCCTTGAAGAACACGCCGCCGATGCCGGTGACTCGCTTCATTCGGTCTCCTCCCTTCCCGCCGTCTCGAATTCCATCAGTTCGACACGCGCGCCGTCGTCCAGGATGAACGCCACTCGAACGTCAGACCAAGGGGCGTTCGGGGCAATCAGGATCTCCTTCCCCTCGAGCGCCTCCTCAAGATCGTCAACCTCGAAGGCGAGGACCACGCCGGGCTGGCCGGAGCTACAGGCGGTCCCTCACCCGCTCGAAGCGCGAGAGCACGTCTCGCCAAGGTGGATAGGGACCGACACACAGGGCCCGGCACTGCGTTTCATAGTCCCGGCCGAGAGTCTCGGCGAGCTCGCCGACCGGAAACAGCGCATCGCTCCGCGCGAAGTTCATGGCTGGCGGTGCGAAGTAGCTCTGAGGGAAGTGCGATCGGCTGATCACGTCGTAGTCCGCCTTGATCGCGCCGTACTCGTCGGTTGAGAGCATCGCGTCGACCTCCGGTTGGAGGACGAGTTGAGCGAGGTCGTAGTAGTGACGCGCGTACGAGCCGACCGGGCGGCCGTCTCGTTTCAGCAGTTCGACCTTTCCGTGGATCGCGAAGAGCTTCTCGACGAATGTCCGCCTGAAGTGCAGCAGGCGCATGGCGAAGGGCGCCTCGTCCTCGGCGTCCAGCCCTTCGAGAGGCTCGTCCCGCCCTTGAAGATCACCTGGCTGCCGACCGCGCCCGCAATGAGACGCAGGGCCTCGGTCACGTAGTAGTCCTTCTCGACGAGCGCCGGCTTCAGGCCACGAGACCGGAAGTGATCGGAGGCCCGAAGGATCGCCTGCACGAAATCAAACTTGACTGTCTCGTCAGGACGCCTGTCAGTGTCGTACCGATGCGACCGGTGGGAATAACGGTGGGACTCGGTCGGGCGCAGGTGAGAAATCCGAGGAAATCCGGGCACTCCTGAGAACGTCAACGGTGCGCGCTCGGCGCACGATTTGGCAGATTTACTAACACAACGGCGTGTCCATGGGCTCCGGCGTGGCCCCTTGAGGGGCTGGCGCCAGCAAGGCCGTGGCCTACGCGTGCAACTCCGTCGGCGTGCAGACGCGCACGTCCAGCCTGCCGAAATGCCTGGTGTAGGCCGGGTCGCCAGACGGCGTGACGAGGTAGGTCCGGCCGTTCGGGTAGTAGCCACGAAAGACGCGTAGCGCCGCAACGTCGAACGCGGCCGGGTCCCACTTGCACTCGACGACATCCACGGCGTTGCGCCGATGCGCGAGCACGAAGTCGAGTTCGCGCTGGGCCTTGTCCCGCCAGTAGCGCACGGGCGTGTCCGGGAAGTGCGCCTGCAGGTGCTCGAGCACGAAATGCTCCCAGAGGACGCCGAGATCGTCTCGCCGGAGTGGGTCCCACCCGCGCGCGAAGCTCACCATCCCGGTGTCGAACCCGTAGACCTTGGGCTGCTTGGTCAGTTCATTCTGGCCGCCGCCGTGGAACGGGCGGACGACGCATGCCGCGTGGGTGATTTCCAGCGCGCGCAGATGGCTCTCAACCGTGGGCCGCGTGATGCCCAGATCCCTCGCGGCCGACGTCACCTCGAACTGACCGCCGCTCTGACGCAGGACGTATTCGAAGAACGCGTTGAACCGATTGATGTCCCGGAACCCGAACAGGCGCTGGATGTCACGCGCGAAGAACGAGTCCATCCACTCCCGGTAGAACGCCGGAATCTTGGCGTCGGCGAGCACCGCCGGCGGCAGACCGCCGCGGAAGAGCCGATCGTTCAGCGTCACGCCGAACGTCGGGAGTTCCTCCCATAGGACAGGGAGCAGGTGGACCGTCCGCTTCCGCCCCGTCAACGTGTCGCGGAACTTCTTGCTCGCGGCGAGCGTCGATGAACCCGTCGCCAGGATCTTCAGCTTCGGAAAGACGTCGGCGCCGATCTTCAGTACACGCGCCGGGTCCCGAAGCTGGTGGATCTCGTCAAAGACCACCAAGGGGCACTACAATTCGCCATGCACACAGCCCCTGTCAGGCGGTCACTCGGAGTGGCGCTCCTCGGCCTCGCGTTGGGCGCCTCCGCCGCACCTGCGTGGTCGCAGTCCCGTTTCCTTCCCGATTCACCTGGAACCTGGAAGCCCTGGAAGCCGTTCTCGGCCATAGCCAGCATACGCACGGAGCAGGTCGCGAGCGCGGCACAGGTGAACGCGTTCGAAGCAGAACTCGTGGCGCTGAACGCAATCCTGCGGCGCGCGTCGGGCGTCGCGTCGCCGGTCGGTTTCAGCGTCGAAACCTGGGGGCACCTCGCCGGGTACCGCGTCCGGGAACACGCACCAGGCCAGCCAGCACGCGGAGTGCTGCCCATCGCGGGGACGCTCACCTTCGGTGCGTTTCCCATCTTCGAATACGAGCGGAACGGGAAGATCGTCCGCGAAGACAGCGGCGAAACGGCGCTCCTACAATTCGCCGTGAACGACATCGGGCCTGGTCTACTCGACTCCGGCAACGTGCTCGAGTGGGGAGGCGTCGATCGCGACGCTTTCCTTCAGCCCATGCCGAACGGCGAAATCGCAGACCTTCCACGTTACGGCGATGGCCTCGTGATCGCCAAGAATCCCGAGGCGCTCTGGACGCCACTGCCTATGAGCGGCGCGCTGGAGCTCGTCGCGGTGAATCGTCGAGGGGTCGTGAGCGAGTTCCAGGAAAGCCTGGGGAAGTTCACGACTCAGCTGGCCGCGAACCGAGATCCCGCAAAACGCGCGCAGCGCGCGAAAGCCGCAAAGGACGCGTCGGTCAACATGCCCGACCCAACGGCCTTCATCGCTCAGATGGAGCAGGTCGCGCGCGTGGAGGAAGCCAACCTCGAGAGGGAAATCAGCCCGGCGGGCGGCACGGGCAAGGGGCTCGTCGAAGCACAGCGCGCGCTCGACGAGGTCACGGCGTGGCTGGCGGAACTCTCGCCGGCCGACCGCGCTGCGCCCGCATGCTACGTCGAGGCTGGGAAGACCCTTCGCGCGAAGTTCCGCCAGACGTCAGGCCGCGGGTGCGTGCCGCTCGTGAGGCCCAACTACCAGTACTTCAACAAGGCGCTCCCCCGCTCCGCGCCGCAGGTGCTGATCATCACGCCAATCACCAGGTGCTTCAACACCGCCGACAAGCACAACACGGAGGCGAATTCCGCGTCGCCAGCCGGCTGCCGGGCGAATCGCCGTCTCCTCGAGACGCTCGACAAGGACGCCGTTCGCGCCTGGCTGCGCTGACGAAGACTCACGGGTAGAGTGTGGGCGCGTGCGAATGTGTGCGAAAGAAGTCGTCACGGGCGCACACGCTTCTGATCACACGTGATCAGGGTCCGTCAACACAGGCAACGTCTGCGTGTGTCCGTATACTTGTTTCAGTAGCTTGAGGGGCTGGCGCCCGCAAGGGCGTGGGTGCAGCATATTACGGCCGCCATCCAGTCGGTTCGAGACCGGTGGGAGTGCGGGTGGTGGGCCTGGATTCGTCGAGAAACGCGGACGTGCCGCACCAGGCCA
>DASVIS010000026.1:0-2534 GCA_036381995.1 Vicinamibacterales bacterium | reverse complement strand
CAGGAACCGGGCCAGGTCGGCGTGCAGCGCCGAGAGTGCCTCCCGGTCCAGGTAGGCCATCTGGCCCGCCTCGTAGTGGCGGACCGTGATGTTGCGGGCCCGGGCCTCGGGCGACACGTTCAGGTGTGCCACCGTGAACTCCGTCGCGTAGAACGGCGCCGCGAGATCGAAGTAGTTCACGCCGACGAACAGGCGCAGGCGGGGATGGCGGGCGAACGCGCCCGCCAGGCTCGCCTCGTCGCTCCCGGTCGACGTGAACGTCCCGATCCCGCCACCTGACAGGTAGAAGATGCGGCTGTCGCTCGTGAAGGCGAGGTCGCGCCGCAAGTACGTCTCGTAGGCCGTCAGAAACCCGCCGGCGAGGTTGGCGGGGTTGTAATCAACCGCTGCCACCGGAGCGCCGCCGAAGCCGCCGCGCCCGCCCCCGCTGATGGCCGGGACGTAGCCGGTCACCCGCGCGTCCGAGTTCGACAATGCCCGTCGTTCCGTGCGGAGCAACTCCGGCGTCAGGCGGTCCAGCGCGATGCGCAGGTTGTTGTTCACGATGAAGGCCGTCGAGAGCCCCGTGAGCCGCGCCAGGCTCGCGACGACCTGGGCGCGTTCGTCCGGCGTCATGCGGTCGCCCTTGTAGAGTCCATGGAGGTAGTCGCGCGACGCGAACTGTCGCGCCTGCTCGGCGATTCGCTCGGCGCTCTGCGCCTGCAGGTCCGGCGTGAGTTTCTTGTGATGCCAGGCGGCCAACACCACGCTCGGCAGCAGCGTGATGTACTGCGCGTCGCCGGCGACCGCGTCGGCCGACGGGGCCATCGACAGCAGCACGACCCCGCTGACCGGGATCTGATGGTCGATCAGGTAGCTGGCCAGGCCTGCCGCACGGCCGGTTCCGACATCGTCGCCGGCCAGGAAGAGCGGTGAGTTGCGGCGGCCGTACGTGCTCGCGAAGCTGCGCACGAACTCGCCGAGTGACGCGACGTCCCCCGCCGTCGTCCAGAACTCTGGCCCCAGGCTTGGCTGGTCGGGTCGGCTGTATGCCGTGCCGACCGGGTTCACGAAGACGAGGTCGGCCTCGGCGAGCAGCGTGTGGGGATTGTCCACCCAGCCGTAGGGCGGAAGGCCGGCCGTCCCGTCCATGGGCCACTTCATGCGCTTCGGGCCCAGGCCGCCGAACTCCTGCCAGGCGGAGGAGACGCCCGGCGCGCCTCCCAGGAAGACGACGAGCGGGCGTGTCGACGCGTCGGCGACGCCATCCTTCGCGTAGTAGGTGAAGAACAGATGTGCCGCCGACAGGCCGGTCGTCGCGTTGCGCAAGGGCAGGTACCCGACCCGCGTGGTGTAGACGAGTGGTTCCCCGTTGATGGTGATCTTCTGGTGGGCCTCGGCCGGCGCCGCCTCCGGCATCGCGATCCCTGCGGGCGCCGGTGGCCCTTGCGCGGCCGGCGATTGCGTCGCCCCACGTCCACTGCCGCCCTGGGCCCAGACGGTCAGGGTCCATGCGGCGAGCAGAACCCCGAGGAGGATCACCAGCAGGAATCGTCCGTGGCGCAGGTATCGCATAAGAACGTGCTCCTGATCAAACCCGCAGTTCGTCCGGTCGTTCAATGCCACGAAGATACACCTGTCGCTACCAGAAATCAGGAACGTGCTGCCGTCGTTGCTTGTCGCGTCGCAGTTGATCGGCATCGGGTCGCCGGTTGCGTCGGGATCCGTCAGATCGACGAGGCACGCCTGTGAGAGGATAGGTCATCTCCGCGGACCTCGGAGCCTCAGTCCGAGCCGCGCCGCGAGCGCTTCGATCGTGAGCGGCGACGAGCCTGTCAAATGGCGCAAACGCTTCGCGCTGCTGCTCGTACGTCGCCCCCGGCCTCAGCAACAGACGCACCATCACGAACGGCATGGTCTCCACCGGGATGACGTCCGCCTGGTCACCCGGGAGCGGCATGGCCGTCCAGGCGTTGTACACGTGCGCGGCGCCGTGCCTGGCCAGCACGCGGGCGTAGTCCTCACTGAGCAGCCGGCGATCGCGCACCTCGACCGCGTACTGAAAGCCGCGCGGCAGCTGTTCGAGGAATCGGTCGAGCCCGTCGAGAAACACGAGGGGATCCAGGCCGGACCGGCGCAGCAGCGGGGGAAACTGAAGGATGAATGGCCCCGCGTGAGCGCGGAACGAGCGGGCCACGGGGTCGAGAAGATCCGCGACGAACCGATCCGCCGACAGGAAATCGGGGTTCGGAGTTTGCGCTCTTCGCGCGGAGCCCAACCCCGAAGCGCTCCATCTCGGAAAGACACCTCTTCGACTTCGTCTGGGTGGCGAACCCGCTGGTCTCGCCCGACGGGTCCCGCGTGGCCTTCACGCGCGTGAGGTCGGGAGTCGGAGCGGTTCCCTGTCATCCCCAGTCTCAACTCTCGGTAATCGACGCGCGCGCGACAATCCTGGCGCGGAAGATCAAGCTCAGCACGATCTTGGCGAGACACCGCTCCTGCGGGGGCCACATCATCCTCAGGAAGATGTCCTTCAGCGAGTAGAATCGCGCGTA
>DASVIS010000025.1:0-28256 GCA_036381995.1 Vicinamibacterales bacterium | reverse complement strand
TGTCTCGCGGAGCGGCCGCAATGCACGGGTAATTTCACCGACAGGGGGATGACCCGACAACTGAAGGAGTCGTTTCGCGCGCTACCTGGCGCGGCGGCCTGGAGTGACAACACGGTCGTCCCTACAACCGCCTTGCTGCAGAATCACTTACGGCGACGCTGCTGATCGTCGAGCATCGGCAAGTCTCTTGCCTCCAAGAGGGTGACCCCGGCGGGAACCGTGGCGGTGGTGCCCGACCTCGAACCGACGCCGGGTCGCCGACCGGGGTCACCACACCGGACGGAAGACCGTCCGACTTCGAGAAGGAGGAGCCATGCGTCGAGTGAAGTTCGGAGTTGCCCTCGTCCTTGCCGTGCTGCTCGCGGCACCCATCGTGTCGGCGGATCAGGCCGGGCCGTCCGCGAAGGCCAGTACCGGAACCACGGTCAACATCAACACGGCGACCGCGGATCAACTCGATGCCCTGCCAGGGATCGGCGCCAAGATGGCCGCGCGCATCATCGACTACCGCCAGAAGAACGGTGGCTTCAAGAAGCTCGAGGATCTCATGAATATCCAGGGGATCGGAGAGAAGAACTTCTTGAAGCTGAAGCCGCTCATCACGATCGGACAGCCGAAGGCGGAAAAAAGCGGGCAGGGCCACTGAGAGGTTCGCGCCCGGCACGCCGCGCCGCAGCCGGCCGACTCCAACTGCGCAAGGAACCGACGGGCATTGCCGGAGGCAGGGTCGCCGACCGGTCCCAGCACTCCGCAGGGACCTGCGCTCCTGCCGCCCGCCGGCCGTGCCTCTGGGTGCCCGTCGTTCCGGTCTCCGACGGATTGGGAACGGGCCCGGCGAGGAGGACAACACTGTGTCCAGAGCCGCCTACTCGGTCCTCGAACTGCTCATCTGCTTATCTCTCGCACTGGTCTTCTGCAGCGCGAGCGCTCCGGTCTTGCTGGCCGCCAGAGATGGAATTCGAGCGGACGGCGCAGCGGACTATCTCGTCAGCCAGATTCACGGCGCCCGGATGGAAGCGCTCAAGCGGCACGCCCATGTTGCGGTCCGATTCGAGCCGGACGGAGACGACTACCTCCTTGCGTTCTACGCCGACGGCAACGCGAACGGCGTTCGCGCGAGTGACATTGCCAGCGGAGTGGATGTCCTCCTACGGCCGCGCGAACCCCTGCGCCAGCAGTTCACCGGCGTCCGATTCGGGTTCGAGGACGGTGTGCCGGACGTGGACGGGACGGGAACGCTCGAGGACCGGGATCCGATCAGGGTCGGCCGCAGCCGGTTGTTATCCTTCAGCCCCACAGGAACCTCGAGTACCGGAACCGTCTACCTGCACGGACGCGGTCGTCGTCAACTGGCGGTGCGGGTTTTGGGCGTAACCGGCCGCATTCGGAGCTTGAGTTTCGATTTCGGAACAGGGACATGGCGGCCCCGATAACTCTACGCTCGCCGGATCTTCCAGAGAGAAGGAGCTTTCCGCGACTCGGTTCGGCTGACTGCGGCGAGGTTGCACGTCTGCGCCTCCGGCCGGGGCGTGAGGCGACCGTTCTGAACTTGTCGCGGGGCGGTGTGTGCATCGAGGTCGCGTCGCGGCTGCTGCCTGGAACACCGATGGAGATGCAGGTTGCGATCTCGGGACGGCGCTGGAGCGGCAAGGGACGGGTTCTGCGCTGTCACGTGTCGGCGCTCGTTCGGGAGGATGGTGTGCGCTACCGGGCTGCTCTGCAGTTCGACCCGCCTGTCGATGCCGTCGATGAGGAGCGATTGGATGCAGTGCTGCTGGAGGCGGCCGCTCACGGGTATCAAGTTCCCAGGAAGAAGAGTCTGGAAAGCGCCGCCGCGGGCAGTTCCTACCCGCGCCCCGACTCCCAGCGGGGCAGTGCTCCAGAAACACTGGGACATTCGTAAGGCGACGTCGGCTGACGAGATGGCATCGCGCTTGATACTGGCATTCTCACCGGCACGGTTCCCGCTTCCGGAGGCCAGGATGATTCGACTGGGCGACAGGCAGCTTGACGTTGTCCCTGTGCCACCGCCAAGGCGGTGGGTCCGCACTCGGGACCGGCGAACGGCGCTGGCCAAGCTGCTCGGCGGCCTGGCTCAACATCTACGGTCCGGGCACGAAACTCCCACGCTTCGCGCTCGGTTCGAGACCGGCCTGCAGGCGGCGCTCCGGGTGCAGGCCGTCCGCATCCGCGAGAATCCGCTCCCGTACATCCCGGCGGTTCCGTCCGCTGGCGGATCACCTCGGCGCACCTGCGTCGAGGTCCCGACCCGCCAGGGTACGCCACGAGTCGTGCTCGAGGCCACGCTCGACTCGGATATCCCGCTCGCCCCCTGGGACATGCAGTTGATGAACATCGCAGCACAGTTGGCGGCGCTGGTCATCGACCTGGACACGTATCGCTGTAGCCCTCCATGCGTAGCCGGCGTAACGCGTCGCGCGGATTGCTCGATGCCACCGCTCGTCGGCAACAGTCCGGC
The DNA here is from genome assembly GCA_036381995.1 of Vicinamibacterales bacterium. Taxonomy (GTDB): domain Bacteria; phylum Acidobacteriota; class Vicinamibacteria; order Vicinamibacterales; family Fen-181; genus FEN-299. The sequence goes on along the minus strand of DASVIS010000025.1, from coordinate 25,777 downwards.
GATGACGACACTTCGGGAGAACATCGCTCGCGTGGCTGCGACGGACTTCACGGTGCTGATCGAGGGAGAGAGCGGAACCGGGAAGGAACTGGTGGCCAGACAGCTGCATCAGCTCAGCCGACGCCGGCACGGCCCGTTCGTGGCCGTCAATTGTGCGGCGATCGTCGAGACGCTGCTCGAAGCGGAGTTGTTCGGCATCGAGGACCGGACCGCGACGGGGGTGCGGGGGCGGCGGGGGAAGTTCGAGCACGCCGACGGCGGCACGTTGTTTCTGGACGAGGTCTCGGACCTCGCCCCCTCAGCCCAGGCCAAGCTTCTCCGCGCCATCCAGGAGCTCATCGTCGAACGCGTGGGCGGGCATGCGAGCCGGAAGGTCGATGCCCGGATTGTCGTGGCGACCAACAAGAGCCTGAGGGAGCGGGTTGCGAGCGGTCAGTTTCGCGAAGACCTGTTCTACCGGCTGTCGGGTGTCGAGCTCCACGTGCCGCCACTGAGAGCCCGCCGGCAGGACATCCCCGACTTGTGCGCCCACTTCCTGTCGCGGTACCAGACGCCGCGTCCGCTCGCGCTGAGCGCGGAAGCCGCTGAGGCGTTGCAGATCTACGAATGGCCGGGGAACGTTCGTGAGCTGGAACGCCTGATCGAGGGCGCAGTCACCCTCGTGGCGTCGGAGTGGATCACGATTGGCGACCTTCCGCCGGCGCTGCGCGGTGGTTGCGCAGAAGCGTTGAGGACTGCCCTGAAGCGCAACGACACGATGCGGGCATGGGGTGCCCGCTACGCGCGGCTCGTCCTCGGCCGCTGTGGACAGAACAAGCGCAAGGCCTGTGAAGTCCTGGACATCAGCTATCACACGCTGATGGCCTACCTGCAGTGGCGGCCGGACGGTCCTGCATCCGAGGTTCAGACCGAGGAATGGACCGACCCGGCGTCCGGCGGGGCTACCCATTCTGGGACACGGTCCTCCGACGAGCGCCTGGAGCGGACGATGTCCGGATGAGAGAGAGGCGAGGTCGGCCAGCGCGGGGCGAGCCGCGCATGCCGGGTGCCTCCGGCGCGAGTGGTCAGCGAGGCGGGCTGGAATATCCATCGAGGTCGCACACTGACCCGCAGGTCGTCGGACAGAACGACGCCGACCTGTGGAAGCTGGAGGTGTGCAATGAGGAGCGATGGATGGGGTCTTCCGACGGACGTACCGACGCCAACACCAGGGCCGGATCGCCGGACCTTCCTCAGTCTCGGCGTCGGATGCGTCATCCCGCTTCTCGTCGGCGAGGCGACGGCGAAGGCGGCGGAAGGCCGGGCAGCGCGGCAGGTGCAAGGGATGACCGACCCGGTCATGGATCACATCCACCGGGAGGTGATGCGGGCCTATCGGGGGGTGCGTGGTTCGGGAGGCATCCGGGGTGAGCACGTTCGCGCGCTCGGCGCGAACGTGGTTCTGCTCGGTGCGCACCTGCAGGGAAACAAGGAAAAGGAAGATGCGCGATTGGACGCGTTCCTCCGCCGGCGTATTCGTGACAAGGGGCGAGAAGCGACTGCGCAGGAGCTGAGCGCAACGTATCGGGAGCTGGCCGCCGGGCTCAGCGTGCAACAGGGCGTGACATCGCGATTAGAGCTCGAGGATACCGCCACGCGGACCGCGCTCGATGTCCTCGTCGCGCACGGAGCGGTCGGAACCTTGCGCAGGTACGAGGCGGGACTGCAGAGACTTGCCGCCGAAATCGATCAGGCTATGATGACACGTGGCGCCAGGCCAGTCCCCGTGGCGGTGCGTCAGAAGCCCGGAGACGACTTTCTGGGATACCCGCCTCCAGACGGTTCCGGGTGTACGTTCCTCGATGGCGCCATACATGGCCTCGCACTCGAAGCCGCGATCTTCGGGTTGATGGGCTTCATGGGGGCGGCTTTCGCCCTGGCGGTTGCCGCCGAGGCGCTGGAGTTCGTGAAGTTTGCCCTATGCTGACAGACAAACGTCCCCTGACTTCTGCCCGCATCTTCTTCTGGTGTGGCGCGTCAGCGGTGCTCGTTGCGTTCTGGCGGACGATGCTCGACGCCACCGTCCCCACGTCGCGTCTGGTGCCGGGGGTCGTCTTTGCTGTCGCGGCGTTGGCCATCTATGTCGGGGCCACACTGCGAGCCGTGCGGCGACTGCCCACCGTGCCGCCGGCCGTGGCCCAGCGAGAGGTGCTGACGGTGGCCGCCGTCGGGTTCATGCTCGTGTTCTTCCTCCTCACCCTGCGCTGAGGCGGTGTGTGCTGAAGGGGGAGCGGCCGCGCCAGGCTGCCGCTCCTTCCCTTCGCAACGGTGAGCCCGTGTGCTGTCTGTAGGGCCGGGTCCAGCAGACGACGGGCGTGCGTCCGGTGTCTTGACCTGGCGCGCGCCTGCATAGTAGTGTTGTCTGTCCGAGATCCGTCCGCCCCTTCTTTCCTGGCCGTTGATGACTCCATCAACTTCAGTTCCTCGCAAGACACCTTTGAACGCCTGGCATCGTGCCAACGGCGGGCACATGGAGGTCTGTGCCGGCTGGGATATGCCCGTCGAGTACTCCGGTCTGAGCGACGAGCACATGGCTGTGCGAACGCGGGCTGGGTTGTTCGACGTCACCCCCATGGGACAGGTGGAGCTGGCCGGCAAGGATGCGCTTGCCGCAGTCCAGCACATGACGAGCAACGACGCCAGCAGGCTCGATGTTGGCCAGGCCCAGTACTCGGGCCTGACGACGCCGGCGGGCACGTTCGTCGACGACCTGCTGGTGTACCGGTTTGCCAACGATCACTTTCTCTACGTGATCAACGCGCCCAACGTGGACAAGGACGTGGCGTGGATCCTGGAGCAGGTGCAGCCGTTCGGCGATGTGGCAGTGGTTGACACGAGTTCCCGCTACGCGCTCATCGCCCTGCAGGGGCCGCTCTCCCTCGAGGTTCTGCAGACGCTGACCGACGTGAACCTCTCCGCGTTGGAGTATTGCTGGTTCACGCATGGCGAAGTCGCGGGGGCGCGGGCCACGATTTCGCGAACCGGCTACACCGGTGAGAGCGGCTATGAGATCTTCGTACCGCCCCAGTCGGCCGTGAAGGTCTGGCAGGCGATCCTCCAGGCGGGACGGGGTGGCGGCGTCGTTCCAGCGGGCCTTGGCGCCCGTGATACGCTGCGGCTCGAGGCCGCGATGCGGCTGTACGGGAACGACATCGACGACACCACGAGCGTGCTCGAGGCCGACCTCGAGTGGATCGTCGGGTGGAACAAGGGTGAGTTCAACGGTCGGGCCGCGCTGGCCGAGCAGAAGGTGAAGGGGCTGTCGCGCCGGATCGTGGGCTTCGAGATTGTGGACCGCGCCATCGCCCGACACGGCTACGATGTGTATCTCGACGGGGCGAAGGCCGGGACCGTGACCAGCGGGACCCGGACCCCGTTTCTGAAGAAGGCGATCGGGATGGCGTATCTGCCGATCGCACGCACTGAGCCTGGCACCGAGTTCGAAGTGGATGTCCGGGGCCGTCGCGCGAGGGCCCGGGTGGTGCCGTTGCCGTTCTACAAGCGTCCAAAGGGGTGAGCGATGTATCCGGAGACCTACAAGTACACGAACGACCACGAGTGGATCGACATGGCCACCGGCCGCATGGGCGTGACCGATTACGCCCAGAAGCAGCTCGGGGACATCGTGTTCCTGGAACTGCCCGAAGTGGGGAAGACCGTCAGGAAGGGTGAGCAGGTCGGTTCCGTCGAGTCCGTCAAGGCTGTTTCGGAGATCTTCGCCCCGATTTCGGGCACGATCACCGAGATCAATGCCGGCCTCACCGAGAAGCCCGAAACCATCAACCACGACGCGCACGGCAGCTGGATGGTCGCGATCAAGCCCGCCGATCCGGCCGAGGCGAAGGGCCTCCTGGATGCCGCGCAGTACGCAGAGCTGACCAAGTGACGCACCGCTACATTCCCAACACAGACCAGGACGCGCGCCGGATGCTCGAGGTCATCGGGGTCCCGAGCATCGACGCGTTGTTCGAGCCGGTTCCCGCAGCCGTGCGGCTCCAGCGCGAGCTCGACCTGCCGCCGGCGTTGTCCGAACCCGACCTGATCGCCCATCTCGGCGCGCTGGCGGGCCAGAACGCCGATCCATCGACGTTCGCTTCGTTCCTCGGCGCGGGCGCCTATCGGCACTTCGCACCGAGCTTCATCGATCAGCTCCTGCTGCGATCGGAGTTCTACACCGCCTACACGCCGTATCAGCCGGAAATCGCGCAGGGCACGCTCCAGTCGATCTTCGAGTTCCAGACGCTCGTGTCGCAGTTGATGGGCACGGACCTGGCGAACGCGTCGATGTACGACGGCAGCACCGCGATGGCCGAAGCGGCCATGATGGCCTGCCGCCTGACGAAGCGCGATCGCATCGTCGTGGCCCGCAGCGTGCACCCGCACTACCGCCAGGTGCTCGACACCTACGTGAAGAACCTCGGGATGCTCGTCGTCGAAGTCGGGTATCGGGCCGATGGGACGGTCGATCAGGGTCAGCTCGCTGAGGCGGCGAAGGACGCCGCGGCAGTCATCATCCAGTATCCGAATTTCTTTGGTGTCATCGAGGACCCGCGGAAGGCAGTCGAGGTGGCCAGGGCCGCCGGCGCGATGAGCGTGGCCGTGGTCACTGAGCCCGTGGCCATGGGTCTGCTGGCGCCGCCGGGAAGTCTGGGCGTCGATATCGTGGCGGCCGAACTGCAGGCATTCGGCGTGCCGGTGGGATACGGCGGACCGTACTGCGGGGTCCTCGCCGCGTCCGAGAAGTGCATGCGGCAGATGCCCGGCCGGTTCGTCGGGATGGCGACCGACAGCGAGGGCCGGTCGGGGTTCGTGCTGACCCTGGCGACGCGCGAACAACACATCCGCCGCCAGAAGGCCACCTCGAACATCTGCACCAACTCGGGCCTGATGGCGCTGGCGGCCACGATGTTCATGGCGGCGTACGGCAAGGAGGGCCTGCCGGAGCTGGCCCGGCTGAACTTCGACAAGGCGCACTACGCCCAGGGGGCGATTGCCAGGGCTGCGGCGACGGCGGGCGCCAGGTTGCGGTTTGCGTCCCCGTTCTTCAACGAGTTCGTGATTGGTGGACTCGGCGACGCGGCGGCCGTGCAGAAGCGGCTGCTGGGTGAGAAGCTGATTGCCGGCGTGCCGCTCGGGCGGTACTACCCGGAGTTGAACGATTCGCTCCTGGTGTGCGTCACCGAGCTGAATCGTGCCGAGGACATCGACCGCCTGGCGCATGCGCTGGCCGGGTAGCCGCAGGGAATTCTACACATGACAACACCCGATCATCGCGATCAGCTGATCTTCGAGTCGAGCGCGCCTGGCCGGAAGGGCTACTCGCTACCCGCGCACGACGTGCCGGCCGCTTCGCTCGAGGGGGCAATCCCGGATGGCCTGCTTCGAAACGGGATCGAGGGATTCCCGGAGTTGACCGAAGTGGGCCTGGTCCGCCACTTCACCCGGTTGTCCACGTGGAATTACGGCGTCGACACGGGGATGTACCCGCTCGGCTCGTGCACGATGAAATACAACCCCAAGGTGAACGAGGCGGCCGCCCGGATGAGCGGCTTCGCCGAGTTGCACCCCCTCGCGCCCGATGACGTGGCGCAGGGCGCACTGGCGACGATGCATGCCCTGGCCGCAATGCTGGGCGAGATCACGGGGCTTCCGTCCGTCTCGCTGCAGCCGGCCGCGGGCGCACACGGCGAGCTGACCGGGATGATGATGATTCGCAAGCATCTCGTCACCCGCGACGGCAACCCGCGCAAGCTGGTGCTGATCCCGGACTCGGCGCACGGCACCAACCCGGCGAGCGCGCACTTCTGCGGCTACGACGTGCGCGAGATCACGTCGGGCGACCGCGGCAATCTGTCGGTCGCGGCGCTGGCCGAGGCGATGACGCCGGATGTTGCGGCGCTGATGCTTACCAACCCGAACACGCTCGGGATGTTCGAGGACGAGATCTGCGAGGCGGCTCGCATCGTCCACGAGAAGGGCGGCATGGTGTATTGCGACGGCGCGAACATGAACGCGCTGATCGGCAAGGCTCGGCCCGGCGACTTCGGCATGGACATCATGCACCTGAACCTGCACAAGACCTTCTCGACGCCACACGGCGGGGGAGGGCCGGGGTCGGGTCCGGTGGTGGCGATCAAGGAGTTCGAGCCGTACTTGCCAACGCCTGTCGTCAAGGCCACACGCGAGGGCATGCGACTGGACTACGACCGGCCGCTGTCGATCGGTCGGGTCAAGGCCTTTCAGGGCAACTTCGGGATGGTCATCCGGGCGTACGCGTACATTCGCTCGCTCGGGCCGGAGGGAATCCGAGCGACGGCAGAGAACGCGGTGTTGAACGCGAATTATCTGCGGGCGCGCCTGCGTGACACCTACGATGTGCCGTACGACCGCCTCAACATGCACGAGGCGGTCTTCTCGGACCACAGGCAGAACGAATACGGAGTGACGACGCTCGACATCGCGAAACGGCTGATCGATCTCGGGTTCCATCCGCCGACCATCTACTTCCCGCTCATCGTCCATGGCGCGTTGATGGTCGAACCGACGGAAAGCGAAGGCCTCGCCGAAATGGATCGATTCGTCGATGCGATGAAGCAGATCGCCGAGGAAGCGCGGACCACGCCCGAGTTGCTGAAGAAGGCGCCGGTCACGACGCGCCGCAGCCGGTTCGACGAGGCGGCCGCCGCCAGGAAGCCGGTCCTGCGCTGGAAGCCGGCAGAGTAGGGCCGGCGTGGATTCCGGTCGAGTGACGCGGTCAAGAGCCCGTCGCACGCAGGTGTGCCGGGCTCTTGTTGTCTTCTCCTACCTGGCGTCGTAACGAATCAAGAACTCGGAAGGCTCCCGCTCACCGAATGCCAGGTCGATCGCCACGTCGGCGGCGGCCAGCAGCGGATCGATCACCGGGACCCGGCGATACGTGTCTGACGTCAACGCCACCGACACCTCGGTGCATGCCGCGATCACGGCCTGCGCCCCCCGGTCCACCGCCCAGTCGGCGGCGCGCTCGAGGTTCGTGCGGGCGCGTCCCGACACTATCGCGCCCGTCGCCTTGATGCCCCACGACGGATCGAAAATCGCCTCCATGACCAGACGCTGGGCCTCCGAGCCGACCTCAGGCGCCACTGGCTCGAGTCCCCGCGCGGTGAGCGCGCGGTGGTACAGGCTCGTGCTCAGCGTACCGTCCGTGCCCAGGATACCGACCTTCGTCACTTCGGGAAGTGCCCGCCGGATCCGATCGACCGTGACCTGCATCAGGTGCACCCACGGGATCCTCAGATCGCGCTGCACCTGTTCGTGATACGCATGCGCCGTGTTACAGATCACGAACAGGACGTCGGCGCCAGCCCTTTCGAGCACCTGGGCGAAGTGCCGGAGGTGCCCGACGGCGTTCTCGCCCGTTCCGGCGATGCTGGCCATCCGGTTCGGAGTGGACGACGCGCTGGCGAGCAGCCAGACCGGGTGTTCCTGGTCGGTGCGCGCGCCGCGGCGATGGCTGCTGGCCAGGAGGTGCTGCTCGAACAACGTATGCGAGAGCGGACCGACACCGCCATGGATACCGAGCAGATACCGCTGCCCGGCGGCGAGAAATCGGGGCGACGAGTCGATGACGCGTGGTGAATTCATCGAGGTCCACTAGCCGAGAATCTGCCAGAGCCTGGTCTTGTACGCCGCTTGGAGTGCCCGCGTGACCGGTCCTGGCCTGCCGGTGCCGATGGGGCGATCGTCGACCTGCACGATAGGAACGATTTCCTGGGTCGAGCTCGTGAGGAAACTCTCGTCCGCGTTCAGCAAGTCGTCGTCGTGGAGGGTCGCTTCGCGAATCTCGATGCCGGCCGCGGGCCCGAGCTCGAGCACGAACCCCCTCGTAATCCCTGCCAGCAGGCCGGCGTCGAGGGGCGGCGTCGAAACACTGCCGTCCTTGACCACGAAGATATTCGAGATCGAGCCCTCCGAGATCTCGTTGCGGTAGTTGCGCATGATGCCCTCGAAGGCCCCTCGCCGATAGGCCTCCTGGGCGGCCAGCGCGTTGTTCAGCAGGTTGTTCGACTTGATCAGCGGACTCACGGACCCAGGATGGTTCCGAAGCACCGGGACGAGCGCCGCACGGACACCCTTCGCATAGATCTCGGCGTCGAGCGGCGTGAACGGCTTGACGATCACGACCACCGTCGGGCACGGGCAGGCCGCGGGATTGTAGTTCATCTCACCGACGCCACGCGTCACCAGCAGCCGGACGTAGACATCGTCGGTCGCATCCTGCTGCGCGAAGAACACGTCGGCCGTCTCGCGGACGCGCGTCCAGAACTCGGTGTCGCTGAGCGGCAGCGGGAGCGAGAGGAAGGCGGCTGATCGCCGCAGCCGCTCCATGTGCCGGTCGAACAGGAAGGGCTTGTGGCCGTAGGTTCGTACGACCTCGTAGATACCCTCGCCGTAAAGGAAGCCGTGGTCCAGCACCGACACGACCGCGTCCTTGGCCGGCGTGATCCGTCCGTTCACGTTGATGATCGTGGTCATGCGCGTTCTCCCGCCGTGGTTGGGTTGGCGCGGCCCGCTCCCGGCGATCGGTCCGATCGTCCGGGGCGTGAAGTGCCGTAAGAAGAGGTCGAGAATCCGGCGCGTGGGCTGCCGATATCGGACGGTCGTGATGGCATGCTTGAAGCAAACCGGGGCAAGTCTGGCGTCACGCAACTGGAGCAGCGTACCTCGTTGCCTCGACGATCGCAAGCGGATCGCCAACCAGCTGCGCGACCCGTACAGGTGGGAGCCCGCGGTTGACAAAGCCGCGATCGGGGGAAGAAGATGCAACTCGATGAGAATCCTCACAGCGGAGCAGATGCGCGAGGCGGACCGGCGCACTATCGAGGAGATCGGCATCCCCTCCCTCGTCCTCATGGAGAACGCGGGCCGCCAGGTCGTGGCCATCATGGAGGCGTCGTTCGACGATCTGGCCGAGCGCCGCGTGGCCATCCTCTGTGGCCGCGGCAACAACGGCGGAGACGGCTTCGTCGTCGCCCGCACGCTGCGACAACGGGACGTCGACGTGTCGGTGTTCCTACTGGGACGGCTCGCCGACGTGCGCGGCGACGCCAGGACGAATCTCGAGAGCCTTGGACGGCTTGGGCTCCCGGTCGTGGAAATCGTTGGAGAGCAGGAGTGGGAGCTCCACGCCCCCGAAGTCGAGGCGCACGATCTCATCGTCGACGCCCTGTTCGGCACCGGCCTCGAGCGGCCGCTGTCGGGACTTCTCGAGACGGTCGTCGAGGACGTGAACGGCTTTCGAGTACCGATCGTGTCCGTCGATGTTCCGAGCGGGCTCTCTGCCGATTCCTGCGAGCTGATCGGGCCGTGTATCCACGCAGGATTGACCGTCACCCTTGGGGCACCGAAGCTGCCGCTCGCCCTGCCGCCAGCGAACGGGATGGTCGGCGATCTCGCAGTCGTGGACATCGGGATCCCGAGGGACGTCATCGACGCGCTCGCGGGCCCGGAGCTCCGGTTGCTCACCCCGGAAGATGTGCGGGCGCTGCTGCCGACGCGCAACCGGGACGCGCACAAGGGATCGTTCGGGCATGTGCTCGTCGTGGCGGGGTCTCGCGGCAAGACCGGCGCGGCGCACTTGGCCGCCGCGGGGGCGTTGCGGTCGGGTGCCGGCCTGGTCACCGCGGCCACGCCAGGCTCGTGCCAGGCAGTGGTCGCGAGCCTGGGCCCCGAGTACATGACCGAGGGGCTCGCCGAGACACCGGAAGGCACGATTGCGTTGTCCGCGCTGGACACGGTGCTTTCGCTACCGGGCACGGTGATTGCGGCGGGGCCTGGACTGGGAACCGGCGACGGTGTGGCGGCCTTCGTCCGCGGGCTCGTCGAACGCGCCGAAGTGCCGCTCGTGCTCGACGCGGACGCCATCAATGCGTTCGCTGGCGATCTTGGACGGCTCACCGCGCGCGGTGGCCGGACGATTATCGTGACGCCGCATCCGGGCGAGATGGCCCGGCTGCTCGGCATTCCGGCCAGCGAGGTGCAGGCGCACCGGATCGAATCGGCGCGGACGCTCGCCTCGGCCCATGGCCTCTTCGTCGTGTTGAAAGGCCACCGCACGGTCATCGCCACGCCGGGCGGTCGCGTCCACATCAATTCGACGGGCAATCCCGGGATGGCAACCGGCGGCACGGGTGACGTGCTCACCGGAATGATCGCCGGCTGGCTGGCGCAACTCGGCGACCCGGAGACCGCCTGTCTCCTGGCCGTCTACCTGCACGGCGCAGCAGGCGATCTCGCGGCCGACGATGAAGGGGAAGCGTCGATGACGGCGGGAGACCTGGTGCGGCACATCGGAAACGCCGTGATGGAGTTGACGGCGCGCCGCCGAACCAGGAAGCGGGAATGACCGAGGTCGTGCGGACCGAATCGGAAGCCGAGACCTCGAGCGTTGCCGCCCGGTTCGCGGCCAGCCTGTCCCCCGGCACCGTCGTCCTGCTGACCGGCGACCTGGGGTCCGGAAAGACGGCGTTCGTCCGCGGAATGGCCGAGGGCCTCGGCATCGACCCCGGCGAGATCAGCAGCCCGACGTTCACCCTGATTCAGGAGTATCGCGGTGCCCGCGTGCTCTATCACGTGGATCTCTACCGCCTGGAGGGCGCGGAGATCGAGGACCTTGGTCTCGACGAACTGAGCGACGGCGGTGCCGTCGTCGCGATCGAGTGGGCGGAGAAACTCGGTCGCCCCGGGCCCGGAGCGGTCCGCGTCAACATCGAGGACAGGGGAGGGGATGCGAGGGACATCACGATATCCGGCGCGATGCTGACGACTGCCTCCACCACCGACAACGCAGAACGGAAGACGTAGAACGCTGCTACATTCTCCGTTCTCCGTTCGACATGTTCCATTCAGGCCGGCCACTCGCCCGCGGCGTGATCCTACTCCGACCGGTAATTCGGCGCTTCCTTGGTGATGATCACGTTGTGGACGTGGCTCTCGCGCATGCCGGCAGGCGTGATACGCACGAACCGCGCGTCCGCCTGCAATTGCGCGATGTTCGCGCACCCGCAGTAGCCCATGCCGGCTCGCAGACCGCCCACCAACTGGTGGATCATCCCGGAGACGCTGCCCTTGTAGGACACGCGACCTTCGATGCCCTCCGGGACCAGTTTTTCGCCCGACTCCTGGTTGGGCGAGTCGAGGTCGAACTCGTCCTGGAAGTACCGGTCGCGGCTTCCCCGACGCATGGCGCCGATGGAGCCCATGCCCCGATATTCCTTGAAGCTGCGGCCCTGGTAGAGCACGACCTCGCCCGGGCTCTCGTCCGTCCCTGCGAAGAGGCCGCCAATCATCACGGAGCTGGCGCCCACGGCGACCGCCTTGGTGATGTCGCCCGAGAACCGGATACCGCCGTCGGCGATGATGGGGATGTTGTGGGGCGCGGCCGCCCGTGCGCAGTCGAGCACCGCCGTAATCATCGGGACGCCGATGCCGGCGATGACGCGGGTCGTGCAGATCGAGCCCGCGCCGATCCCCACCTTCACGGCGTCCACTCCGCGCTTGATCAGATCCTCGGTCGCTTCGGCCGTCGCGACGTTTCCGGCCACGATGTCCACGTCCGGGAAGCGGCGGCGAAGCTCCTTCACCGCATCGAGGACCTTCTGGGAGTGGCCGTGTGCCGTGTCGATCACGAGGACATCGACGTGCGCGGCGACGAGCGCTTCCGACCTCTCCATCGCATCCTTGCCGGTGCCTACTGCCGCGCCAACGCGCAGGCGCCCAAGCGTGTCCTTGCACGCCGCCGGGTATTTGATCACCTTCTGGATGTCCTTGACCGTGATCAGGCCCTTCAGCCGGAACTGCTGATCGACGACCAGGAGCTTCTCGATCTTGTGGCGATGCAGGATCTCGCGCGCCTGGTCGAGGGTGGTCCCGATGGGAACCGTGATCAGGTTCTCGCGGGTCATGATGTCGGAGATCGGCCGGTCCACGTTGACTTCGAACCGCAAGTCCCGGTTCGTGAGGATGCCGACGAGCCGTCCTTCCTTGCTCCCGTCCTCGGTGATCGGGACGCCCGAGATCCGGTACTTCTTCATGAGGGCCAGGGCTTCGTAGATCAGGTTCGTGGGAGCGAGCGTGATCGGGTTGACGATCATGCCGCTCTCCGACCGTTTGACCCGGTCCACCTCGGTGGCCTGTTCCTCGATGGTCAGGTTCTTGTGGATGATCCCGATGCCGCCGTGCTGCGCCATCGCAATGGCCAGGCCCGACTCGGTCACCGTGTCCATCGCGGCGCTGAGCAAGGGCACGTTCAGGCGGATATTGCGCGTCAGCCGCGTGGCGACGTCGACGGCTGTCGGCAGGACCTGCGAGTGCCGCGGCACCAGGAGGACATCGTCGAACGTCAGGGCGGTGGCCAGTTCCGTTCCGGACTGCAGCATCGAAGGCGTCGCGGTCTTCAGCTCCATCGGGGTGATCCTCCGGACCGGCGGGTCGCCGATCCTACTGTCCGGCTCCGTGACACTTCTTGTACTTCTTGCCGCTGCCGCACGGGCACGGGTCGTTTCGGCCCACCTTCGGCTCGGCACGCCGCACTGTCTTGATGACGTCGTCGCCGCCCGTCCGATCGGGCTTGCGATTTGCGCCGCCGGGCGCCGGGTTGAACACCGACGCCGCGTCGCCCCCTTGAAGCGTGATCGGCGCGGCGCGCCGGGCGGGCCGTCGCACCGCGGGCGCGTCTTCCGACGCGGCAGGGCGCAGCCACCAGAGGTAGCGCACCATCTCCTCGTCCACCCGGTCCTTCATATCCTGGAAAAGGGCGTAGCTCTCCTTCTTGTACTCGACGAGCGGGTCGCGCTGCCCGTAGCCGCGAAGCCCGATGCCCTCCTTCAGGTGGTCCAGACTGTAGAGGTGGTCCTTCCATTGGAGATCGACGATCTGCAACATGATGTCGCGCTCGACATGCCGCAGGAGACCGGGGTCCACCAGTTGTTCCTTGTCCTCGTACCGCTTCTGGATCCGGCTCCACAATCCGTCGCGGACCGCGTCGATCGACCTGCCTTCGTCGAAGCCGACGATTGAGAAGTCACCCCCGTCGAGCGCGAACAGCCGGCTCAGCTCCCGTTTCAGAGCGTCGAGGTCCCAGTCCGACGGGTCCACCTGCTTGCCGCAGAAGGTATCGACCGTCGAGTCGAGCAGGTCCTCGGCGAGATCCACCAGGTACTGACGGTTGTCCACCGTCTCGGCACCCTCGTGGATCACCCCTTCGAGAATCTCCCGTCGCAGCGAGTAGATGTTCTCCCGCTGCTTGTTCATCACGTCGTCGTACTCGAGCAGATGTTTGCGAACGGAGAAGTTCTGGGCTTCGACCTGCTTCTGCGCGCGTTCGATCGCTCGGGTGACCATCTTGTGCTCGATGGGCACCCCTTCTTCCATGCCCAGCCGCTGCATCAGGCCGGAGATGCGGTCGGAGCCGAAGATCCGCATCAAATCGTCCTGGAGCGACAGGTAGAATCGCGACGAGCCCGGGTCACCCTGGCGGCCGGCGCGGCCGCGCAACTGATTGTCGATACGCCGCGCCTCGTGGCGCTCGGTGCCGACGATATGCAGGCCGCCTACGCGGACGACGTCGTCGTGCTCGGCGTCGGTCTGCCGCTTGAAGTGCTCGGAGATACGATCCCAGTCCTTCCGGCCGACGCGGTAGAAATACTCGATGTGGTAGAAGTAGACGTTCTCCTCGTCGTCGACGAATCGCTCCTGGTCCTTCGGGAGCTTTTCGGCCAGTTCATCGGCGATGCACTGCTGCCGCGCCATGAACTCCGGGTTGCCGCCGAGCAGGATGTCCGTGCCTCGGCCCGCCATGTTGGTGGCGATCGTCACGGTTGACTTGCGGCCCGCCTGCGCGACGATCTCCGCTTCCTGCGCGTGGTACTTCGCGTTCAGGACCACGTGCTTGATCCCGCGCCGGCGGAGCATCGTCGAGAGCCGCTCGGATTTCTCGATGGAAATCGTCCCGACGAGCACGGGGCGGCCCTCCGCCTGTTTCTCGGTCACGTCCGCCACGATCGCGTCGAACTTCTCGGGCTCGGTCCGGTAGATGACGTCCGGCTCCTCGAGCCGCCTGAGCGGCTTGTTGGGCGGGATCACCATCACGTCGAGGTTGTAGATCTTCCCGAACTCCTCGGCCTCGGTTTCGGCCGTGCCTGTCATCCCGGACAGCTTTTTGTACTTCCGGAAGTAGTTCTGGAAGGTGATCGTCGCGAGCGTCTGGTTCTCGCGCTCGATCTTCACCTTCTCCTTGGCTTCGACGGCCTGGTGCAGGCCGTCGCTCCAGCGGCGCCCCTCCATCAGCCGGCCCGTGAATTCGTCGACGATGACCACCTGGCCGTCCTTGACCATGTAGTCCACGTCCCGGCGGAAGAGCGTGTGCGCCCGCAGGGCCTGATTGGTGTGGTGGAGCAGCGGCATGTTCGCCGGGTCGTAGAGCCCGCCCGGCTCGAGCCGCCCGGCCAACAGCTTCTCGGCCTTGGCCATTCCGCTCTCGGTGAGCGTGACCGTCTTGTTCTTCTCGTCGACGATGTAATCGCCCGTCGCCTCGAGCGCCTCGCGATCCTCGGCCTTCGTGTCGCCACGGGTGACCGCGCCCGCTTTCAGCCTGGGAATGATCCGGTCCACCTCGTAGTACAGCTCCGTCGATTCCTCGGCCGGCCCCGAGATGATGAGCGGCGTCCGCGCCTCGTCGATCAGGATGCTGTCCACCTCGTCGACAATCGCGAAGTGGTGCCCGCGCTGCACGTAGTGCGCGAGCTCGAACTTCATGTTGTCGCGGAGGTAGTCGAACCCGAACTCGTTGTTCGTGCCGTAGGTGATGTCGCACCCGTACGCCACCTGGCGCTCGGCATCGGTCAACTCGTGCTGGATGACGCCGACCGTCAGCCCGAGGAACCGGTAGACGCGGCCCATCCACTCCGAGTCGCGTCGGGCGAGGTAGTCGTTGACGGTGACGACGTGCACGCCCTTGCCATCGAGGGCGTTGACGTACGCGGGCAGCGTGGCGACGAGCGTCTTGCCCTCGCCGGTCTTCATCTCGGCGATCTTACCCTGGTGGAGCACCATGCCGCCGATCAGCTGCACGTCGAAATGGCGCATCTTCAACGTGCGCCATCCCGCTTCGCGCACGACGGCGAAGGCCTCGGGCAACAGGCCGTCGAGCGCTTCGCCGTTGGCGAGGCGCTGACGAAACTCGACCGTCTTCGCGCGGAGCTGGTCGTCGCTGAGAGGCCGGATCGACGGTTCGAAACCGTTGACCGCGGCCACGATCGGCGCAATACGCTTCAAATCGCGGTCGTTCTGGGTTCCGATGACTTTAGCGAGGAAAGCACCAAGCATGTAAGGAGAGACTGCGTGAGTACGGGGTACCCACCGATTGTAGGAGAGGCTCGTAGGATCGGTCAAGGAAACGGCGCGACCCGCGGCAGGGGTCGTTATGGCCGACGGCTGCCGTTCAGCAGCGTGAGCGGATTCGTGAGCTGCCCGTTGACCACGATCTCGTAGTGCAGATGTGGGCCGGTGGCACGACCGGTGGCACCAATCTGCCCGATCACCTGGCCGCGCTCCACACGCTCGCCAGGGCGAATCGAGAACGATGACAGATGCGCGTACCGAGTGACCAAGCCGAACTTGTGGTTGATCACCACCATGTTGCCGTAGTCGCCGTTCCAGCCAGCCGACTCGACCGTGCCATCGGCCGTCGAGTAGACGGGTTCGCCGCGCTCCGCCGAGATGTCGATACCCGTATGGATTTCGCTCCCGCCACCAAATGGATCTTCCCGCATACCGAACGTCGCCGAGAGCGCGCCACGCGCGGGCCAGATCGAGGGTGTCGCGCCGATGAGCTCGGCGCGCCGATCCAGGTCGCCCTGCGCCCGCTCCAGGCCGCTGGTCAGCCGGGCGAGAACCTCACGCAGCGTGCCGAAGGTATCTTCCGGAGACGCGAATGTCGACGAAAGGACCGAGCGGGCGATCGGAGTGTTCGTCGAGCCGCCGCCCATCGCGCGCGAGCGTACGCCTGCAGGCAACTTGGCGAGGGCTCGGGCCGAATCGGGGTCAAGGACGGCCTTTTCGCTCAACTCGCTGATCGCGGTCTGGACGCTTGCCACCTGGCCCGTCAGTTCCGCCGTCATCGCGCGGTAACTCTCGTTCTGAAGCTTCAGGGACTCGGCCGTCGTGCGGAGGGCGCTCACCTCAGCCAGCGCGCTCCAGCGGGCGCCGAGCCCGATGAGAACAGGCAGACTGAACAGCACGGCAATCGCCGTCAAGGTAGGACGCAGACTCAGCGTCAGTCGCCGCACGACGCCCGTGCTGCGGTTCGCGATAACAATACTATAGCGTTTCGACTTCACGTGGCTGCTGCCCCCGGAAAGAACTCGCGGTGCGGCGTTTGCTGAATCAGCCGGTACAGAACGCCGTCACGGTCAACAAGCGTTGGACTCTATCACAGACGCGGCGGTGGTCCCAAGCCGGAAATTGTCGGACACGAAGAAAGAGCGAAATTAAAGTCCCAGCGATCTCATCCGGGAGTTTGGATCATCTGGCTCGTCTCACATGCGCTCAATCTCGTGCGCGTCGTCGTTCACGCGGTACTGAAGTGCTTCTCCCACGTGATCGGTGGAAACCGTGTCTGCGCCGGCAAGATCGGCAATGGTGCGCCCCACCTTGAGCACGCGGTCGAACCCGCGAGCGCTGAGGCCGAGGCGCTGAACCGCCTGCTCGAGCAGGCGCCTGGCGGTCGCGTCTGGCCGACACTGACGCCAGACCGCCCGCCCCTGCAGTTCGGCGTTGAGCCGGACGCCGGCCGTCGGACGCCGGGCCTGTTGCCGGTGGCGCGCCTGCAGCACACGTTCCAGGATGGCGGACGTCGGCTCGGCGTGTGCTTCGTCGCCGAACGTCTCGGCCGGCACCGCAGGAACCTCGACGATGAGGTCGAGGCGGTCGCGCAGCGGTCCCGAGAGGCGGCCACGATAACGGGACACTTCGGCCGGCGTGCAGCGGCAGACGCGGGTCTGATCGCCGCGGTAGCCGCAAGGACAGGGATTCATCGCGGCGATGAGCATGAATCGTGCAGGGAACACCGCTGTTCGTGCGGCCCTCGCGATAGTCACAGAGCCTTCCTCGATCGGTTGCCTGAGCACTTCCAGGACCCGCCTGTCGAATTCCGGTATCTCGTCCATGAACAGCACGCCGTTGTGCGCGAGGCTGATTTCCCCGGGGCGGGGGAGCGATCCTCCGCCGACCAGCGCCACATCGGACACGGTGTGATGGGGAGCGCGAAAAGGCCGTTCCCTCAACAGACCGACGCCAGTGGGCAGGAGGCCGCACACCGAGTGAATCGAAGTGCACTCGAGCGCCTCTTCGAGTGACAGCGGCGGCAAGATTCCCGGCACACGCCGGGCCATCATGGTTTTTCCGGCGCCCGGAGGGCCGATCAACAGGAGGTTGTGGCCGCCGGCGGCAGCGATCTCGAGGGCGCGCCGGGCCAGAGCCTGCCCCCGGATTTCGGAGAAGTCGAGCGTCGGCCAACGCCGCGTCGAATCCTGGGGGGGCACCACCGCCCGGACCGCCGATTCGGGCGAATTGAGCGCCGCCACGGCTTCGGCGAGACAATCGACCGGAATCACGTCCAGCCGCTCGACGACCGCCGCTTCGGGAGCGTTGCCGGAGGGGAGGAGGATCGTGGTGACGCCGTCGCGGCACGCCGCTGCCGCGATTGGCAGTACGCCCCGGGTCGTCTGGATCCCGCCATCGAGTGACAACTCCCCGAGCAATACCATGTCGTCCGCCTCACGCCGTTCGACGATCCCGGTTGCGGCGAGGACACCCAGGGCGATCGGCAGGTCGAACGACGATCCCGCCTTCCGGACGTCCGCCGGCGCCAGATTGACCGTGATGCGCCGCGGAGGGAATTCGAACCCGGAGTTGCGAATGGCGCTACGCACGCGGTCGCGGCTCTCGCGCACGCTGGGGTCGGGCAGGCCAACCATGGTGAACGACGGCAGCCCAAACGTGACGTCCACCTCCACGTGGACGGGGAAGGCCTCGATCCCGAAGACGGCGGCGCTGCGGAGACAGGCGAGCACGCCCCCGATCGTGCAAGAGGTCGGCCGAGTGCGCCATCGATTGAATGTCCGGGAAACCAGGCGACAGGCAGACTGCGAGGCCGAGGAGTCTTCGAATTCTGCGATACCGCCACCGGGACTGATGGCAGAAATGAGAAGGGGCGGGTGTGTCGCGGCCTACGGACGGTGCTGCCGATCGTTCCGCGAGGCGAAGATCGTCAAACGCGACCCCGGCATCAGGTGGTTCCCCGCCAGGCGATTCCACGCCTTGAGGGAGGCGATCGTGGTCCGGTACAACTTGGCGACAGAGAACAACGTGTCGCCGCGCTTGACCTGGTACGTGAGCTTGACTTTCTGGACCGGCTCGGCCGTTGCCCCTTGCGCCGGGCTGACCTTCTCTTCGGCCATCACGGTGCGGGTCTCCGCGATCGGCACCGGCCTCTCTGGCCGCCCGGCCAGCAACAGCGCGGGCTCCACCGGAATCACGAGGTTCTGTCCGGGAGCGACCCGCGACTTGGCTGACAGGTAGTTCGCGTCCGCCAAATCGGTCCGATTCACGCGCAGCTTCTGAGCAATAGTGCCGAGTGTGTCGCCTCGTTTGACCGTGTACCACTTCAGCGAGGCCGTGTCCACCGGACTGAGTTCGGCGAGCCGGGATTCGAGGGCTGCCGCCGTGCCTCGTGGGACCTTGATTTCGTAGTTCGGGTAGCGCACCGGTGTCGTCCAGCGCCGCAACTCCGGGTTCAGTCCCTGGACCTCAGCGACGGTCGTACCTGCCCATTCCGCAATTCGCCGCAAGTCGACCGGCTGAGACACCTTCACCTTTTCGTAGTCCAGGGGCGCCTCGGGCATCGTGTCGAAGCCGTACTGCCCCGGGTTGTGTGCGATGACGATCGCAGCGAGGATCATCGGCACATATTCCCGGGTTTCGCGCGGAAGGTACTTGGATCGATCGGCCAGTTGCCAGAAATCAGACAAGCCCGACCGCTTCACCGCTCGCTGGACGAGGCCGGGGCCGCCGTTGTAGGAGGCGAGCGCCAGGTGCCAGTCGCCCTCGAAGGCGCGGAAGAGCGTTTGAAGGTAGGCGGCCGCCGCGCGGGTGGCCTTCTCGGGATCCGAGCGCTCATCGACGTACCAGTCGCGCTTCAAGCCGTGCTCGAGGGCGGTGGCCGCCATGAATTGCCAGACGCCCTTGGCCTTCGCCCGTGAAACGGCGTTCGGGTTGAAGGCGCTCTCGATGAGCGGCACGTAAGCGAGGTCGAGGGGCAGACCCTCCGCCCGGAACACGCCCTGGATCATCGGGAGATAGCGGGCCCCGCGCTGGAGGCCCGTCGCGAACCAGTCGTGCAGCCGTCCCTGGAACAGTTCGATGTACTCCAGGACCCGGGCGTTCAGGGGGATGGCGATGTCGTGGGTGGTGCTCTCGAGGTCGGAGGCCACGGTCTGTTGCGTCTTCGACGATGGGGCCGCCGGCGCGAAGGTCGAATCCTCGAGCAGCGCATCGATCGATGCCGGTTCGTAGCGCTTCTCCGTGAAACCGTCGCCTTCGGCCAGCGCCCTCACCTCGTATGCGCTGATCCGATCGACCAGCCGGTCGAAGTGCTCGCGGAGTCGGGCGTCGTAACGCGCGCCGAAGGGAGACTGGACGAGCACGTCGATCGCCTGGTCGAACTCGATGCGGGCGCGCTCGAGGTGGCCGATCGACACCTCCTGCTGGCCCACGTCAAAGTGCTTCTGTGACAGTGCCAGGAGCGACGCAATCGGGTCCGGGGCAGGAACCGGCGGCTGAGCGAGAGCCGGTTGCGGCACCGCGACGGACGGCGGGACGGTCGGGAGGTGCGCCTGCGACCGGGCCGAACACCCGGCCATGGCCACGATAGACGCCGCAACCGCCAGCCCTGTCCGCAGGTGACCTGGAACCATCGTGGCGGAACCATACCACTAGCTGGACGGCCGGGTCAACCATTTGGTGACAGCAAGTCCTTGCACATCAGCACTAAGCGAGAGCCGGCGTGCATGACCGCCACGAGGTGCTCCGTCGGTTTGCCTGGGCTTCGACGCCTCCGTTGGCATATTATGTTATGAGTGGCGTGGGCCGTCGCGCACGACTGGCATGCATCTGGTTGACCGATTTGCTATGAAGACTCAACTCTTCGTGTGTCTGCTCCTGGCCCTGACGTCGGCCGTTGGCGGTTGTCGAAAGTCACCGTCAGGGCCGCCCGTCGCTGTTCCCTCGGTCTCGGTCGGCTACATGCGGGTTCCGCTCGGGAGCCCGGTGGAACTCACCTACCAGTTCAAGGTCGCGGCGGACGCCCGGGCGTTCACCGAGGACTACCGCGTCTTCGTGCATTTCGTGGACGCCGACGAAGAGTTGATGTGGACCGACGATCACTACCCGCCGACGCCGACGACCCAGTGGAAGCCGGGACAGACGATTAAATACAACCGATTGATGTTCGCTCCCGTCTATCCGTATGTCGGGGATGCGGCAATCGAGGTGGGCCTCTACGGCAAGGACAACAAGCGGCTCACGCTCGCGGGGACCGAGAAGGGGCAGCGGGCGTATCAAGTGGCGAAGATCCAGGTGGCGCCGCAGACCGAGAGCATCTACCTCACGTTCAAGGACGGGTGGCATGTGACGGAAGCCGCGGCGGACAATGCCACGAACGAATGGCACTGGACGAAGAAGGATGCCACGCTGTCGTTCAAGAATCCCAAGCGCAATGCCAGGTTCTATCTGGATTTCGCCGGCCGCCCGAAGTTCATGACCGAGCCGCAGACCGTGACGGTCAGTATCGGGAACGAGGTCGTGGACACGTTCCAGGTCGGGCCGGTCGGAGAGGTTCGGCGGATTCCGCTGACGGTGACCCAGTTGGGAACCGAAGAACAGGTCGAACTCAAGCTCAGCCTTGACCGCACGTTCATTCCGGTGGTTGTCACCTCCGGCGCGCAGACCGACAAGCGCGAACTAGGACTGTGCGTGTTCCACGCGTTCATCGAGGCACGATAGCAACCCGGCCCGCGAGGAAGGCATGCGACACGTCGTACGACGGTGGCTCCTCGAAGCTGCGGTCGCTCTGCTGGCCTGGCAGATCCTGGCCGGTGTCTGCGCCGCGGAACTCGTCTTCCTGAACACGGGGCGCACGTTGACCGTCCGGTCGCACCGGCTCGACGGCGATCGGATAATCCTCACGCTGCGCGGCGGTGGAGAGATCACTTGCGATGCGGCCCTCGTCGAGCGAATTGCTCCCGACGAAGTGCCGTACTCCGAACCGGAGCTCTCGGCGGTTGAGGTGACGCCGCTGGCGCCGGTTCCGTACGGTGAGATCATCGATCGATCGGCCAGCCGGGAGGGCGTTGACCCGCGCCTGGTGCGGGCCGTCATCCAGGTCGAATCGGCGTACCAAGCCACGGCCCGATCCCGCAAGGGGGCGATCGGCCTGATGCAGTTGATGCCCGACACCGCGCGCCGGTACGCCGTCTCCAACCTGTACGACCCGGGCTCGAACATTGAAGCCGGAATCAAGCACCTGAAGATGCTGCTCGGACGGTTCGAACTCTCGCTCGCAATTGCGGCATACAACGCCGGAGAAGCGGCCGTCGAGCGTTTTCGCGGCATCCCGCCGTATCCCGAAACACAGAACTACGTCCGCCAAGTCCTGAGGCTGCTCGGGCCGGCGGCGTCGCGATAGCCGGGGCCAGGCATCGTCACGCCTGTCGGGAATACTCCGGTTGGCCACCCGAAGAGGGGACGGGACGTGTGCGAAAGTTGATATAATCGACCGCGATTGAGCCGATGATAATTTCCGATCTCACAACGTCTTGCGATGGAATTCCGCTGTAGGCTGTCGACGCCGGGGGGCGAAATCACCGAGGAGATCTGCGTCGCCGACAGCGAGGCGCGCCTGCGCCACGAGCTCGAACAGAAGGGGCTGTGCGTGCTGGCGCTGCAGCCCCGGCATGGCATTGCCGGATGGGCGCCCCATTTTCCCGCCCGTCGCGGGATTCCTGCGCGCGAGTTCATTGTCTTCAACCAGGAGCTCGCGACGTTGTTGAAGGCGGGCATGCCGCTCGTGCAGTCGCTCGACATCCTGCGCCTGCGGATGAGCAATCCGTTGTTCAAGTCGGTGCTCGACGATATCTACGGCCAGGTCCGGGCTGGAACGGCACTGTCCGACGCATTTGCCTCGCACGGTTCTATGTTCCCGGGTGTGTACACCGCCTCGCTGATGGCCGGGGAGAAGAGCGGCAGCCTCGAAACGGTTCTCCGGCGCTACGTGGCCTACGTCAAGGTGATCGCGGGGGTGAGGCGCCGGACGCTGTCGGCGCTCATCTATCCGGCGGTGCTGCTCGCCCTCTCCCTTGCCGTGGTGAGCGTCATTGTCGTGCGCGTCGTGCCCGCGTTCTCGGACTTCTACGGCCAGTTCCACCACGAGCTGCCACTGATGACACGGGGCATCGTGGCCGTGTCCGAGGTCGTCCGGTCGCAGTGGCTCGTGATCGCGATCCTGGTGGTCGCGGCGACCGTCGGCATCAATGCCTGGCTGCGGCGGCCCGGCCAGCGTGAACGGTTCGACCGGTGGATCCTCGCCGTTCCTGGAATCGGCCCAACCGCGAGGAAGTTCGCCACGTCTCAAGTGGCGCGGACACTCGCCACGTTGCTGGGGGGAGGGATCCCCCTCGTCAGCGCGATCGACATCGCGAGCCGGTCGATCGGGAACCGGTCGATGGCCGTCGCGATGGAGACGGTTGGCAACCGCGTCCGGGAGGGTGAATCGTTTGCGGCCGCGATGGCGGGCCGCGGCATCTTCCCGGATGTGGCCGTGAAGATGGCCGAGGTGGGCGAGGCGACGGGTGCGCTGCAGGAGATGCTCAACAGCCTCGCGGACTTCTACGATGAGGAGATCGAGACGGACCTTGGGCGGTTCGTCACCCTCGTCGAGCCGGTCCTGCTCGTCATCATGGGGCTGGTGGTCGCAGGGTTGCTGCTGGCGCTCTACATGCCGCTGTTCCAGTTGTCGTCGGTGATCGGGCCGTCGTAGGACGGATCGGCGCACGTCGATGGACACGGGTTGGAAAGGGAACCGAGTGGAACCACGGGTGACAGGAACCGGGTCGGCACACGCGGCGACCGCCACGCCTCCAGTGGCGGGGGCGCCGATGCTGTACGCGGAGGGTGTCGAGGCGGCGGCCGAGGAACGCGCGGAAGAGACGGCCCAGGCCAGGCACCTGGCGGAGCGGTACGGGCTCGAGTTCGTCGACCTCGACCAGTTTCAGATCGATCACGACCTGTTCCGCTCGATCCCGGCCGACCTCATGCTGCGCTACGGCTTCGTCCCGCACCACCGGGACGGTCGCTCCCTCGTCATCGTGGTCTCGGACCCGACCGACCTTCCGATGATCGACGAGCTGGCCCTGCTGCTTGCGGCGCCGCTGAAGGTCACGGTGGGCGCGCGGTCGGCGATCGAATCGATCCTCAAGAAGAGCGAGAGTTCGCAGCGCGTCCTCGAGGAGGCCACCGAGGGGTTCCAGCTCCAGCTCCTGAAGGAAGAGGAGAACGGCGACGAGAGTTTGACCGTGGAGAAGCTCACGAGCGACATCAGCCCGATCATCCGGCTGGTGGATTCCACGGTGTTCACGGCCATCCAGCGGCGGGCGAGCGACATCCACATCGAGACGCAGGACGATGCGGTCTACGTGAAGTACCGGATCGACGGCGTCCTGCAGCAGGCGATGCGGCCGATCGCCAAGCAGTTCCACAGCGCAATCATCTCGCGCATCAAGGTCATGGCCGAGCTCGATATCGCGGAGAAGCGCGTCCCGCAGGACGGGCGCTTCAAGCTCCGCGTGCCCGGAAAGACCATCGACTTCCGCGTGTCGATCATGCCCAGCGTGCACGGCGAGGACGCCGTGATCCGCATCCTCGACAAGGAGTCGATCAGCGAGCAGTTCTCCGAGCTGCGCCTCGACATCCTCGGCTTCCCCGAGACCGACTTGAAGCGGTTCCGCAAGTACATCGCGGAGCCGTACGGCATGGTCCTCGTGACCGGGCCGACCGGCAGCGGCAAGACCACGACGCTGTACGCGGCGTTGTCGGAGATCAAGTCGCCTGAGGACAAGATCGTCACGATCGAGGATCCGGTCGAGTACCAGCTGCACGGAATCACACAAATCCCGATCAACGAGAAGAAGGGGCTGACCTTCGCGCGCGGCCTCCGGTCGATCCTGCGGCACGATCCCGACAAGATCATGGTGGGGGAGATCCGGGATCCGGAGACGGCGCAGATTGCGATTCAGTCGGCGCTCACGGGCCACCTGGTCTTCACGACGGTGCACGCGAACAACGTGCTCGACGTGCTCGGGCGCTTCCTGAACATGGGCGTCGAGGCCTACCAGTTCGTGTCGGCGCTCAACTGCGTGCTGGCGCAGCGGTTGGTGCGCACGATCTGCCCGCACTGCAAGCGGCCCGCGAAGGTGGATCGGTTCGTCCTCGGGGAGTCCGGAATGGACCCCGCGCTCGAGCACACGCAGACGTTCTACGAAGGAAAGGGCTGCATCGAGTGCGGCGGCACCGGGTACAAAGGGCGGCAGGCGATCTGTGAGCTCCTCGA
This sequence comes from Vicinamibacterales bacterium, assembly GCA_036381995.1. Lineage (GTDB taxonomy): Bacteria > Acidobacteriota > Vicinamibacteria > Vicinamibacterales > Fen-181 > FEN-299. Next base: position 1,038 of record DASVIS010000025.1, on the reverse strand, counting down.
CCTCTCGGACCGTATCCGCGAGTTGATCCTGGCCCGGAGGCCGACCTCGGAGATCAAGAAGGCGGCGCGCGACGAGGGCATGAAGTTCCTTCGGGAGTGCGCCGTCGAACGCGTGCTGCAGGGCGTGACGACACTGCGCGAGATCAACAAGGTGACGTTCGTCGAATGATACTGACTTCACTCGTCACGACGCCGGCGCCCTCGGTCGCCATGCAGATCGCCCAGGGATTCGTGTCGGCGATCGCCCTCGGACGCCACGGCGGCGCGCCGGTGATCGTCGCGCACGCCGCCGAGGCGCTGCCCGCCGGCGCCGTCACCCCGGCTCTGAACGATCAGAACATCGCCGATCGACGGGCGGTCGGCCAGGCCGTCTCACGCGTGCTCGGCCAGCTGGGCGGGCGCCAGCGGCGCCTGGCGCTGGTGCTGCCGGACAGCGTGGCCAAGGTCTCGCTGGTGCGGCTCCAGTCCGTGCCGGCGCGCACCCAGGATCTGGCGGAGTTGATTCGGTGGCACGTGAGGAAGTCGGCTCCGTTCCCCCTCGAGGAAGCGCAGGTGACGTACTCGCCAGGAGCGGCGACGCTCGAGGGCGGCCGCGAGTTCGTCGTGGCGCTGGCTCGTCGCGCGGTGGTTCGGGAGTTCGAGGGCGTGTGCGAGGAGGCGGGCGCACACGCCGGGATCGTGGACCTGGCCACGTTCAGCCTGGTCAACGCGGTCCTGGCCGCCGAGGGTCCGATGACCGGTGACTGGCTCCTGGTGCACATCACGCCGGACTACGGCAGCATCGTGATCCTGCGCGGCCAGGACCTGATCTTCTTCCGGAGCCGCGCCGAAGGGAGCGATGAGAGCCTGCCCGATCTCGTGCACCAGACCGCGATGTACTACGAGGACCGCCTCGGAGGACACGGCTTTGCCCGCGTGATGGTCACCGGCAGCGGCGGCGAAGGCTGGACGCCGGCAGCGGCGCCGACGACCTTCGACGACATCCGCCGGCAGATCGACGCGCGGTTGGGCGTCAGGACCGAAACCGTGGACCCGCAA
>DASVIS010000024.1:0-6939 GCA_036381995.1 Vicinamibacterales bacterium | reverse complement strand
TGATGGACCGTGGTATGCTGCGCGCGCCGAACTGCAGAGGCTCGGCGGAGCTAACCGCATGACAACATCAGATTGGTCCAAACGAGTCGGGTCGGGCCCGGGACCGGCCGCCGGCCGCGTCACCGGTGTCCTGGTAGTGCTCTGTCTCCTGCTCGGCGTGATGCTCGCCGCATCCGGGCGGCCGGGAGGATCTCAGGCGACCGCCGCGAAGGTCCCGGTGAAGGTCGCGCTGTCCCTTGCCGAGTTCCACGGCTTCGCGGCGACCGCCGACTATCTCAAGAAAATCGCGTCGGCGTACCCGGCGATCACGGAACTCATCGAGATCGGCCGCAGCCCCGGCAATCGCCCGCTCTACGTGCTCGTGATCTCGAACATGAAGACCGGCGTCACCATCGACAGCCTGGTCCCCCTCCAGAACCCGCGCAAGCCCGCCGTCAACAACGTCACGCCGATGAAGCCCTACCAGGGCAAGCCCGGGCTGTGGCTCGACGGCGGCGCCCACGGCGCAGCCCTGGGGGGTACCGAGGTCTGCCTCTACGTCATCGACAAGCTCGTGTCGGGCTATGGTGGCGATCCGGAAGTCACCAGGCTGATCGACGAGAACACCTTCTACGTCTGTCCCATGGTGCATCCGGACGGCGGCGTCGAGGCCGGGAAACCCGCGCCACGCGCCGAGTCCCCGACCAGCGCCAACGGCAACTATCCCGAGGGCTGGTGGAAGGACGACAGCACGCCTGGAGGGACCGGCGACTATCCCTCCTCGTCGCCCGAAGCCCGGGCGGTGCTCGAGTTCTTCACCAATCACACGAACATCCTCTTCGTGCAGTCGTTCCACACCAACGGCGGCCACGGCCTGCGCCCGTTCGCGCGGTGGCCCGAGAGCCGCGTCGATCCACGGGATGCGGCGGTGTTCGATCGCGTGATCGGAAAGAAGTACCTGGAGCTGAACGGGGAGACGGTGCCGGCTGCCTGGAGTGCGCCGCTTTCCGCTCCCTCCGCGATGTCGACTGAGAGGCCGGCGATCGCGCAGGCCGCACAACCCGGCCGCCGCGGTGGGGCGGCGGGCGCTCCGCCGGCCGGCGATCAACAGACACGGCGTCCCTCGAGCCCGGCCGCGGAGGGTTGGAGGGCCGCCTACAATCAGGAACGGCAGGCCCCTGGCGGCTACGGGGTGTTCTACGACTGGGCCTACGGCGAGTTCGGCGCCTACGCGATGAGCGCCCAGGCCTGGGACGGCCAGCGCGACACGAAGGGCATTCCGGGCGAGGCACTCGCGACGATCTGCGACACCCAGTGGCAGTTCGAGCGCTTCAAGGCGTCGCTGCTGCCGCGGGTCGAGATCACAGACGCGTCGGCGAAGGTCCTCTACACCACGAACCAGGCGACCAGGGCGGTCGCGACGGGCGACCGTGACACGGTGTCCGTGAAGACGTCTGGCGCTCCTGGTCGGTTCAAAGTGGTGCAGGTGACCGCCACCGTCACCAACAGCGGCAGCCTTCCCACGCAGGTGGCGCAGGGCGCGCAGCTTCGCGGTAATCGCGAGGACGTCATCTGGCTGCTTGGCGATCGCGGCAAGGTCACCTTCCTCGAGGGAACCCGCTGGATGAGGCTTGGAGTGCTCGATGGAACGCTCCCCCTGCCGGCGGCATCGGGCCGGGAAGCCCAGGCGGGAGCCGGTCGAGGTGGTGGAGGCGGGCGTGGCGGCGCGCAGGCCGGCGTCCTGCCGCTGTCGCAGCTGCGCCAGCAGCGTCCCGACGCCGCGGAGCCCGGGCAGACAGGGAACCGGCGCGTCGTCACGTGGTTGATCGCCGTTGAAGGCGACACGACGCTGAAGCTGGCGTTGACCTCGCAAAGGGGCGGCACCAGGGTCAAGGACCTCGTCATCCAGTAGGGCAAGGAGCCAGATCGATGCACACCAAGACATTCTGCAGTCGCCTGCTCGTGCCTGCGCTGGTGGTGTTCGCCATGAGCGCCTGGACGGGGCCGGTCAGCGCTCAGAAGAAGATCCAGGCAAGCCCTGGCGCCAGCCACGGCGAAATGGACTACCCGATCAGCTGGAAGCAGTACTACAGCTACGCCGAGAAGACGAAGCTCATGCAGGGGCTTCAGAAGCAGTACAGCCACCTCGCGGACATCTCGTCGATCGGCAAGAGCCGGATGGGCCGCGATCAGTGGATGCTCACGATCACGTCGAAGGCCACGGGGGCCGCCGACACAAAGCCTGCCATGTGGGTGGATGGCGCCATCCACGGAAACGAGATGAACGGCGTCACCTGCTCGTTGTATCTCGCGTGGTACCTGGTCACCCGGTACGACTACGATCCGTATGTCCACAACCTGGTGGATCGCCAGACCTTCTACATCCTGCCTGGCCTGAACGTGGACGCCAACGACTCGTACGTGACGGAGCCGAACACGGAGAACAACCCGCGCGAGCCGTATCGTGCCGAGGACAACGACGGCGACGGATTGTACGACGAGGATCTGACGGAGGACGTGGACGGTGACGGCGAGATCTCGGTGATGTGGGTCGAGGACCCGGCGGGCGACTTCAAGCTGTCTCCCGACAAGCGCCGCTTCGTGCGAGTGACCGATCCGCGCGAGGAGGGGCTGCGGTTCCGCCGCATCGGGATGGAGGGCTACGACAACGACGGCGACGGCCGCATCAACGAGGACGACCTGGGCGGTCCGGACCCCAATCGCAATTTCCCGTTCGGGTGGGGCCTGCAGGACGGCTGGCCGTACCCGATGTCGGAGAGCGAAACGAGGAACGTCTTCGAGTTCCAGTTGAAGCACCCGAACATCTTCGCGAGCTTCCACTTCCACAACACCGGTCGGCTGATCATGTTCATGGCGCCGCCCGACGTGCGGGCGACCACCATGACGCCCGAACAGCGCACGGCACAAGAGGCGCGGGTGGCCGCCCAGTTGGCCGAGATGCGGAAGACCGACCGCTACGCGCAGCTCTTTCCACGCGTCGCTCCGCCGGAGCTGCAGAACGACATGGACACCCAGCTGGCCATCGTCACCGAGGGTGCGCACATCCTGAAGGACTACACGCCGACGTTCAGCGGATTGTCCGGGCAGGCGCAGGCCGCCTCGTACAACATGCTCGGCGCATACGCCTACCTCATCGAGTTGTGGGGACCGCCGCCGCTGGCGGACGCGGATCGCAACGGCGACGGTCGCGTGGACGAGGAGGAACTGCAGGCCTGGATGGACACCGAGCTGACCGGTGAAGGCTGGATCGCGCCGCACAAGTTCAGGCATCCGGATCTCGGCGACATCTGGATCGGCGGCTCGGCCAGGAAGCACACCGGGCGGACGCCGCCGGCACCTTACATGGAGGCCGAGGCGCTGAAGCAGACGCACTTCGTGCTCTACTCGGCCAGCCAGTTCCCGAAGGTGGAGATCGATCGTGTGGCGGTGACGCCGGCCACGGGGGATCTGTTCTGGATCGATGCGACCGTGAAGAACGACCGCGTCTATCCAACCTCTTCCGATCGGTCGCTGCAGTTGAAGCGGGCGGTCACGGATCGACTGACGCTGTCGTTCTCACCTAACGTGACGTTCGTGGAGGTGCCCGCCGGGGTCGTGCGGCTGGATCCGCTCAACGAGCAGGCGGCGGCCGCCGCCCTGACTGCCAGGACGACCGAGTTCCGACTGCGCGGGCGCGATTCGGTGCGCTTCCGTGGCCTCGTCCGGATGACCGGTGCCGATGGCTGGGTGGAAGTGAAGACCGAGTCGAAGTTCGGAGGAACCGACACGAGGCGGATCGAGATCAAGGTGTCGGGCAGCTGACCGGGAGTGGCGGTGGGCACGCGGATGTAGCGCAGGGTCTTCAGACCCGCGGGCAGTAAGCAGGTATACCATTCACCCCATGAAATCCTTTTACCTCTCAGTGGCTTCCCTCCTGGTGGCGACCCTCGGCATGGCCCAGGATGTCCCCGTGACGATCAAGGCCGGCACGCTGCTCGACGGCAGGGGCGGTGTTTTGCACAACATCACGGTCGTCGTCCGCGGGGCGGCGATTCAGCGTGTCGAGCCGTCGGGCGCCGCAGCGACGTACGACCTCAGCCGACTCACGGTTCTTCCCGGGCTGATCGACACCCACGTTCACCTGGCGTGGCACTTCGGGCCGGACGGGCGCTTTGCACCGCGCGAGCCTTCCCCCTCCCAGTTGATGGGGTATGCCCTCGAGAATGCCCACGCCACGGTCATGGCCGGGTTCACCACCGTGCAGAGCGTGGGTGACCCAGTGGACAAGGACGTGAGAGAGGCGGTCGCCAGGGGCATCCTGCCGGGCCCCCGCGTGCTCACCTGTCTCAGGGCCATCACCAACCCGCAACTCACCGTCGAGCAGATTCGCGAGACGGTGCGGAAGCTGAAGGCGGACGGCGCGGATCTGGTCAAGATCTTCGCCTCGAAGAGCATCCGCGACGGCGGCGGCCAGACGTTGAGCGACGAGCAGATTCAAGCCGCATGCGGCGAAGCGAAGGCGCAGGGATTGCGCACCCTCGTGCACGTGTATGGGGCCGAGACGATGAAGGTGGCGGCCGAGGCGGGATGCACCACCGAAGAGCACGCCACCTTTGCCGATGCGAACGCCCTCGCGGTCCTGGCCGCGCGGGGAACGTATCTCGACCCGAACATCGGCCTGGTGAAACAGAACTACCTCGACAACCGCGCGAAATACGACGGGATTGGGAACTACAACGCCGAGGGGTTCGCGGCGATGGAGAAGGCGATTCCGATCGACCTCGCGATGTTCAGGCTGGCGCTGGCGACGCCTCGCCTGAAGATCGTGTTCGGAACCGACGCGGTGGCCGGAGCACACGGCCGGAACATCGAGGAGCTGATCTACCGGGTGCAGAAGGGCGGCCAGGATCCGGCAGCCGCGATTGCCTCCATCACCTCGCTCGCCGCCGAGTCGCTGGGGCTTGCCGGACAGATTGGGGGCATCGCGCCGGGTATGGAGGCCGACCTCATCGCCGTGGACGGCGACCCGTTGAAGGACATCACCGCGCTGCGACGGGTGGTGTTCGTGATGAAGGGCGGGAAGGTCATCAGGGCCCTTTCGGCATCAGGACGGTGACCTGGAGGCGCGTCCGTGCTAGACTAAGTTGGGTGCAATCGAGCCCTAGCTTGCGAAACAGCCGCCATCCGATGTCGAGGCGCGGTCGCTGGTGTCTGTCCGCAGTAAACACGTCCGATGACCCGCACCCGGTCACCGGCGACTCGACAACGCGCTGCGCAACAAGGACACGTGATGGCTTCGACATTGAATGGCACGATCAAGCGGCTGGTTGGTGACAAGGGCTTCGGGTTCATCCTCGCCGAGGATGGCCAGGAGTACTTCTTCCATCAGTCTGCGTTCACGCAGGGGACGTTCTCTGATCTGCGTGAAGGTCAGGCGGTGACGTTTACGAAGGGCCAGGGGCCCAAGGGACCTCGGGGAGAGAACGTCAAGCTCGCCTAGCCCGGATCGTCCGCTCGAGAGGCGCGGCTGCGATCGCACAATCGGTCGCGCCGCCGCCTCGCCGAGCACCACCACGCAGTCGATATCCCCGCCGGACCCTTCCCAAAGACGCTGCGGGTGCGTCCAGGCTTTGGTCTGTCTCCAGATACCCGCGCCCGTTCTTGCCACGCGCCCCGACACGTTGTAGCGTGTATCTCGTTTTCTGCGCCCCCTTCCCGTGGAGGACCTCATGATGAAAGCTGTGCTGGCGCTGTGCGCGGCCCTGCTGTGTGTCGCCGTTCCGCAGTCGGCGTCCGCCCAGAAGGCCGGACCGAAGATCTTCATCTCCGTGGACATGGAAGGTATCTGGGGCGTCGTGCACAGTGAGCAGGTGTCATCGACGTCGCTCGAGTACGCGGCCGCGCGCCGCTGGATGGCCGAGGATGTGAACGCCGTGGTCGCCGGACTGCTCGAGGCCGGCGCAGGCGAGATCGTGGTGAACGACTCACACGGCAGCATGCGGAACATCGTCGCCGACGCGCTGAACCCAAAGGTCTCGCTGATTACCGGTTCTCCGAAGCCCCTGTCGATGATGCAGGGGATCGATGCCACGTACGACGCCGTCATCTTCGTGGGCTATCACGCGCGTGCGGGCACGGAGGCGGCCACCCTCGACCACACCATCTCGAGCGCGACGATTCGGTCGATCAGGGTCAACGGTCAGGAACTGCCGGAACTCGGGTTGAACGCGGCCATTGCCGGCTACTACAAGGTGCCGGTCATCATGCTGACTGGCGACACCACCACATGCGGCCAGGCGAAGGCGGTGCTCGGCGAGGGGTTGGTCACGGCGCCGGTGAAGGAGGCGATCGGTCGCTTTGCGGCCCGCCTGTTTCCGCTCGAGCAGGTCCGCGCGCGGCTGCGCGAAGCGGCGCGCGAGGCGCTCGGGAAGAAGCCGTCGCTCCAGCCGTTTCGGATCGCCGGGCCCTACACGGTGGACGTGGAGTTCCACAACAGCGCCCAGGCCGAGTTGCCGCTGATGCTGCCCGGCGTGAAGCGCACCGGCGCCCGCTCGGTATCGCTGGCGGGCACCGACTACATCGAGACGTTCAAGCTGCTGCGCGCGGTGATCGCACTCGCCGGCGTGAGTTAGCCCCGGAATTCACTTGGGTTGACGCTGAGACCGGGGCGTCAGAGGGACTCTCTGAAATGCCGTCGATGACCGAGACGTGGACGGATGGACGACTCGAAGGCCTGCTCGGTACGGTCCTTCGATTGGCGACGAGGTTCCCGACGAACGAAGGTGGCGTCGACCGAACAAGGTGCGGTAAGGGCGCGCGAGCGATTTCCCCCGGCGTCAGTCGTACGCCAGGCGCGTCGCTTCGTCGGCAAGCGTGGCCTGAAGCAGCGGCTTCCACTCCGCAGCCTGCCACGTCCCGCAGTGATCGTGCGTCAGGAAGTACTTCTGCGGGATCGGGTGC
>DASVIS010000023.1:0-28195 GCA_036381995.1 Vicinamibacterales bacterium | reverse complement strand
TTCGGCGTGGTTCTCGTGCAGATGTTCCTCGTCGGGTTCCTCGCCGCGAAGGTGCTTCCAGGAGAGCGGTCGGATTTCATCATGGAACTGCCGCCAATGCGGCTGCCGGTGATGCGCAACCTCGTGTCCAAGACGTTGCTTCGGATCCGGTGGTATCTCTGGGAGGCCGTGCCGCTCTTCCTGATCGGAACGGCGCTACTATTCGTGTTGGACAAGACAGGACTGCTCGGACGGGTGGTCGCCGGCGGCCGTCCACTCGTAACCGGGCTGCTGGGACTACCGGCGGAGACCGCGCAGGTCTTCATCATGGGCTTCCTGCGGCGGGACTACGGGGCGGCAGGTCTGTTCCAGCTGGCGCACGCCGGCCGTCTGAGCGCGGCGCAGGCCGTGGTGGCGCTCACGGTGATGACGCTGTTCGTCCCGTGCGTGGCCAACTTCCTGATGATCATCAAGGAGCAGGGAGTCAAGGCGGGCATGGCCATTCTCGTGTTCGTGACGACCGTGGCGCTGTCCACCGGAGCGGGCCTCCATTATGCCTTTTGGATCTTCGGTGTCAGATTTTGAGCACGGGCGACGCCTGGCGTCGCTCGAGGTGGGCGACCGCGGCGTCGTCGTGCGGGTGCTTCGCGACAACTCGGCACGCGCCGAGCGGCTGAAGGCGCTGGGCGTGACGCCGGGGGCGCGCGTCCGGTTGCTGCAGCGATTCCCAGGGTTCGTGTTCGAGTGCGACCAGACGGAGCTGGCCGTCGAGCCAGCGGTCGCACGCGCCATCCTGGTCGAAGAAGAGGAGTCGCAGACGCCATAGACAGGGCAGCGCGGGCGCGAACCGAAGCGAACGAATTCAGAAGCCAGAAGATGGGGGAGGACTGTTCCGATGACGCTTCCGACGGCGGTGCCACCGCTGCGTTTGATGTTCTGGGAAACCACGAAGGCCTGCAACCTTCGGTGTCAGCACTGTCGCGCCGTTCCTCAAGCCGAGCGTTCTCTCGTCGAGTTGAATACCGAGGAGTCGTTCGGGCTGATCGACCAGATTGCCGAGGTGTCCAAACCCGTGCTGATTCTGTCGGGAGGAGAGCCCCTCTACCGGCAGGACATCTTCGACATCGGTGCCTACGGCTGCGGCAAGGGCTTCCGGATGGCGCTGGCGACCAACGGTACGATGATCGATCGGGCGGTGGCACGGCGCATTCAGTCGACCGGCTTCTCGCGGGTGGCCATCAGCATCGACGGGGCGGTGGCAGCGACGCACGACGCGTTCCGCGGTATCCCGGGTTCACACGCGAAGGCTATCGACGGCCTCCGCTACCTGCGCGAAGCAGGCGTGTCGATCCAGATCAACTCCACGATCGCGAAGCACAACGTGTCCGAGCTGCCAGCGCTCCTCGACATGGCGCTGTCGCTCGGCGCGGACGCCCTGCACATCTTCATGCTGGTGCCCGTGGGGTGCGGCGTCAGCATTGCGGACCGGGAGATGCTGCCGGCTGACGAGTACGAGCGGGTCCTGAACTGGTTCTACGAGCAATCGAAGGACGTGACGATTGACCTGAAGGCGACCTGCGCCCCGCACTACTTTCGCGTCCGTGCCCAGCGCATCGTGGAAGAGCGCAAGCAGGGCGATCGGAGCACGCCGTTCGTGGCGCTTGGCACGCAGATGAAGGCCGCGCCGGACCCTGGAGGGGGGCGGCCGCTTTCGGCCATGACCCGCGGCTGCCTGGCGGGGACCGCCGTGTGCTTCGTGTCGAATGCCGGTGACATCTACCCGTGCGGCTACCTGCCGGTGAGCGCCGGGAACATCAGGCAGCAGCGGTTCGCCGACGTCTGGGCGCGATCGACCGTGTTCCAGCAGTTGCGCGACCCGTCCGCGCTCGGTGGCAAGTGCGGGATCTGCAGGTACGAGGGGATTTGCGGCGGATGCCGAGCGCGCGCGTTCTCGGACAACGGTGACTACCTGGCCGAAGAACCGTTCTGCACCTACGAGCCACTGCTCGACAACGCGGTGGCGGTCCAGGTCATCGAAGGGCAGCGATAGGGGGCGGCCTACTGCCTGCTGTCGCCGGTCCCAGCCGGCGACTGGCTGGTGTCGCCCGGCTGCCGGGTCTTGGTGCGTCGATCCTCGACGCCGCAGGAGTCGCTCATTCACGTCGGGACGCCGAGGCGCGGCAGCAGCCACACCTGCAGGAAGATCCAGACGGCCAGGAAGACGAGGGGCCAGAGATAATCCATCACACTCCTGCCTTGCCGCCCTCGAGCGACGTCAGCACGCGGCGGAGCTTCGCATCGACTTCCATTCCCACCGGCTCCAGAGCCTCGTTTCCCACGCGGCCCATCGTCGCCAACGGAGCAACCGCCGCGACGACGCTGTGGCCAGGCTCGGTCTCGTAGACGATGACGTTGCAGGGCAGCAGGAGTCCGATCTCGGTCTCGGTGCTGAGGGCCCGGTAGGCGATCGGCGGATTGCAGGCGCCAAGGATGGTGTACTTTCGGAAGTCCTTGTCGAGCTTCTGCTTCATCGTCTGCTTGACGTCAATCGTTGTCAGCACGCCGAAGCCTTCGGTCTTCAGGGCCACGGTGGCCTTCTCGATCGCCTCTTCGTAACTGACTGGCAATTCCACTCGCATTCCGTAACGCGTGTCTTCCACGGTCAGGACCTCCTGGACCAGCCTATCAGATTCCGCGACGGCCGGACGCCGGCTTCGAACCCCGGCAGTCGTCAGGGGAGAAATTGCCCGGGCTCTGATTCAAGGATTCAGTCTGGGTCGATTTGGATACAGAGAGCGGACAATGAGCGTCGGTTGCGGGACGCGAGGAGAATCCTCACCTCGCTTGCGACTCGGGATACCATAGAAGCCATTCGCGGTCGGCCGTTGTCTGTCGTCCCGGAGCTGACGCGGACACATCTCGGACACCGGGGTGCCGGTGGGGTCGGGGAAGAGAAGGCGCCACAGGAGCAGGCACAATCGATGGGTGTGACCAAATCGCGCCAGGCGAATCTTCTGGAAGAGGAGAGCCGCGCCGCCCGTGAGGGCGCGTCCTATGCGGATCTCGTCCGGGCGGTCCAGAAGGGCGACCAGCTGTCCATGGAGACGCTGCTGATGCGAGCGCAGGAAGTGGCCTACCGCTTCAGCCTGCTTGTCTGCGGCCGGCCGGACGATGCCGACGATGCGATGCAGGAGGCCCTGCTCAAGACGTATCGCTTTGCCGCGCGCATTCGCGAGCCTGATGCCTTTCGCGCCTGGTTGTACCGTACCGTTCGCAATGCGTGCCTGATCGGACGGCGAAAGCGCGCGAACGAGCCCGACCACCTTGTGTCGCTCGATGGCACGGGCACGGACGTTGCGGGGCGCGACTACCAGCCCGACGCGGTCGATCCGGCACGGGACCCGGAAGATCAGGCGATCAACTCGAGCCTGCGGTCGAGGCTGAGACGAGCCCTGTCAGCCGTGCCTCGCCACTACCGTGTGGTCGTCGTACTCCGGGAGATTGAAGGCCTGTCCACGCGCGAGGTGGCGGAGGTGCTGGGGATCTCGGAGGCAAACGTCAAGACGCGGCTTCACCGCGCGCGCCGGCTGCTGCGCGAGCACTTGGACGCATCATGAACCATCCGGACGCGGGCCTCGACCATCGGTGCGTTGGTTTCATCGAGCGGCTGTCGCGGTACGTGGACGGCGAACTGCCAGCGGCCGATCGGCGGACGATCGAACGACATCTGCGCGACTGCCCGTGCTGCGAGGAGGTGCTCGAAAGCCTCAGGCACACGGTCGCGGTCTGCCACGAGGAGGGCAGAACCGACCTGCCGCCGAACGTCCGTGAGCGCTCGCGGGCGCGGATCGAGGAGTTGCTCCGGAACGTGCCCGCGCGGGAGGCCCGCGCGCGGTGATCCAGGCCTGAACCACTTCGACGTCACGAGACCGACCAGATGTATCCAGTTCTCTTTCGCCTTGGTTCGTTCGAGATCACCAGCTTCGGCGCGATGGTGGCGCTCGGCGCCGCGCTGGGCATCCTCCTGCTCCGTCGAGAGCTGGTGCGGTCGGGCATCGACGCGGCGAAAGGCACCGATGCCGCGCTCGTGGGCGTCCTCGGAGGCCTCGCAGGGGCCAAGCTCCTGTATGTCGTCGAACACTGGGCCGAGCCGCTGTCGAGCACCCTGCTCAGTCGTGGAGGCATGAGCTGGTTCGGTGGCTTGACGGGCGGCGTGCTCGCCGGCCTGGCCATGATCGCGTGGCAACGCCTGCCGTTGACGACGGTGCTGTCGGCGGCGGCTCCGGCGCTGACGCTTGGTCAGGGGATCGGGCGAATCGGGTGTTTCCTGGTGGGAGATGACTACGGGAGGGCGACGACCCTGCCATGGGGGATTGCCTTTCCCCAAGGGCTTCCGCCGACGACCGATACCGTTCACCCAACGCAGCTCTACGAGGCCGCCCTGCTGTTCGGCCTGACCGCCGCGCTCATCGCGCTGCGCCGGCGCGGCGCGGCCGACCGGGCGGTCTTCGCCTGGTATCTCGTCACGGCGGGCGCGATGCGGTTTCTGATCGAACTGATTCGGGTCAACGAGGTGGTGTTCCTGGGGCTCACGACGGCGCAGGTGTTCTCGGTCGCCATCGTCGTGGTCGGGGCAGGGTTACTGGTCTGGCGGAATCCGGAAACGCCGCAGGCCAAGGGTCGACGATCGAGAGCCTGATACAGCCTGAAGCCGAAAGTCCGAGGCCGAGAGTCGATTACTTCGTCGATCGCACCGGGGCGATGGGCGAGGTTCCTACCTGCTGCCGCACCTGGTCGAGCAGTTGCTGAACCTTGGCGCGATCTACGTAGGTCGGGTTGCCGGCCAGTAGCTTCTCCCACGCCTGCGCGGCACCCGCCGGGTCCTGCTTTCCATCCTTCTTCACGATCCCGAGGTTGAACAGCGTCTGCGGATGCGTCGGGTTGATCGCGAGCGACTTGGTGAACTGCGCGATCGCCTCGTCCGGCTTCCCCACGTACCACAGCGCCGTCCCGAGATCCGTGCTGAGGTTGACGTTGCCGGAGTCGAGCGCGAACGCCTGCTGGTAGGGCCCGATCGCGTCCGCGTACCGGCCCGCGTCGAAGAACAGGTTACCAAGCTGTGTGTTGGCTTGAACGTTCCTGGGATCGCGAGCCAGAACGTTTCGCAGGGCCTGCGCCTGCTGTTCATCCAGCACGCCCGCCTGCGGTCCGCCCGACGCTGGTGCTGGCAACTGGGCGGCTGGGGTGACGACGGGCGCCGCTGGACGCTGGCCACCGAAGATCACGTAGCCGACGGCCAGCCCGAGCACGAGGCAGGCGCCGGCGATGATGGCCCAGGTGGTCGAGGAGGTTTGCTGTTGAGGCATAGGGTTCCAATCCATAGAAGGAGAGTGCGAGGCGGACGACGCCGTCGGGTGGAGGACCGCGGACCAGGAGGACCTGAGGGAAAGACAAATGGAGAACGCTCACGGCACTCCGCCCTGCGTTCTCCATCTGTCGTTTCCGGCCTTCTACGTTCTACGTCTACAGTTCTCCGTTCGCGTGGGGCGCCAGCCGCTATGCGTTGACCTTCCAGCTCCGCAGCACCTTCATGTAGTTCCCGCGCTCGAAGGCGGAGGGATCCGGGCTCTTCTGGAGATTCATGCTGCCGCGCATCTGCTCGAGCGACTCGTAGTCGTGCTCCTCCATCCAGTGCTTCATGCCCTGGAAGATGGTGAGCAGGCGCTGCGGCCCGTCTTCGAGCAACCGCGACACCACCTGCACGGCCGACGCGCCGGCCATGACCGCCTTGACGGCGTCCACGCCCGTGTGCACGCCGCCCGAAGCGGCCAGCGACGCCTTCACCTGGCCGCTCAGGATGGCCAGCCAGTGCAGCCGCAGCAGCAGTTCGGACGAATCCGACAGGTGGAGGCTGGGTACCACTTCGAGCGCCTCGATGTCGATATCGGGCTGGTAGAAGCGGTTGAACAGCACCAGGCCGTCGGCACCCGACGCGTCGAGCTGGCGCGCGAGGTTTGCCATCGACGAGAAGAACGGCGACAGTTTGACGGCGACCGGGATGGTGATCGCCTTCTTGACGGTGCGGACGATTTCGATCGTCGTGCCCTCGACCTCCGCACTGGTCTCGCGCGGGTCGGTCGGGATGTCGTAGACATTCAGCTCCAGGGCGTCGGCGCCGGCCTGCTGAATCGTCTTCGCGTACGACAGCCAGCCCTCGTTGGTGGTGCCGTTGATTGAGGCGATCACCGGCACCTTCACGGCCGCCTTGATCTTGCGGATCTGTTCGAGGTACTCGTGCGTGCCGAACACGAAGTCCTCCGGTTTCGGGAAGTACGCGAGCGCTTCCGCCGACGTGTTCGACGTGACCTCGATATTGTGGACGAGGCCGTTCTGTTCACGCGTGATCTGCTCTTCGAAAATCGAGCGAAGCACGATCGCCGCAGCACCCGCGTCCTCGAGCCGCTTCACCGTGTCCAGCGAGTCCGCCAGCGGTGAGGCGCCCGGCATGAGCGGGTGCGGAAGACGAAGGCCAAGGTAGTTGGTAGACAGGTCCATCAAATCCTCCGTTACTCAACCGAGCCGGCCGGCTTGCCGTTCGGCACGGCCAGCTTGGCGAGCTGCTCGTAGATGCCATTCCGCAGGGCCACTTCCTTCTGCGCGCTCGCCAGCAGTTCGAGGTAGCGTTCCGGATTCTGCTGCTGGACGACGCGGAAGCGAGTCTCGTTGGCCATGAAGCGTCCGACGTCAGCCTTCGGCGGGGTGGAATCCAGCATGAGCGGATTCTCGCCGTTCACCAGGCGGCGCGGGTCGAACCGGTAGAGCGGCCAGTAGCCGGTGTCCACCGCGAGCTTCTGCTGCTCGAGGCCGTTCTCGAGGTCGTAGCCGTGCGCGATGCAGTGGCTGAACGCGATGACGATGGACGGTCCGTCGTAGGAGTCGGCCTCCTGGAAGGCCCTCACCGTCTGGGCGTCCTTGGCGCCGAAGGCCACGTGCGCGACGTAGACGCGGCCGTACGCCATGGCGAGCATGCCCAGGTCCTTCTTCGGCCGCGAGTTCCCGGCCATCGCGAACTTGGCCGACGCCCCGATCGGCGTCGCCTTAGAGGCCTGGCCGCCCATGTTGGAGTACACCTCGGTGTCGAGCACCAGGAGGTTGACGTTGCGGTTCTGGGCGATGACGTGGTCGAGGCCTCCGTATCCGATATCGTAGGCCCAGCCGTCGCCGCCGACGATCCAGACGCTCTTCCGCACCAGGTAGTCGGCGATCTTCTCGAGCCACCGCGCTTCGGGCGACGGCATGCCCGCGAGCTGCTTGCGCAACTCGAGGACGCGCACGCGCTGCGCGGCGATGCCCGCCTCGGTGGACTGGTCGGCCGAGACGATCTGGCTGACCAGCTGCTCACCGATCTGCCCCGCCATCTTGCGCAGCAGTTCGTGGCCCTGCTCCTCGTTCTTGTCGAGGGCGAGCCGGTAGCCGAAGCCGAACTCGGCGTTGTCCTCGAAGAGCGAGTTCGACCACGCCGGGCCGCGGCCGTCCCGGTTCTGTGCGTACGGCGTCGTCGGCAGGTTGCCGCCGTAGATCGACGAGCAGCCGGTCGCGTTCGCCACGAGCAGACGATCACCATACAGCTGCGTGAGCAGCTTGATGTACGGCGTCTCGCCGCACGCCGCGCAGGCACCCGAGTACTCGAAGAGCGGCTGGAAGAACTGCGTGCCCTTCACGTCCTGCCTCACCCTGGTCCGATCCACCTCGGGCAGGTTCAGGAAGAAGTCGTAGTTCGTCACCTCGGCCTCACGCAGCGGACGCTGCGGGGTCATGTCGATCGACTTGTGCTTCGGGTTGGCCTTGTCCTTGGCCGGGCACACCATCACGCAGATCGAGCAGCCCGTACAGTCCTCTGGCGCCACCTGGATCGTGTACTTCATGCCCTTGAACTCGGCGCCCTTGAAGTCGATCGCCTTGAAGGTGTCGGGCGCGGCCTCGAGCGCGTCCGACTCGTAGACCTTCGCGCGGATGGCGGCGTGGGGGCAGACCATCGCACACTTGTTGCACTGGATACAGATCTTCGGGTCCCAGACCGGGATTTCAAGGGCGATGTTCCGCTTCTCCCACCGCGCGGTGCCGGTCGGCCACGTGCCGTCCACCGGGAACGCGCTCACCGGCAGCAGGTCGCCCTGGTTGGCCAGCATCATCGCCGTGACCTTCTGCACGAATTCCGGCGCCTTGTCGGACACCATCGGCGGCCGCTTGCGCTTCGCGGTGACCGTGCCGGGCACTTTCACCTGGTGCAGGTTGGCAAGGGTCTGGTCGACGGCGGCGAAGTTCTTCCGGACCACATCCTCGCCGCGCTTTCCGTAGGTCTTCTCGATCGCCTTCTTGATCTGCTCGATGGCCTCTTCGCGCGGCAGCACGCCCGAGATGGCGAAGAAGCAGGTCTGCATGATCGTGTTGATGCGCGTGCCCATCCCGGTGGCCCTGGCCACCTCGTAGGCGTCGATCACGTAGAACCTGAGCTTCTTCTCGATGATCTGCTCCTGCACTTCCCGGGGCAGATCGTCCCATGCCTGGTCGGCCGGCAGCGGACTGTTGAGGAGGAACACCGCGCCGGGGCCGGCGTACGAGAGCACGTCGTACTTGTCGAGGAAGACGTACTGGTGACAGGCGACGAAGTTCGCGCGCTTCACCAGGTAGGACGAGCGGATCGGCCGCGGGCCGAACCGGAGGTGCGAGATGGTGACGGCGCCCGACTTCTTCGAGTCGTACACGAAGTAGCCGTTGCCGTAGTTCTCGGTTTCCTCGCCGATGATCTTGATCGAGTTCTTGTTCGCGCCCACCGTGCCGTCGGCACCGAGGCCGAAGAACACGCCGCGGACGACGTCGTCGGGCTCGATGTCGAACTCGGGATCCACGCTCAGCGACAGGTGCGTCACGTCGTCGACGATGCCCACCGTGAAGTGGTTCTTCGGCGCCGCCGTGGCCAGGTTGTCGTAGACCGCCTTGGCCTGCGCCGGGGTGAAGTCCTTGGAGGAGAGTCCGTAGCGGCCGCCCACCACGGCGAGATTGGTCTTGCCGGCCTCGCTCAGCGCGGCAACGACGTCGACGTACAACGGTTCGCCGATCGCACCCGGCTCCTTCGTGCGGTCGAGCACGGCGATCCGCTCGACGGTCTTCGGCAGGGCCGCGACGAAGTGCTCGATCGAGAAGGGGCGGTAGACGCGGACCTTGAGCAGACCCACTTTCTCGCCGCGCGCCACCATCCAGTCGACCAGTTCGTGCGTCACGTCGGCGCCCGAGCCCATCATGACGATGACGCGCTCCGCCTCGGGGTGGCCTACGTAGTCGAACAGGTGGTACTGCCGGCCCACGAGCTTCGCGAGCTCGTCCATCGCCTCCTGGAAGAACGCCGGGGCGGCCGTGTAGTAGCTGTTGCACGCCTCGCGTGCCTGGAAGAAGGCGTCGGGATTCTGCGCGGTCCCGCGCAGCACCGGCTTGTCGGGCGTCAGGGCGCGGGCACGGTGCGCGGTCACCAGGTCATCGGGGATCATCGCGCGAAGGTCGTCGTCGCTCAGTTGCTCGATCTTCGACACTTCATGAGAGGTTCGGAAGCCGTCGAAGTAGTGGAGTACCGGCACGCGCGACTTCAGCGTGGCGCGCTGGCCGATGGCCGCGAAGTCGTGCGCTTCCTGCACGGATCCCGACGCGAGCATCGCGAACCCCGTCTGGCGGCACGCCATGACGTCGGAATGATCCCCGAAGATCGACAGCGCGTGGGTCGCCACCGTGCGGGCGGACACATGCATGCAGAACGACGTCAACTCGCCTGCGATCTTGTACATGTTGGGGATCATGAGCAGGAGCCCCTGCGACGCCGTGAAGGTCGTCGTCAGGGCGCCGGCCTGCAGCGCGCCGTGAACGGCGCCGGCAGCGCCGCCTTCCGATTGCATCTCGGCCACCGTCGGGATGGTGCCCCAGATGTTCTTCTTGCCTTTCGCCGACCATTCATCCGCCCACTCGCCCATGTTGGACGACGGCGTGATGGGGTAGATGGCGATGACCTCGTTCGTCCGGTGGGCGACCGAGGCGACGGCCTCATTCCCGTCGATTGTGATGTGAGGACGTGTCATATGATGGCTATCTCCGAGTGGCGACCGGGTTGAACTGGACAGTTGGCGTGCGAGAGGAACAAGTCCCAGTCAGACAGACAGCAATGTTCATGCTGGGATGATTGCGTCTGAAAACACGTGCGTTTCTGACTGATGCAGCATTCTCCTTCACGCGTGTGCCGGGATACCGGCAGCCCAGCCCCGATCCTGTTATACGGCCGGACGGGTTGACCCAACGGACCGCACGGTGCGGTTGAGAATAATAGAGATTGGGATGCGGAGGGCACTCCCTGTCGACGCCAACCGCAGGAGAGAGGTCGTTGCCGACGGGAGAGCCGCCGTGGGGACTCACCCTGCACTCGAGACGATGGGCGCGGCAGTTGGCCCGACCCTGCGCTGCGCAACCTATAATAGTAAGACCTGCGGGCCGTGGATGCGAGCAGAAAACGGCAGGCGGGGAGTGCGGGCAGCAAACCGGAAGCGGTCGGGCGTGAGCCGCCAGCCGGAGAAGTCCGCGGGCAACGAACACCGAGCGAAGGAGACGCCGTGAACCCTCTGCGCGAACTTGGTGACCTCGGTCAGTCGCTCTGGCTCGACTTCCTCAGTCGGTCCCTCTTGAGACGCGGGGAGCTGGCACGCCTCGTCGACGAGGATGGCCTCGCAGGCGTGACCAGCAACCCGACGATCTTCCAGAAGGCCATGGCGACGGGGACCGACTACGACGAGCAGTTGAGACGCCTGCTTGCTGCCGATCCTCGCACCGAGACCGGCGCGTTGTTCGAAGCGGCGGCCCTCGACGACATCCGGGCCGCGGCTGCCGTGCTCAGGCCCGTGTTCGAACGAACTGATGGGGCGGACGGCTTCGTGAGCTTCGAGGTGCCGGCGTCGGTCGCCAACGACACGGCCGCGACGGAGTACGAGGCCCGGCGGATTTGGAAGACCCTGGACCTGCCGAACGTGATGATCAAGGTGCCCGCGACAGCGGCCGGCATCCCGGCGATCGAGGAACTGATCGCGGACGGTGTGAACGTCAACATCACGCTGATGTTCTCGCTCGAGCACTACGAGCAAGTGGCCATGGCCTACATCCATGGCCTCGAGCGGTGTGCAAACCCGACCCGGGTCGCGTCCGTGGCGTCGTTCTTCGTGTCGCGCGTGGACACGATGGTGGACACGGCCCTGGAAGCGATTGGCAGCCCCGACGCCCTGGCGCTGCGCGGCTGCATTGCCATCGCCAACAGCAAGATGGTGTACCAGCGGTTCCGCGAGATCTTCTACGGGGCGGCGTTCGCCAGCCTGCGCGTGCGCGGCTGCCGGGTTCAGCGGCCGCTGTGGGCCAGCACCAGCACGAAGAACCGGGCCTACCGGGATGTGCTCTACGTCGAAGAACTGATCGGGCCGGATACGGTCGATACGGTGCCTCCAGAGACCATCGAGGCGTTTCGAGACCACGGTCACGCCAAGCCGACGGTGGACGAGGACGTCTCGTCGGCCCGGAAGGCCCTCAGGCAACTGCGCGAACTCGGGATCGATCTCGGCGCCATCACCGCGAAGCTCCAGACGGACGGCGTCGCCGCGTTCGGCAAGTCGTACGATGACCTCATTTCGGCGCTCGACGGCAAGCGCAAGGCGCTGCAGGCGGCCTGCGTCGACCGTCAGGTGTTCGCGCTCGGGTCGTGCCAGCCGGGCGTGGACCAGCGGATCGAACGCGCCACGCGGGAACGTCTCTCGTCGCGAATCTGGGCGAACGATCACACCGTCTGGTCGCCGACGGTCGTGCCCGAGTTGATCGACCGTCTGGGGTGGCTGACGTTGCCCGAGACGATGGCCGCGCAGGCGCCGGCGCTGACTGCGTTCGCCGACGAGATTCGCAGGGAGGGAACTCGCCACGTGGTCCTTCTCGGCATGGGTGGGTCGAGCCTGGCGCCCGAGGTATTTCAGGCGACGTTCGGCCATCGGCCCGAGTATCCGGAACTCGTCGTGCTCGACAGCACGCACCCCGACGCCGTGCGCGGTGTCGAGCAGCGCATCGACCTCGGGCATTCACTGTTCGTGGTGTCGAGCAAGTCCGGCGGCACCAGCGAGACCACCTCGTTCTTCCGCTACTTCTGGTCGCGGTACGCGCTCGACGCCGCGGGCCGCCATTTCGTCGCGATTACCGACCCGGGCACCTCACTCGAGACACTCGCCAGGGAGCGCGGCTTCCGTCGTGTGTTCAACGCGCCGCCCGACGTCGGGGGCCGGTATTCGGCCCTGACCCCATTCGGCCTCGTCCCCGCCGCCCTCGTCGGGGTCGACGTGGCCGAACTGCTCGAGCGTGCCCGAGCGATGGCGCTGGCATCAGGGAGCGAAGTCGAAGGGGCCGACAACCCAGCCCTCACGCTCGGTGTGACGCTTGGCGCGGTGGCCCTGGAGGGCCGTGACAAGGTCACGCTCCTCGCAAGCCGGTCGGTGGCGTTGTTGCCGGCCTGGCTCGAACAGCTGTTGGCGGAAAGCACCGGTAAGCACGGCAAGGGGATCGTCCCGATCGTGGACGAGCCGGTTCGAGCGCCGGAGGACTACGGCACCGACCGTGTGTTCGTCTCGATTGACGTCGCGGGCAAGGCCGACGCGGCGTTGGCGGCCACAGCCAGGGCTCTCGCGGAAAAGGGCCACCCGATCATCTCGATCATCCTGGGAGCACCGATCGATTTGGGGCAGGAGTTCTTCAGGTGGGAGTTCGCCACCGCCGTCGCCGGGGCGGTCCTTGGGGTCCAGCCGTTCGACCAGCCCGACGTTCAGCTGGCCAAGGACTTGGCCCGGCGGGCCATGGACTCGTCGGGAGGCCAGCGCGCCTCGGTCGCCCCGGCGGCAATCACGGACCCATCGGAGTGGGGGGAGGCAGTCTCACGCTGGCTGGCATCGGTCCAGCCGCACGATTACATCGGCCTTCACGCGTACCTGGCGCCGACCGGCCAGGTGGTGGACCTGCTTCGCCAGCTCCGAGAGCGGCTCGGCCGCGAGACCGGCGTCGCCACCACGCTGGGCATCGGCCCGCGCTTCCTGCACTCTACCGGTCAGCTCCACAAGGGCGGCCCGAACTCCGGGCTGTTCCTGCAGTTGACGGACGAGCCCGGTTCCGATCTGCCGGTTCCTGGCACGAGCTACACGTTCGGCGAGTTGATTCGCGCGCAGGCGGCAGGGGACGCGATGGCCCTCGAGCAGCGCGGGCGAAGGGTGCTCAGAATCAACCTCGGCCGCGATGCGACAGCCATGCTGAAGCAGTTCGTGGAAATGGTCTGACGGACTAGGCGGTCGCCAGAGTCAGGGCCCGGTCGGGCGCTGGCGCCGCACCCGCGCGGCGACGCCCCTCGATCAGCAGGCGAAGGCCGTAGCCCTCGGGTGTGCCGGTGGCGGGACGAAACGGGCCCACGCGATAGACGGCGGACAGCACTTTCCCCTGCCGCAGCATCGGCGGCAGGGTGTCCGCGTTCTGGGTTCGCTCGGCCTGCAGTGACACCACGCGGAACAGCGGGATGGCCGACCCGCTGATGTTCTCGATGTAGGCCCCGGTTTCGCTCACATCGCGGATCACCACGCTGTTGAACCTGGCCGTGCCGCGCGCGTCCTTCCACACCACCCGCCCCGCGACACCCACGGCCTGCCGTGACGCAACCCGTTGTTCACCGGAGATATGGGAAGAAGAGAGCATGCCGAGGAGTCGGTTCATGCCCAATCCACGTATCAAGATCTGGTCCACCAGGCCAATGAGTTGGCCGGTCCATGATTTGCTGCTGTAATTATCTACCGAATAAGGCCTTAGTCCATTTCGCTCTGGCTTGATCGTCTTTTGGATATGGATACTAAGGTTACACTTACGGCTGTGGATGGTTACTTAGTAGTCACTTGATCTTTGCCGTCGAGCCCGAGCCGGCGCATCTTGAGGTAAAGGCCGCGGCGGGTCAGGCCGAGCGTGCGGGCGGTTTCGGAAATATTGCCGCTGCTCGTGTCCAGGGCGGCCCCGATCATCTCGCGTTCGAGTTGTTCCACCGCGAGGCCCAAGGGAAGGCTGCTCGCGGCTGCGCCGTGGGGCAAGGCGCCCGTCCGGGGAGCGTCCTCCTGCAGGGCAGTGAAGCCGGGGGAGAGGTGCTCCGGGCCGACGTTCCCGTCGGCGCCGCTCAGTGCCACCGCACGCTGGATCTCGTTCCGCAACTGGCGCACGTTGCCCGGCCACCAGTGCTGCGAGAACAGATCGAGCGCCTCTGCGCTCAGCTGCACGTCAGGCCTGCCGAGCCGTTCGCACGCCTCACGGAGGAACAGGGCGCACAAGTGAGGAATCTCTTCGCGCCGTTCCCGCAGCGGCGGCACGTGAATCCGGATCACGGTGAGTCGGTAGTACAAGTCCTCGCGGAACTTGCCTTCGGCGACTCGTTGTTCGAGATCCGCGTTGGTCGCGGCGATGACCCGCACGTCCACCCGCTGGGGCCGCGTTTCGCCGATCGGCATGATCTCGCTCTGCTCGAGGAAGCGCAGCAGTTTTGGCTGCACTTCCAGCGGGACGTCGCCGATTTCGTCGAGGAACAGGCTGCCGCCAGATGCCGACCGGATCAGGCCCGGCTGGTCGTTCACGGCACCGGTGAACGAGCCCCGCCGATGTCCGAAGAGCTGGCTGTCCGCCAGTTCCCGAGTCGTTGTCGTGCAGTTGAAGGGAAGGAACATCCCGCCGCTGCGCAGCGATCCGAGATGTATGGCGCGGGCGACCAGTTCCTTGCCGGTACCGCTTTCTCCCGTGATCAGCACCGTCAGGTCGTTCCCCTGCAGGCGCTGGATCTGCTCGACCACGCGCGCCATCGCGGCGCTGGCGCACACGAATCCCGGCATGATGGCATCAAGAGTCCGGAGCGCCCGTTCATCCCGCGGTTGGGCCGCGCGTTCGCGGCTGCCGCACAGCGCGAACCCCTGGCGGGCGACGGCGGCGATCATGCGAAGGCGCCGCGACGTGGCCTGGCCGACAGGGTGGGGCGACGCGACCACGGCGAGCCGTTCGTCGTCGCCTTCATGGCCGATGGGCTCGAGGAAGAACTCTCCGTTGCCGTAGGCGGCGCCGCGGAGCGCCGAGCGCGAAAGCGCCGCCGCAGCGTCCGGATCGCATGCGGTGGCCGACACCACGCGGACGTCGTCGCCGCCCGACCGGAGGAACACAACGGCCGCGTCACCGGTGGCCGCCTCCGACAGCGCGGAGGCCGTCTCCAGCGCGAGCAAGTCTGGCATCACCGCAGCATCCACCAGGCGCCTGACGATGACGTCGTCAGCCTCGCCCGGGGCCGAGAGGTATTCCCCGCTGGTCTCCGCGGGCGGAGGGAGCACGGAGCTGATGCGGGCCTGTTCGAGATCGGGACGGGCGCCGAGCGCTTCGAAGACGGCTACGGCCTCCTGAAGATAGCGTTCCGCCGTCGAGCGCGCGCCGACCTGAGCGACCAGCCGCCCAAGTGCCAGGCGGCTCTGGGCGGCCTGGTAACGTTCGCCGAGCAGGTCGAACATGCTCGCGCTCTGTGCGAGATCGTGATACGCGTCCGTCGCGCGACCGAGCCGGATGTGGAGTTGGGCGCGGAGGCGGAGGTAGTCTCCCCAGGCGCCTGGTGTCGAGCGGGGATCGAGCCGGGCGTTGACCAGGCCGAGCCGCTGTTCGGCCTCTTCGACACGGCCGTCGGCCAGCAATACTTCGGCTGTGAGCAATTCGGCCTGGACGGCTTCTGCGGGCGGGACCCCGGGAGTGGTTGCCATCTCCGTCGCGAGGCGGAGCGCCTCGGTGCGGACGCCCCGCCGCAGCGCCAGTCGCGCCGTCAACAGCCGGACCGACCACTCGTACCACCGGCTCGCCTGCAGGCCGTAGGTGCCGTACGCCTCGCTCGCCTGGCGCAGGCACTGCTCGGCGGCATCGTACTCACCCCGCACGAGGTGAATCTGTGCGAGAGTGTCGAAGACCGCGCCCGTCGTCTCGTGGGACTGGACGGGCGTACGGATTTCGAGCGCGCGCTTCAGGACCTGTTCGGCCCTCGGCATGTCGCCCAGGCGGACGCAGATCTGGCCCAGGGACGCGAGCGCCACGGCAAGGCCATGGACCGAGCCGGCGCGCTCGTGCAGCGACACCGCACGGTCCGCGAGCGCCAGCGCTTGATCGTGGCGGTGGCGCATCAGCGCCACGTTGGCTTGATTTCCGCAGACGAAGGCAAGCACGTCCTCGGCGTGCGCCACCGTCGCGAGATGTTCCGCCTGCCGCAGGGCCGCCAGGGCTTCGTCGAACCGACCCGACTGGGCGAAGACAATTCCGGTCAGCGAATGGCACTGCGCCAGATAGCGACGATCGCCGGCGGCGTTGAGCGCGGAGATTGCCTTGCCGACCTCTTCCCGCACGATGGAGGGATCGCCGACCTGACGGTAGCAGACACCGAGTTCGTAGTGCGCCAGGCCGATCGCCCTGGAATCGAGGGCCAGTTCGGCCTGCTTGAGAGCGCGACCGAGGAGCGCGATGCCGCGTGACTGATCGCCGCGCAGGGCGGACAGCCGGCCGTGTATGCGCCACATGGTCGAGAGGCGCGCCGGAGGGATGCGCTCCCGGAGGACGTCCGGAGGACGGCCGAGCACAGCGGCCGCCTGGTTGACGTCGTCACGCAACAGCCAGGCCTCGGCCATCGCGCACCGGACGGCCAGTTCGTCTTCGCGGCGCAGCCCCGGTACGCTCAGCGCATGCGTCAGCGCGTCGATCGCCTCCGCGCCTCGTCCGCGCTGGAGCGCCGCAGCGGCACGCGCCATCGATGGTTGGAAAGCGTGGGCGGACACGGCGAGAGTATAGCAGTCCGTGGCGGGCTTTCGATCCCATACCGGCCGATCGCCAGCAGCGCGCGTTCGGCCTGTTGGCGCCACCCGCGATTGGGGGCGCCACCGTGGGAACACCATCTCTTCGTGAACGCGTGTGAACTCCGGGATAGGATCGAGTCATGGCGAGGGGATGGGAGAGCAAGTCGGTCGAGGCGCAACAGGAAGAAGCCGCGCGGACGAAGAACGAGCATGCACGTCAGATGACGCCCGAAGAGAGCGATCAGCGACAACGCCGCCAGACGATCGAGCTGGCGCGCAGGAAAGCGATGGGAGACCTGCGCCGCGCGACAACCTCCGCGCACCGGGCGATGCTGGAGCGGGCGATCGCGGACCTCGACGAGCAGCTCAGGAACCCATGAGCCGGTCAACGCCTGCGCAGAGCTACTGTGCAGGTCCGGTCAGAGGGATTCCCCAGCGAATCGCCAAATCCCGGATGTTCAGCAACGTGAGGACCGGCACGCCCTGTTCCGCGAACCTCGCCATCACGCCCCGGTTGTCCGATCGGTCGAAGGGGAGGGGTCGGATGAAACCGCTCTTCAGATGGAGTACCGCGCCCGTCTGCCCCAGGCTGGCCGCCGTGCCACCGACGTTGACATAGAGCGCGACAGGTCGTCCGTTCGCCGCCCGGCGATACGCCGAGAGCCGCTGCCGCACAGCGTCCCGAAAATCCGCGGGCTGCAGTGCCGCCGCGCCAAGACGTCGTGCCGACGTGTCGCGAATGCTCGCCGCCAGTCGCTGTGCCTCGGGTTCGAGGTCCCGCCCGGCATCGCCATCTCCGCCGGTCGTGACGGCGATCGACGCTCTGGGCAGGATGCCGGACGCCACGAGCCGGCACTCGATTTCCGGCCAGGTGAACCCGGGCTGATTGGCGCCCCACGTGGACGCTGTGACGGACGACACGGCGATCAGGTCTGCGTCGAGCGCGCGCGCGGCCGCCATGACTGCCAGGTTCAGTCCCGGGAAGGATCCCGAGAAGCCGGCCGCAATCACGTCGCCCGGCCCGATTCCCGCCTCGGACATCTGTCGGGTCAGAACCGCGGCCCACAGAGGATTGGTCGCCGTTCGCTTGGCTTCGAGGCTGCCGAGCGTCGTCACGAGCGGCGTCAACTCGCCTCCAATCAGGCCCGAGGGATCCGCTCCAGCCTCGGACGCGATGCCGGATTGCATCTTGGCCGATCGCACTGCGATCTCGGCCTGGTGCATGATTCGCTCAGCCGTGGCGGCCCTTGCCTCGAGGCCCGCGATCGCGCTTCCGGGAGGCCAGGGCAGAACGCTCCGAACGCGCGGTGTGGGGACGATGGTCGACGGAATCAGCATCAGGACGCACGCGGCGGCGCAGCCAATGGCGCTCAGCACGCGATGGTTGGTGGCGTAGCGGCCGACACGGGGGCGCAAGGGGTCAGACACGCGCCAGCCCCATGAGCACGAGGCGAACGGCCGCCGCAACCAGCAGGGTGAGGCCAACCGTCACCGTGATGCCCTGCTGGAGGGCGGTGTTGGCGATGAGGCCGGGAACGATGTAGCCGATCGCCCGCATCCCGGCGACTTCGGGGGGCAGCGCGAACACCAGCTGGTCGAGCGCCGCGTTGAGCAGGAACCCGGTGAGCACCGTGACACCGAACCGCCGGCGGCCGTAGAGCACCACCAGGCGACCGAGCCCGAAGCGGATCGCCGCCCACGTGATCAGCGCCACCAGGAACGTGGCGGCCACGCGGGCCGGCTGATCGAAGTAGAGCGCGAGGTAGCCAGGCACGACAAGGCCGGCCGATGCGACGCCGAACAGTTCCGATACGATCAGGCTCAGCGTCAGGCCCAGACCGATCGCCAGTTCAACCACAGGACGCCGCCTCCTCGAGCAAGCGCGGCACGTCGAGGCCGCGGGTGTTGCCGCAGAAAGCCACCGCCGCGCCGGATGCGTGAGCGGCCAGCCAGCTGGCGAGTCCGGCGGCGGCGACGAACTGCAGTGTGCCGGCCTTCCGCCCGCGCGTCAACAGGCGCCAGACGGTGGCCGGCGGACGCGCTCCGCTGATGACGAGGTGATCAGCCGACGCAAAATCCGTGCAGTGCCTGACGAAACACTCGAGCCGGGACGCCCGATCGGATCGATGGTGGTAGACGAGGATTCCCGGCCGCCTGACGGCCCCGCCTGTTCGGACCTCGTGCCACGGTTCGAAGCCCTCCAGCAGCAGTGCAAGCGACTCAGGATCGTTGGCGGCGGTCGCGTCGATCCAGGCCATGTCGCCGTTCCGCAGCGACGTCGAGCCCTCGCGCACAGTGCCCGGATCCCGTGGAGCCCGCGCAAAGCCGCGTCGCGCCACGACGTCGTCGATTCCCAACTGCCTCGTGACGGCCAACGCCAGCGCCGTGTCCTCGGCGAGCCAAAGTGCAGGGTTGCCAGGAACGACAGAACCCTCAGGGGGTGACGCGACCACCACCACGTTCGTGCCGAGTTCTGCCGCCCGTTTCTGGAACACGGCCAGGAAGCAGGACGCTCCCGTGACCAGTACCCCGCGCGCCGGAATCGTGTTTGCGAGCGCGGTCGCGATCGAGGAGAGGTCCCGACCCATGACCTCGGTGTGATCCAGCCGGACGTTCGTGATGACGCCGATCGTGGCGCGAACCATGTCCTGCTCGGCCACGTATTGCAGGACGGGGTCGAGTGCCATGCACTCGATGACGGCGGCGCGGGCACCAGCCCGGCGTGCATGCCGAAGGAACTCGAGTTGCTCGCGGATGTTCGCGGGCCCGCGTCGGCGAAGAGAGACTTCGCGCCGATCGGGCAGGAGGATTCGCACGGCCGTTCCCGTGGTCTTCGCGATCGTCGGGATGCCGGCCTCGGACAGGGCAGACCAGATC
This sequence comes from Vicinamibacterales bacterium, assembly GCA_036381995.1. Lineage (GTDB taxonomy): Bacteria > Acidobacteriota > Vicinamibacteria > Vicinamibacterales > Fen-181 > FEN-299. The sequence continues at coordinate 8,399 of DASVIS010000023.1, read as the reverse complement.
AGGCGGGTGACGGTGGACTTCGCACGGGTGCCGTTGACATGAATCCGAAACGGGAGGGCGCGCAGGGCGCGGTCGCGGGCCAGACGTTCGGCTCCGCCGAGGGCCAGCAGTACGAGCAGGCAGACGAGGAGAGGCGCAAACACGATTTCGGTCCGGGGCGTGACGGGCCGGGTCAGTATAATGGAAAGACGTTGATTCCACGATCCTCTCGACCTGTCGCCGTCATCCTCGTTCTGGTCGTTCTGGCGGCGGCCGGCGCGTGCCGCCCGCGCGACGGCGCCAGTGCGGACGGCCAGGAACCCCCGGCCGGGTCAGCGCGAGCCAGTCAGCCGGACGCCGCGGTTTCCGTGCGGCGTCCGCGTATCGTCGTGCTCGGCGACAGCCTGACAGCGGGGCTGGGGCTGCCCAGGACAGAGGCGTACCCGTCCGTGCTCCAGCAGCGGGTCGACGAGAACGGCTACCGCTTCGAGGTGGTGAACGCCGGCGTGTCGGGCGACACGAGTGCAGGAGGATTGAGCCGCCTCGACTGGTCGCTGGACGGCGACGTGCGGATCCTGATCGTCGCGCTCGGCGGCAATGACGGGCTCCGGGGGCTGCCGCCCGAGGAGATGAAGCGGAATCTCACGGAGATCATCGGCCGGGCCCGCGAGCGGAAAGTGGCCGTGCTTCTGGCGGGCATGGAAAGCCCCACGAACATGGGACCCGAGTACCAACGCCGGTTTCATGCCGTGTTCCCGGATCTGGCTCGTGAACACCAGGCCGCGTTCCTGCCATTCCTGCTCGAAGGCGTCGCCGGGCGCCCGGACCTCAACCAGAGCGACGGGATTCACCCGACGGCCGTGGGGGCCCGGATGATCGCGGATCGTATCTGGCGCGTGCTCGAACCGATGTTGCGGGCGGTATCACGATGATCGAACTGTGCGGCGTTTCGAAGACGGTGATGAGCGGTGCGTCGCCGCTCACCATTCTCCACGCGATCGACCTCGAGGTGCCAGCCGGCCGCTTCCTGGCGGTGACCGGGCCGTCGGGGAGCGGGAAGTCGACCTTGCTCGGCCTCATCGCCGGTCTCGACTCGCCGTCGGCAGGCCGGGTCGTGATCGACGGCACGGATATTACGTCGCTCGACGAGGATCGACTGGCGAAACTGCGGGGGCAGAAGATCGGTTTCGTATTCCAGTTCTTCCACCTGGTGCCGTCGCTGACCGCCTTCGAGAACGTGATGGTGCCGATGGAGATTGCCGGCAGGCCCGACGCGCCCGCGCGGGCGTCGGTGCTGTTGTCGGAGGTTGGCCTCACGGGGCGAGGCCATCACTACCCGTCGCAGCTCTCCGGTGGAGAGCAGCAGCGTATCGCGATCGCCCGCGCGCTCGCCAACGATCCGCCAATCCTGCTCGCCGACGAACCGACCGGCAACCTCGACACGGCCAACGGTCGACACATCATGGACCTGCTGCGGGGCGTGAACGAGCGGCGAGGGACGACGCTCGTGCTCGCGACGCACGACGTGGGCCTGGCGGGGATGGCGCACGAACGGCTGGCGCTCCTCGATGGGAAGCGGGAACTGACGTAATGCGATTTGTGTTGCGGATGGCCGTGCGGGAGATTCGCTCGTCGTGGCGGCGCCTGATCCTGTTCTTCGTCTGCATCGCGGTCGGTGTGGGCGGGATTGTCCTGCTCCGTTCGATCGTGCAGGACGTGCGGGTGGCGATCGCGCGCGATGCGCGCAGTCTGGTGGCCGCAGACGTCACGCTGTCCACGAGCCGGCCGTGGGACGAGAAGTCCCGCGAGATCATTGCAAGGCGCCTGGCCGGCGCCACGGTGCTGGCCCGCACGGAAGGTATCGAAACCAGCACGATGGTGCGCCCGGCGGACGAACGCCGCCCCGTGGCGAGGATGGCGGAGGTTCGAGGCGTTCAACCGGGATTTCCCTTGTATGGGACCGTGGAACTCCAGAGCGGGCAGCCGTATTCGCACCGGCTCCTCGCGGGGCACGGCGCGCTCGTGCGGCCCGAACTTCTCGTTCAACTCGATTCGCGCGTGGGCGACGACATTCTCATCGGCGCTGGGAGGTTCACGGTTCGAGGCGTGCTGGTGTCGGAGCCCGGCCGGCGCGTGGCAGGTTTCAGCTTCGGCCCGCGGATCCTCGTCGACGCGGCCGATCTCGAGAGCACCGGCTTGCTTGGCTTCGGCAGCCGTGTCTCCCGCGATATACAGCTCAAGCTGCCCGACCGGTCGATCGACGCGATCGCGAACCAGTTGCGGTCCGAGCTCCGAGGCCAGTTCGTCAACGTCAGGTCGTTTCGGGGCACCGAGGACCACGTTGGAGAAGATCTGTCGAGGGCCGAGAACTACCTGAGCCTTGTCGGCCTCGTCATCGTGATCCTGGGTGGGATCGGCGTGTCGAGCGTGACCCGTGTCTTCGTCCAGCAGAAGGTGCGGAGCGTCGCGGTGCTCAAGTGCCTGGGCGCGACGAGCCGTCAGGTGTTTGCGGCGTATCTGGCGCAGGCGATCCTGCTTGGCGCCGTCGGGTGCCTGCTGGGCGTCGCGCTCGCGGCGGTGGGGCTCGCCGCGCTCCCCTGGGTGTTCGCCGGCCAGCCCGGGCTTGACAGCCTGCCCAACGACATGACGCCCTCGGCGGTGGTCCAGGGCGTGGCCATCGGCCTGCTGGTCGCCGTGCTGTTCGCGGCGGTGCCGCTGCTGGACGTTCGCCGCGTGAAGCCTTCGCTGCTTCTGCGGGAGGCCGTCCGGACCGGCGGGCGCGACTGGCTGAGCTGGGCAGCGATGGCCGTGCTGCTGGCCTCGCTGGTGCTGATTGCGAGCTGGCAGGCCGGGTCGTTTCGCATCGGCCTTGCGGTGTCCGTGGGGCTCGCGGCCGTGGCGCTGGTTCTGAGCCTGGTTGGAACCGGTCTCATTCGCGCGCTCCATCCGCTGGCCTCCTCCCGTTCTGTCGCGGTGCGGCATGCCGTGTTGCGATTGAGCCGTCCCGGCAACCAGACGCGCGCCGTGTTGCTCGCGGTTGGTCTCGGCGCCTTCTTCATCGTCGGCGTCCGTTCCTTGCAGGCCAACCTGCTCGATCAGTTCTCGGTGACGCTCGACGGAAATGCCGCGGACATGTTCCTGATCGACGTGCAGCCAGACCAGGCGTCCGGCGTCGAGCGCCTGCTGGAGGAGCGGACGGGGAAGCGGCCGCCGTCCGCCATCCCGGTACTGCGCGCGCGGGTTACGGCGGTGACAGGACGCGAGGTGACGCTGCGGAGTTACGAGGAGGTCCGGCGCCGGGGGGGCCTCGGTCGCGAGTTCACCGTGACCTGGCGGGACCACTTGCAGCCGAACGAACGTGTCGTGGAAGGCCGGTTCTGGGGACCCGGCCGGACCGACGCGCCCGAGGTGTCGATCGAGCAGGGGCTGCGCGATCGATCACGGCTTCAGATCGGCGACACGGTGCGGTTCGACGTGCTCGGCCGCATCGTGGACGCGCGGATCACCAGCGTGCGTGAGGTCGATTGGCGCGACGCGCGGCAGGGTGGGTTCATGTTCGTGTTCAGACCCGGTCCGCTCGACAAGGCCCCCGCGACCTACGTCGCGCCCGTCCGCGGGCCTCTCGACCCGACAGCGAGGGCCCGCCTTCAGCGGGATCTGGTGGATCGGTTTCCGAACGTCTCGGTGATCGATCTGCGCGAGATTCTCCAGAACGTCGAACGGGTGCTCTCCAAGGTGACGCTCGGCGTCAGCGTCGTCGGCGGCCTCGTGCTGTTGGTGGGCGGCCTGATCCTGATCGGGTCCGTGTCGATGACCCGGTTCCAGCGTATCTACGAGGTGGCGATCTTCCGCACGCTGGGAGCCGGGACCCGTCTGCTCACGACCATGACGGCGATCGAGTACGGCGTGCTCGGCCTCCTGGCGGGCGCGATCGGGTCGATGGCGGCCATTGCGCTCACGTACTATGTCAGCCGGCACGTGCTCGACATCCGCTGGTCGCCGTATCCGTCGATCAGCCTGGTCGGCATGGCGGTGACGGCGCTGGTCGTGTGCGCGGTCGGGCTGCTGGCGACCGCCGATATCCTCCGCCGCAGGCCGCTGGGAACGCTTCGATCGGAGTAGCGGGTCCCCCGGACATGGCCGCGAACGCGGGCCCTGTTCCGCCTTGTCCCTGGCTTCCGGTCGGGTCTGACAACTCGTGCTATCATTAGAGTTTGTCATCACCGCGTGAGGAGATGGGAATGGACCTGCAGCATTATCGGGACGCGTTGGTCAGGAAACGTTCGGAGATCCTGGCATCTGGCGGCATCAAGCCGCTCCAGAACGAGACCAACAGCCGGCAGGGGGACCTCGCGGATCAGGCGACCGGGAACAACGAGGTCCACATCCAGCTCAGGCTGAAGCAGACGGACGCCAAGATCCTCCAGGCGATCGAAGAGGCGGTGGTACGGCTCGACAAGGGCACGTACGGCGTTTGCCGCGACTGTGGCGAGCCGATTGCCCACGCCCGGCTCGACGCAATTCCCTGGACCCGCGTGTGCAAGACCTGCAAGGACAGACAGAACGCGTGAGGCCGGCCGAGATTCTGCAGCGGCTTTGTGACCTCTACGGCGAGAAGGCCTTGCTGCGTCGCCGCCACGAGGCGGTGGCTCGCATCGCCGGGCAGTACGACGTCAACAACACCTACCAATACGTGATCGCCAGGGAAGACCAGCACCTGACCTGGCTCGCCGACGCGATTGGTGACCTGGGCGGAAGCGTGCCCGCGGCTCCCGAGCCCGAGACGCTGGCGACGGTGAAGGGCGACGACGCGCTGCGCGGCGTCGTTCGGGATGATGCGAGGGCGATTGACTCGTTCGTGGACGCCTGGCGTCCGCGGGCGGCTGGCATCACCCATGCCCGCCACAGACTGATGATCGACCTCATGCTCGGCGAGATGCAGGAACAGGCGCGCCTGTTCCACCAGGCCTCCGCCGGCCGCCTCGATCTGCTCGGTCGCCGCACCGGGGGCGAACGCACGCCCGGATCCGTGCTGCCAACCCGCTGGGTGGAATAGTGGCCTCCGTCGCCGTCGCCCTCGGCAGCAACCTGGGCGACCGGCGGGCCTACCTGGACGCCGCCGCTTCGCGGCTGCAGGTCGTCCTCTCCGATCTTCGCCTTTCCCGCGTCTTCGAAACGGATCCTGTCGCGATCGTCGGACCGCAACACCGGTTCCTCAACGCCGCGATGACGGGCGTGTTCGAGGGAACGGCCCGGGCCCTGCTGGACGAACTCCTTCAGATCGAACACGAGCACGGCCGGGAGCGTCCGCACCCGGGAGCCTCGCGCACACTCGATCTCGACTTGATCTTCTTCGGAGCGCAGAGAGTGGAGGAGCCGGGACTCGTGGTTCCGCATCCGCGGTTCAGGGAGCGCCGGTTCGTGCTCGAACCGCTCGCGGACATCGCCGCTGACTGGCGCGACCCGGTGACCGGGCTGACCGTGCGGGAACTGCTGGCGCGTCTTCCGCAGCCGTGAACCTGGTACAAACGAAAGGGCCGGCGACTTTCACCGGCCCCCTCACACCCTGGACGCGAGCTACTGCTTGGTGTACACCTGCTTCGATTCGCCGCGCTGAGTCGTGCGCACGATCGAAAGCTCCTTGCCGTCCGCGCTCAGGCTCCAGGTCGCCGTTGTTTCCATGGCGCCATTCGGGCCTTCCGACACGGTCTTGATGACCAGCTTGGCGCCGTCGAACTTGGCCGTGCTCTTCGACTCGCCGCGCTGCGTCTTGTTCACGGTTTCGGTGCCGTCGAGCTTGTACACGGTGGTCATCGTGTTCTCACCGCGCACCACTTCCTGCGTCAGTTCGGTCGGTGTCTGCTTGACCGTCATCGGGCCGGCCATGCCACCGCCACGGCCACCACCGCCTGCCGGCGGCGCCGGTGCCGCCTGGTCAACCTTCGGCGCCCACGAGCCCGAGAAGTTCGGATTCGCCTGCGCGAACGACAGGCCCGCCACCGCCAACGCCATCACCATCACGAGCAATGCAATCTTCTTCATCTTTCCTCCACTGTACAGTTGACGACCGTCCCTACTCGTATCTCAGCGCCTCGATCGGATCGAGGCCCGAGGCCTTCCGCGCCGGATAGAAGCCGAAGAAAATCCCGATACCCGCGGCAAAGCCGAACGCCATGAGGACGGCGTCAGGCGAAACGGCGGTCGGCCACGCGAGGAACTGGGTGAGGCCTCGCGAGAGGCCGTATCCCAGCCCGATCCCGATCGATCCGCCGAGCATGCTGAGCACAACCGCCTCGACGAGGAACTGCATGAGGACGTCGCGGCCGCGCGCGCCGATCGCGAGGCGGAGGCCGATCTCGCGGGTCCGTTCTGTGACCGACACCAGCATGATGTTCATGATGCCGATGCCGCCGACCAGGAGCGACACACCGGCGATGCCGGCCAGCAGGGCGGTCATCGTCCTGGTGGTCTCGGTCCGCATCGCCGCGATGTCCTCGAGCGTGCGGACCATGAAGTCGTCGTTGTCGCCCGGCTGGATCTTGTGGCGCACGCGCAGCACCGCGGCGATCGCGTCGGCGGTCTGTCGGATGTTGTCGGCCGAGCTGGCCGACACCGTCATGTTCTCGATGAAGGTCACGCCGCGCATCTTCTTCTGCACGGTGGTGTACGGCGCGTAGATGACGTCGTCCTGGTCCTGGCCCACCGACGACTGACCCTTGCTGACCAGCACGCCGACGATCTTGAACGGGTGCTTCCCGATGCGGATGATCTGATCCACCGGGTCGCCGCCGTCGGGGAAGAGCATGGTCTTGACGGTCGTGCCGATCACGCAGACCTTCGCTGCGCTCGTGACGTCGGCGGGCGTGAAGAACTGGCCGGACTCGAGCGCCCACGACTTGATCGCCGGCAGGTCGACGTTGGTCCCCTCGACGCGGGTGTTCCAGTTCTGATTCCCTGCGACGATCTGGCCGCCACGGTTGTTGATGGTCTCCACCACGTACTGCACGCCGGGCACCTCGCGCACGGCCGCCGCATCATCGGGCGTCATCGTGTTCGACATCCCCTGGCCCTGGCGGACCCCGCCCGAGCTGAAGTTGCCCGCGTTCACCATGATGACGTTCGTGCCGGCCGACTGAACGGCCTGCTCGATCGAGACCTGAGCCCCGTTGCCCAGTGCCACCATGGTGATGACGGCGCCGACGCCGATGATCATCCCGAGCATCGTGAGCGCCGTTCGCATCTTGTTCCGATTGAGCGCCTTCAGGGCGATCCGAAACGTCATGATTATCGTCATGCTACTCCTAGTCGGCGGTGACGGGAGGCAGCGCCGCCAACTCCTCGCTGGCGATCCGCCGGCCGGTGATCTTCTCGTCGGTCTGGATGTGCCCATCCCGGAACGAGACGATGCGGGTGCCGTACTCGGCGATGTCACGCTCGTGCGTGATGAGCAGCACCGTGATCCCGCGCTCCCGGTTCAGCGTCTGGAACACGTCCATGACCTCGATCGACGTCTTAGTGTCGAGGTTGCCCGTCGGCTCGTCGGCCAGGAGGATCGAAGGGTTGTTGATCAGGGCGCGCGCAATCGCGACGCGCTGCTGCTGTCCGCCCGAGAGCTGATTGGGGAAGTGGTGGAACCGCTGCTCGAGACCCACCAGCCTGAGCGAATCCATCGCCCGGCGTTTCCGATCCGACGCCTTGGACGCGCCGCTGTTGTAGAGCAGCGGCAGCTCGACGTTCTCGAGCGCCGACGTCCGGGAGAGGAGGTTGAACCCCTGGAACACGAAGCCGATCTGGTGATTGCGGATGCGGGCGAGCTCGTTTTTCGACAGGCGCGACACGTCCTTGCTATCGAGGAAGTACTGTCCGGACGTCGGTCGGTCGAGACAGCCGAGGATGTGCATGAACGTCGACTTGCCCGAGCCGGACGGTCCGGTGACCGACATGAACTCGCCGGACTCGACGTCGAGGCTCACGCCCCGGAGCGCGCGCACCTCGATGTCGCCAACGACGTAGGTCTTCTTCAAATCGCGAACGGAGATGACAGGCATAGAGCAGTTACTGGAAATTCCGCACGAGAACTAGCGACCCCGACCACCCCCGCCCGGACCGCGCTGCGGCTGCATCAGCGGGTTGCCCGACTGCGAGGTGTTCCGGTTGGCCGACTCGGTGCCGAGCGTCACCGCGATCGCCAGTTCGGTGCCCGGCTGGAGGTCACCCTCGAGCAGCTCGAAGTACTGCCCGTCGGTGACGCCCAGGCGCAGGCGTACCGCCTTGAGCTGCTTCTGCGAGGCGAGCCAGAGCCAGGCGCGGCCCGACGTGTTCCTCACGGGGAGGGGGCCAAACAGCGCGTCGATCGTCGTCGCGCCCTGGGTGTTCATGGCCGCCGGGCCGGCCGAAGTGGCCGCCCGACTGGCCGAGGT